>JBEHXS010000001.1:0-59259 GCA_048498575.1 Pseudomonadota bacterium
TGATGCGCGCACCGGGAAACCGTGCCGCTATCAGTTCGGTGGAGTTGCCCGGTCCACAACCGATATCGACGGCGGTGGCAACGTCGATGGGCGGGACATGCGAAAGGAGGTCAAGCGCCGGGCGCGTCCGCTCGTCCTCGAACTTCAGGTACTGCGTCGCCGACCAGGTATCCATCAAACGTAGAGCGTCTGTTCAGGGATGCGCACGTCCATCGCGCTTCCCGCGATTACGATGCCGGCGCGCTCGACGGATGCCACGATGCCACGGAGATTCACCGCGACCTTGGCGAACATCAGTTCGTGCGCCGGATTGCCGGAGCGCCCGGCAATCGCACGGCCGGCGCTGCGGCATGGCGCGTTCCTGCCCTCCGCCACCAGCGCGGCCTTGCTCGGGAAAAAGAGGCGCGTGCCCGGCGGCAGGAAGGAAAGATGCGGCAGACCGGCGACCAGCAGGTTGGCCCCAATCCATTCGGCCGGAAGCTCGGCCAGCCCCATGGCGGCGGCAACCTCGACGAGTTCCTCGAGGGAAACGATCGTGACCTGCCGCCCGCTGCGGATCTCGGTGCCGCGCGGATACCACGGCTCGCGCGACCCGGCCTTGCGGGTGAAGCCGAGGTGGCGATCGCCTTCGACACCGGCGAGTGTCAGCCGCAGCTCGGGCACCGCCACCGACTCGACGCCTTCGGGATCGCCTCCGGCGTAAACGCCGACGACTTCCGCCTTGAGGGTGCGGCGCGGCACGGTCATGGGCGCGACCTGTTCCATGGCCGTCTTCCTAGGCGGCGCGAGAGCGTCCGGCAACGGGGATAAGCGCCGGGATAATCCCCGCCGCGGAAATGCCGCGCACTCTTCCCGGCATGATCGACCGACGCACCTTTTTCGACCGTATCCGCCACCCGCTGTTCGACGGGGCCCTGAAACAAGGCCAGGTGGATGGGCTGAACGCCCTCCTCGACGGCTGGGAGCGCGACCACGCCGCCGCCGACCGCCGCTGGCTGGCCTATGCGCTGGGAACAGCCCATCACGAGACCGGCCGCGCGCTGCAGCCGATTCGCGAGGCAGGCGGCGAGGCCTACCTCACCCGCATGTACGACATCGCGGGCGAGCGCCCGGCGCTGGCGCGGCGCATGGGCAACACCGAGCCCGGCGACGGCGTGCGGTATTCAGGTCGCGGCTTCGTGCAACTGACGTGGAAGAACAACTACGCCGCGATGGAGCCGATCGTCTGCGTCGATCTCGTACGCTTTCCGGATCGGGCACTGGAGATCGGCCCGGCAACGGAGATCCTGTTTCACGGGATGATCGCCGGCAGCTTCACGGGCGCCGGGCTCGCGGATTACTTCCACGACGGGAAGGCCGACTGGCGCGGCGCGCGGCGGATCGTGAACGGCACCGACCGGGCCGCCCTCGTCGCCGGCTACGCCAGGGCTTACGACGCGGCGCTCGCTTGAACTGTGGGCGGGCTGAGCGTCCGCCATCAGACTGTCGTCTGCGTGTCATACTGCGCGGGAGTTGATGCTTCCCCGCCTCGCCGTCCTGATGACCCAGACCGCTCAGCCGTCCGCCCAAGGCAGTCCCTGGCACACGCTCGCCGCGGGCCTGACGGCCGGGCTCGTTGCCATCGTCCAGTCGGTCGGCATGGGGAGCCTGCTTGCCGCCTCCGCCCCGGCGTTCGCCTCGGTCTTCATCGGCATGGCGCTGTTTTCCAGCGCGGTGGTCGGCGCGATCACGCCGCTGTTCAGCGCGAGCCCGCTGGTGGTGGCGACGACGCAGGGCGTCTCGACCGTGGCGCTCGCCGCGGTCGTCGGCGCCGTCGCTGCCGCCACCGCCGGCCTGCCGGGCGCGTCGGCGCTGGCGACGGTCACGGTCGCCGTGGCGCTGTCCACGATCATCACCGCCGGCGCGGCGCTCCTCCTCGGCGCGTTCCATCTTGGACGCTTCATCCGCTTTGCGCCGTTTCCGGTGATCGCGGGCTTCCTCGCCGGTTCGGGCTGGCTGGTGCTGCGCGGCGGACTCGACGTGATCGCAGGCCAGCCGATCGCGGGAGCGTTGCTGAAGCCGGACGGCGCGCTCATCGCCAAGCTGGTGGCTGCAGCGGCGTTCATGGCCCTGATGCTCGCCCTCGGGCAGCTCACGAAGGCGCGTGCGGTATTCCCGGCGACCGTCGCCGCGGCGCTGGTGCTGTTCAACGCCGTCGCCGCGTTCAACCACCTGACGCCGGATTGGCTGCGCGCCGCCGGCTGGCTGATCGCCCTCCCCGGCGCCACGCATCTCTGGCCGCCGATCATGCCCGGCGACCTGGCGCACGCCGACTGGCCGGCGGTCCTTCCCGCACTCGAATACCTGCCGTCGGCGATCGTGCTCACGATCGTCGCGCTGCTGATGAACGCGACCAGCATCGAACTCGCCGAGAAGCGCGACCTCGACCTCGACAACGAGCTGCGCACCATCGGCGCGGCCAACATTCTTGCCGGACTGGGCGGCGGCCTGCCCGGCTTCCATTCGCTGTCGCTGACATTTCTCGCCGGGCGCCTCGGCGGGCGCGGGCGGCTGGTCGGCCTGATCGTGGCGCTGACCTGCCTCGTCGCGCTTGTGTTCGGCAGCGCCGTGCTCAGCCTTGTGCCGACGCCGCTGCTCGGCGCCATGCTGGTGTGGACCGGCGCCTCGCTGCTGATCGAGTGGGGCTACCGCTCCTACGCGCGCCTCTCGCGCTGGGAGTACGCCATCGTCGTTTTCATCTTCCTTGCCATCGCCATCGCGGGGTTCGCCTGGGGCCTGTTCGTCGGCGTGGTGGCAGCGCTGGCGCTTTTCGTCGTCGAGTACGGCCGCGTCGACATCGTGCGCATGCTGGTCACCGGGCGCGACTACCAGAGCAGTGTCGACGTCTCCGAAGAACGCGAGCAGACGCTGCAGCGCCACGGCGACGCCATCCTGATCATGCGGCTGCAGGGATTTCTCTTCTTCGGCACGGCGGAGCGGCTGCGCCAGCGCGTCGAGAGCAAGGCGGCCGCCGCAAGCGAAGGCCGCACGGATTTCGTCGTCATCGACTTTCGCCGCGTAACCGGCGTCGATTCCTCGACGGTGCTGAGCTTCATACGGCTGAGCCAGACCGCCGTCCGCGAGGACTTCGCCATCGTCTTCACCGGCGTCTCGGAAACGACGCGGGCGAGCATGCTGCGCGGCGGATTGGAGATCGGCGAAGGCTCGCCGATCCGCTTCTTCGCCGACTTCGACGGCGGGCTGAAATGGTGCGAGGACGAACTATTGGCGCGGACCGCCCCCGCCTACGTCGCCAATGCACCCCGCCCGCTGGGCGAGCGGCTGGCCGGCATTCTGGGCGACGAGCGTCTTGCAGCGACCGTCGCCGCTTACTGCGAACGCATGGAGGTTCCCGCCGGAACGCGGCTGATCGAACAGGGAACGCCCTCGGCCGACATCTTCTTTGTCGAGACCGGCCACGCGGCGGTGGCGATCGTCTCGCCCAACCACGCGCCCATACGGCTGGCGACGATCGGACCCGGCGCCATCGTCGGCGAAGTCGCGTTCTACCTCGGCGAGGAGCGCTCGGCCTCGGTCATCGCCGAGCAGGACCTCGTCGTCTGGCGCTTTTCGCGCGCCAGCATGGACCGGCTGCAGGCGGAGATGCCGGAGACGGGGCTGCGCTTCCACCAGGGCATCGCCGCCATGCTGGCGCGGCGGCTGACGCGCACCAACCGGCTGGTGCGGCTGCTCGCGGATTAGACCTTCTCGCCAACCCCCATGGCGGCTGCGATGAGGCGAAAATCGGCCCCGTCGATGGCGAAGCTGCCGCGACGGAACGCATAGCCCCACGAAGCGCGGCCGCGCGTGAATGAGAGGGTATCGAGTAATGGCCTGATGGGAGCGTCCCTGGCTTTGAGGAAGTCGACGTTCCGGCGCGTCGCCTCCATGCCACCGCCCATCTCGCCAACGTATGGCTCGCCGTCGGCGATCTTGCCGATCGCGGTGAACGCCTGCACGGGCTCGCCCTCGCTCATAAATTCGCGGGGCGAGTAGTAGGCGATCCAATCACCGGGCGAGAGCCGGCGTATGGGACCGGCCTTGCCATGATTGAGCTGGCAGAAGCCACCCGCTACCCCGCGCAGCACATGCTCGCGCGAGGCGACACCGATCCAGTAGCGCGTTTCACTCATTGGGGGCGGACCATACAGTGCCGCCCATCCGAAATGTGTCAGTAGACGTTACCGCGTGAGCCCGACCGGTTCAGGGGCCCTTCTCCCATGCCACGTCTACGATGACCGACCGTGCGGTTCGCCGCTCCGACCACAGCGCCCAGCCCAGCCAGACCAGCGCCAACCCCACCGGCACCGCCACCTTGGGCTGGTACTCGGCCGGAAACAGGATCGCGACGGGGCCGATCACCGTGCCGACGGCGAGGAGGATGCCCGCCCCGCGGGGCAGGATGGCGGCACGAAACGTCGCGACGCCGAACAGCAGCCCGCCGAGGATGTAGATCGGTCCGGTCAACGTCCATACGAAGGGGAGAGCGCCGAGGTCGACCGTGCTGGCCGTGCCGGTGAACATGCCGAGCCAGCCCGCCACGAACGCCGGCGCCGTCGCCGCGATGACCGGCAGGATGAAGACCTCGACGAAGGTGAAGCCCAGGATCAGGGCGAGCCAGAGGCTGAGCAGGAGATAGCCGGCGAGACCGAGCCACCCGGTCTTTTCCGCTTGCCTGGCATAGAGGCCGGCCATCCCGAGCAACCCGAAGAAGGACATGGCGATGGCAAAGACGTGGACGATTATCCAGCGCGACGTGGTGACGGACTGCGGAATGTTGAGCGGATGAAAGACGCCGACGATCACGTAGCAGATGCCGGCCAGCATGGCGGACACGCCCGCCCAGCGGATGAGAGTTGCGGCTGTTATCGGCATGTTCGCTCTTCTTGTGTTTGAGGATCGCCCGACCACCCGATTCAGGCCACGGCCGCTGCCAACCGCCGGCTCTGACGCCGCCGGCGGATCAGCCACTCGGCGACACCGAGGTTGATAAGCCAGGCGGCGCCCATGAGGAGCGCCCTGGTCATGTCGTCGAGGACGCCCAATGTGCTTGGCAGGATGAGGAGGAACGCCTGCGTGCCCGCGCCCTGCCCGATGGCGTAGCCGCGCCGCATCCACGCCTGATGCCCCTCGATCTTCCCTTGGCGGACTGCGGCGTAGCCGAGCACCAGCGCCACCGCCATGCCCGAGCCGGCAAGCAGACGGAAGACGTGGAGAAGCAAATTATCCGCGGGCACGATGGCGTAGGTCGACGCCATCCAGATGCCCGACAGGGCCGCCACCAGCCCGAACGGCACGAGCACCCTGCCCGCGATGCGATGCCACTGCGGATGCTTGCGGCGGAGCCCGGGCGAAAACTGAAAGGCGCCGACCACGCAGAAGATGGACACGGAGACGATGTGCAGCACGACCGGGATCGGCGCGGCGAAGAAGCGGGCGTTTTCGGGCGTGACCGGGGCGCCGTCGGCGAGCATGACCAGGCGTGCCGTTCCGGCCGCCACGGGAATGAACGCGAGCGCGATCAGCCCGGCTGGAATCAGCCAATCGGCTTTCGTGTAGCCGGCCATGCGAGGGGACTCCGGTTGCCGCGAGAATTCGTCTGCTCAATGCAGCGGGTCTCGCGGGCCGGGAGCCCGCGCCAATCGCCGGTCAGGAGGAACCTAGCATGGCGCCGAGCGCAGTGCCGGAATAAGGGCGAAGGCGAAGACGCGATCAGGCCGCGCGCCTGCCGCGCCGCACGCGCTTGCGCACTACCCATTTGTTCTTGCCGATCTTGCGTTCGCGCTCGAACCCGGCGCGCTCGAACATCTCCAGCGTGCCGGCATGCAGGAAGGTCGGCGAAGTCGAGCGCCCTTCCAGATCCTCAGGGTACGCCTCGACGGTGCCGCCGCCGAGCCCCGCGATCTGCTCCAGTGCGCCGCCGAGGGCGGCCGCAGCGACACCCCGGCGGCGGTGCGTCTTGTCGACGAAGAAGCAGGTGATGCGCCAGGTGGGGAGCGCGGTGAGGCCCTCTTCGTAGGGCTTCCGGTTCTTGATGCGCGGGAGCTCGTCGGGAGAGCCGAACTGGCACCATCCGACGCAGGTATCGCCGTCGTAGATCAGCGCCGCATGGGCGCTGCCCTCACGCACCCGTTTTTGCTTGGCGGCCGAGCGATCGGCCACACTCAGGGTGCCGGGCTTGCCCTCGCCGTGGAACGACAGGCACCAGCAGCCGCCGAAGATTCCGTTGTGACGCTCCACCAGGGCAGCGAAGCCGGGCCATGTCGCCTCGTCGAGACGCCTGACGGTGAACCCCGGCATGGCAAACGGGACTCCTCTACCGCGTGAGCCGCTTGTACTTGACCCGATGGTGGTTGGCCGACTCTGCGCCGAAGCGACGGAGCTTGTCGACTTCGTAATCGGCGAAGTTGCCCTCGAACCACTCGACGTGGCTGTCGCCCTCGAAGGCGAGGATGTGGGTCGCCAGCCGGTCGAGGAACATGCGGTCGTGGCTGATGACCACGGCGCAGCCGGCGAAATCCTCGAGCGCATCTTCGAGCGCCGCCAGCGTCTCGGTGTCGAGGTCGTTCGTCGGCTCGTCGAGGAGCAGCACGTTGGCGCCGGCCTTGAGCAGCTTGGCGAGGTGGACGCGGTTGCGCTGGCCGCCGGAGAGTGAGCCGACCTTCTGCTGCTGGTCGCCGCCCTTGAAGTTGAACGCGCCGACGTAGGCGCGCGAGTTCATCTCGCGCTTGCCGAGCTTGATGATGTCGGCGCCCTCGGAGATTTCCTCCCACACCGTCTTGTTGGGCGAAAGATCGTCGCGGCTCTGGTCGACGTAGCCGAGGTGGACCGTCTCCCCGAGCGTGATCGTGCCGGCGTCGGGCTTCTCCTGCCCGGTGATCATGCGGAACAGCGTCGTCTTGCCGGCGCCGTTCGGGCCGATGACGCCGACGATGCCGCCCGGCGGCAGCTTGAAGGTGAGGTTGTCGATGAGCAGCGTGTCGCCGTAGCCCTTCGACAGGCCCTCGACGTCGATGACGTTGTCGCCAAGCCGCTCGCCCGGCGGGATGATGATCTGGGCGGTGGCCGGCGCGCGCTCCTCGTTGCGCTTGAGCAGCTCGTCGTAGGCGCGGATACGGGCCTTGGACTTCGCCTGGCGGGCGCGCGGGCTCGCCGCGATCCATTCGCGCTCGGCGTCGAGGGCGCGCTGGCGGGCGGCCTCCTCCCGGCTCTCCTGCGCCATGCGCTTCGCCTTGGCCGACAGGTAGGCGGAGTAGTTGCCCTCGTACGGGATGCCGCGGCCGCGATCGAGCTCGAGAATCCAGCCGGTGACGTTGTCGAGGAAGTAGCGGTCGTGGGTGACGATCAGGATCGCGCCGGGATATTCGCGAAGGTGCTTTTCCAGCCACTGCACGGTCTCGGCGTCGAGATGGTTGGTGGGCTCGTCGAGGAGCAGCAGGTCGGGCTGGCGGAGCAGCAACTGGCAGAGCGCGACACGGCGCTTCTCGCCGCCGGAGAGATTGGCGATCGGCGAATCGTTGGGCGGGCAGCCGAGCGCATCCATCGCCTGCTCGACCTGGCTGTCGAGGTCCCAGAGATTCTGCGCGTCGATCTGTTCCTGGAGCTTCGTCGCCTCGTCCGCCGTTTCGTCCGAGTAGTTCATCATCAGTTCGTTGTAGCGGTCGAGGATCGCCTTCTTGGCGGCGACGCCTTCCATCACGTTGCCGACGACGTCCTTCTCGGGATCGAGCTGCGGCTCCTGCGGCAGGTAGCCGACGGTGGCACCCTTCGCCAACCAGGCCTCGCCGATGAATTCCTTGTCGATGCCGGCCATGATCCGGAGCAACGTCGACTTGCCGGAGCCGTTCGGACCGAGCACGCCGATCTTGGCGTCGGGATAGAACTGGAGATGGATGTTCTCCAGCACCTTCTTGCCGCCCGAGTAGGCCTTGGTGAGGCCCTGCATGTGATAGATGAACTCGCGCGCCACTTCGGACTCCGGTGCCCCGCCGCGCCTCAGCGCCGCGGACGATCAAGGTTGGGGAAAGCCGGGCGCCGTTCTAGTGGAAGGCTCCGGCTGCCGCAATCGGCCTCGCCCTATGTGGTGGACGGGGCGTTCGCCGGCAACCACCGGGCACCTAGCCGGCCGGGGCACCCGCGGTCAGCAGCGCCTTGAGATCGACGCCCTGGTCGGCGACCAGTTCCGGCGACGGCGAGATGCCCGCGCCGATCATGCGCCGCGCGACGACGTGATCGGAGGCCCGATTGACGGAATCGACCGCGATCAGGCGGTTGCCGGCGTAGTGGAAGACGGAGAACGTGCCGCTCTCGGGATCGCCGCGCACGGCATTGCTGTCGGCGCTGCCGGATAGCCCGACCATCTGCAGCTTGACGTCGCCCTGATCCGACCAGAACCACGGCACGTCGCGATAGGCCTTGCGCTTGCCGGTCAGCGTCGCGGCGACGACCTTGCCCTGATCGACGGCGTTCTGCACCGATTCAAGCCGCACGCGCCGGTTCAGCTCCCAGTGGTCGAAGCAGACGGTATCGCCGATGGCGAGCACCTCCGGCACGCTGGTCTCCATGAAATCGTTGACGACCATGCCGTTCTCGATCGCAACACCGGCGGCGGCGCCGAGCTCGACATTAGGGACCACCCCGATGCCGATGACGACGAGATCGGCCGGGATGCGGGCGCCATTGGCGGTCGTTACCGCAACGACCCGGCCGCCCTCGCCGACGATCGTGCCGATTGGCGTGTTGAGGCGGATGTCGCTGCCCCAGCCGCGATGGAGCGCAAGGAAGTGGCGCGAGATGGCAGGGGCAACGACGCGGCCCATGAGACGGTCGGCAGCTTCAAGCACTGTCACCGTGCGGCCGAGGAGCCGCGCCGTCGCGGCAATCTCGAGGCCGATGAAACCGCCGCCGACGACCACGACATCGTTTGCCGCGCCGATGCGGTCGCGGAGCCGGCGCGCGTCGGCAGCGTTGCGCAGCGTCATGACGCCGTCGAGATCGGCCCCGGCGATCGGCGGCACGCGCGGGCGCGAGCCGGTCGCCAGCACCACGCGATCGAAGGGAACGGCGGCGCCATCGGCGAGACGCACGGCGCCGTGACGGATATCGATGGCGGCGACCTCAGCGCCGAGGCGCAGGTCGATGTTCTGCTTGACGTAGAAGGATTCGGGCCGGAGCGGCAGCAACTCGTGCTTCGGGTCCTTGAGGAACGCTTTCGACAGCGGCGGCCGCTGGTAGGGAACGTCGCGCTCCTGCGTCAGCAGGACGAGCAGCCCGTCATAGCCCTCGCTGCGCAAGCTGGCGGCGGCCTGCGAGCCGCCGTGCCCGCCGCCGACGATGACGATGCCGTTTTCGTACATGGAGGTTGTCGCCCCGACGCTGCTGCGCCGGTTCTTTCAGCATGACCGCGCCGGAAAGGCCAGCCGTGACGGCGGCCCCGCTAGATCGGGCGCGGTCCAGCGTCGCGAATCTCCGGATCGACCTGATTGGCGAACTTGACGAAGTTGTCGGCGAACATCTTGGCGAGACGCTGCGCCTGCCGGTCGAAGGCTTCGCCATCGGCCCACGTCCCGCGCGGGTCGAGCACGCGCGCCGGAACTTCCGGCACCGCGAGCGGCACCTCGAACCCAAAGCGCTCGTCGATCCGGTATTCGGCGTCGTCGAGGGCGCCGGTAAGCGCCGCATCGAGGAGCGCGCGCGTCCAATCGAGACGCATGCGCTTGCCGACGCCGAACGGCCCGCCGCTCCAGCCGGTATTGACCAGCCAGCAGTTGACCTTGTGCTCCCGCACCAGCTCGCCGAGCAGCGCGCCGTATTCGATCGCCGAGCGCGGCATGAAGGGTGCGCCGAAGCAGGTGGAGAATGTCGGCTCGGGGTCGGTCACGCCCTTTTCCGTGCCGCTGACCTTGGCAGTGAAGCCCGACAGGAAGTGGTAGATCGCCTGCTCGGGCGTCAGCCGCGCGATCGGCGGCAGGACGCCGAAGGCGTCGGCGGTGAGCATGACGATGTTGCGGGGATGCGGACCGCGCCCGGTGGCCGAGGCGTTGCTGATGAAATCCAGCGGATAGGCGGCACGGGTATTCTCGGTACGACCGTCGTCGTGAAAGTTGGGCTCGCCGGTGATGTCCGACACCACGACGTTCTCGAGCACCGAGCCGAAACGATTGGAGGCGGAATAGATCTGGGGCTCCGACGCGAACGACAGGTCGATCGCCTTGGCGTAGCAGCCGCCCTCGAAATTGAAGACGCCATCCCTGCCCCAGCCATGCTCATCGTCGCCGATCAGCGTGCGATCGGCACTCGCCGACAGCGTCGTCTTGCCGGTGCCGGACAAGCCGAAGAAGACCGCAACATCGCCGTCGCGGCCGACGTTGGCCGAGCAGTGCATCGGCATGACGCCGCGCTCGGGCAGAATGTAGTTGAGGTACGTGAAGACGGCCTTCTTCATCTCGCCGGCGTAGCTGGTGCCGGCGATGATGACGACACCTTCGGTGAAATCGCAGGCGATGACGGTTGACGAGCGGATGCCGTAGCGCTGCGGGTCGGCGCGGAAGCTGGGCACGGCGAGAATCGTGAGCTGGCGCTGCTCCCCGCCGGCACGATCGGCCGCCTCGCGAATCAGCAGGTTGCGGATGAACAGCGCGTGCCAGGCGTACTCGGTGTAGACCGTGACACCGATCTGGTGGACGGGATCAGCGCCGGCGAACAGCTCCTGCACGAAGAGCTGCCGGCCCTGCAGATGCTGCACGACGTCGTTCTTCAGCCGCTCGAACGCCGCGCGCGGCATCCCCAGGTTGGTGCGCCAGTCGACGTTCTCTTCCGTCGTCTCGTCGCGGACAATGTACTTGTCCTTCGGCGAGCGACCGGTGTGTTCGCCGGTGTCCACCGCGATGGCGCCGTCGCGTGTCAGCCGCCCCTCGCCGCGCCGAAGCGCGAGTTGATAGAGCGTCCGCGCGTCAAAATTGCGCCATAGGCGGGCTTCGCCAATGGTGAGGTTTTCGCGGGGTGAAAGGGTGTCGAGGGCGCTGTCTTGCATACGCATGCACTAACCGCGCCTGCATACGCATGCAAGCACTAATTTCGGGCAAAATGCCTCAATGCTGCTCACTGTCCCAGACGCGGTGATTTCCGGCTTCGGTGATGCCGGTTTCGGGAAGCCGGGCCGAGCTTCGCACGATGAGTTCGCCGCGCACCGCGCGCCGCTCCGCCCGCGGCCGCTTGCTCGCGATCTGGGCATCGATGATCGCGATGGTCTCGCGGGCAAGCTCGGCCGGGTGCTGGGAGAACGTGGTGAGATCGTAGGCGGCGTGGCTGGCCTCGGCGACGTCGTCCACGCCGACGACGGAAAGATCGCGCGGTATCGACAGATCGAACTCGCGCCGGGCGACATCGAGAGTGGCGAACGCCATGTAGTCGGAAGCGCAGAAGATGGCGTCGGGCCGGTTCGGCAGACTGAGCAGCGTGCGCGCCGCCTCGGCCGCGCCGGTGAAGGTGTAATCGCCGTAGCGCGTGATGACCTCATGGCCGCGCGAAGCCATGAATTCGGAGAACGCCGTTTCGCGCGCGCGGCTGACGGTCGACACCGCGGTGCCGCCGATGAAACCGAATCGCTTGTGGCCACCGGCGATGAGAAACGCTGCGACCGTTTCCCCTGCCCGGCGATTCTCGCCGCGCACCGTCGACACGCCGGCGACTTTCGTCTCGCGGTTGATCAGCACGATCGGCACGCCGCTCTTGCGGCAGTGGGCGACCAGCGCTTCCGAGGGCGAGGTCGCCGTCAGGACGAGCGCGTCGATCTGGTAGCTCAGGAACGTCTCCAGCCGTGGGTCGGCCGCCTCGCCCGGCGAGGCCGCGAACATGAGGATGTAGCGGCCGGTCGCGCTCAGCCGCTCCGACAGCTCCTTCACCACCTGGGCGTAGAACGGATTCTCGAGGCTGCTGATGGCGAGCCCGACGATGTTGGAGCGCTTGGTCGATAGCGAGCGGGCGATTAGGTTCGGCTGGTAGCCGAGCGCCTTCGCCGCTTCGAGGATCCTGGCGCGGGTTTCGATCGCGATGCTTGCGCCCGCTGTGAAGGCGCGGGAGACCGCTGATTGCGAAACGCCCGCCCGCTCGGCGACATCGATTTCCGTCGGGTGGCGGTTATCACGCGCCCTGTTTCGCGACTCGCCGCCGGTGTTTTCTGTTTTCCGCATGACGTTCCGGATGTTTCGGCAACGCTCATATCATGGGCGGCTGAGAAGGCCGAAATCCCCGAGGTGAGTACTACGGGAAAAGCGAAAAATGGAATAAACATTCCTCGTTGACAACAAGACGGAATTGCCATTTCATCAGCCAGTTGACCGGCCGTCGGCCTCAAAGCCGCAAAAGAAACGCCGGCGACACTGGGAGGGACGGCCTTGGCAACGCCAGCCAAACTGCGTTTCGCGCTCAACCATATGGCCGCGCCGCAGCTTGGGCTTGCGGAGTTCTTCGCCCTCGCCCGCAGCCTCGGCCTGGCCGAGGTCGAAATCCGCAACGACATCGCCGGGAAGCCGATCCTCGACGGCACCGCGCCCGCCGCCGTCAAGGCCGCGGCCGAAAAGGCCGGCGTCACGATCATCACCATCAACGCGCTCCAGCGCTTCAACGAGTGGAACGCCACCCGTGAGCGGGAGGCGATCGCGCTCGCCGATTACGCGCGGAGCTGCGGCGCCCGCGCGATCATCCTCGTGCCGGTGAACGACGGCACCGGCCACGGCGACGGCGAGCGGCAGAAGAACGCCGAAACGGCGCTTCGCGGGCTGAAGCCGATCCTGCGCGACCGCGGCCTTATCGGGCTGGTCGAGCCTCTGGGCTTCACCATCTGCTCGCTCCGCAAGAAGAGCGAGGCGGCGGCCGCGATCAATGCCGTCGGCGGCGACTTCAAGCTCGTCCACGACACCTTCCATCACCATCTCGCCGGCGAGCCGCAGACGTTTCCCGCCCTCACCGGCCTCGTCCACATCTCCGGCGTCGAGGATCAGAGCCTCAAGGTCGAGGACATGCGCGACAAGCACCGGGTGCTCGTCGGCCCCAAGGATCGGCTTGGAAACGTCGAGCAGATCCACGCCCTCCGCGCCGCTGGCTACCACGGGCCATTCTCGTTCGAGCCCTTCGCCGAGGAATTGCGCGCCCTGCCCGATCCGGCGGCGGCGCTCCGCGCCAGCATGGATTTCATCGGTACGCGGATTCTGAGCCTCGCGGCCTGACGACGCGCATCGTGTGAATGAGGCTTCCGGAACCGAGAGACCGGGAGCCGCTCCGGACCAAAGATCAGGCGTAACCGGACGCCGAAAAAGGGAGGAAATACCGTGAAGAAACGCGTACTCATGGGCCTTGCCGCCGCCCTTCTGGCGAGCGCCGGAATGGCCGGCAGCGCTTCGGCCACCAACATCGGCGTCAGCATGGCGCAGTTCAACGACAACTTCCTGACCGTGCTGCGCAACGGCCTCGACGCCTACGCCAAGACCCTGCCCGACGTGTCGGTGCAGATCGAAGACGGCAACAACGACGTCAACACCCAGCTCAGCCAGGTGCAGAACTTCGTCGCCTCGAAGGTCGACGCGATCATCGTGAACCCGGTCGACACCGACTCGACGACGGCGATCAGCAAGCTCGCGGCCGATGCCGGGATCGCGCTGGTCTACGTCAACCGCCAGCCGGTGAACCTCGACCAGCTGCCGGGCAACCAGGCTTTCGTCGGTTCGAACGAAAGCGATTCGGGCACGCTCGAAACCAAGCAGATCTGCAAGCTGCTGAAGGATGCCGGCAAGGGCAGCGGCGCCAACGTCTACGTCATGGAAGGCCAGCTCAACAACCAGGCCGCCCAGCAGCGTACCCAGGACGTCAAGGACGTGATCGCCACGCCCGACTGCAACTTCATCAAGATCATCGACCTGCAGACGGCGAACTGGCAGCGCGACCAGGCGCAGAGCCTGATGGCCAACTGGATCACGGCCGGCACGCCGTTCGATGCCGTCATCTCCAACAATGACGAGATGGCGCTCGGTGCGCTGCAGGCCCTCAAGTCGGCCGGCATCGACACCTCCAAGGTGATCATCGGCGGCGTCGACGCAACCCAGGAGGCGCTCGCCTCCATGCAGGCCGGCGACCTCAAGGTGACGGTGTTCCAGGACGCCGCGGGCCAGGGCAAGGGTGCGGTCGATACCGCGCTGACGCTCGCCAAGGGTGGCAAGACCGACAAGGCGGTCTGGGTGCCCTTCAAGCTCGTGACGCCGGACAACGTGAAGGACTTCCTGGCCAAGAACTAGTCTTCACCGCGCTTGACCGGAGGCGGCGCCCTGTTTCGCGCCGCCTCCGGCTTTTCGGCGAGGCAAACGACGTCATCGGGGCGCGTCGTTCGAAATCAGCCGAGGCAAGGTGCATACTCGGGCAAAGGGCGACCAAGCCTGAATGGGAGGCCGGCGGGAGGCCCGCTGGTGGAGGGACGCGATGGCTGAGGCAGCGACCGCCAACGACGCGAACGTAGCCACAACACACCGGCGACCGTGGCCGCCCGAGGTCAACGTCCTCGTCGGCCTCGTCATCATCGCCGCGATCTTCGAGGTGCTCGGCTGGATTCTGATTCACCGGAGCTTCCTCCTCAACCCCGCGCGCCTGCAGATCATGATCCTGCAGGTCTCGATCGTCGGCATCGTCGCGGTCGGCGTGACGCAAGTGATCATCACCGGCGGCATCGACCTTTCGTCGGGCTCGGTGGTCAGCGCCGCCGCCATCATCACCATGAGCTTCGCGCAGGTGAGCACCTACGCCCGCGCCGTCTATCCGAGCCTGACCGACCTGCCGGTTATCGTCCCGATCCTCGTCGGCCTCGCCTGCGGCCTCGCCGCCGGGCTGATCAACGGGATGATCATCGCCTACACGAAGATCCCGCCGTTCATCGCCACGCTCGGCATGATGGTGAGCGCCCGCGGTGTCGCCGACTGGTACACGAAAGGCCAGCCGGTTTCGTTCCCGACGCCGAGCTACGTCGCCATCGGCGCCGGCATCCGCCCGGTGATCATCTTCATCGTGCTGGCGCTGATCTTCCAGGTCATCATGCAGTTCACGCTCTACGGCCGCCGCACGTATGCGATCGGCTCCAACGAGCGCGCTGCCCGCGTCTCCGGCATCAACGTCGAGCACCACCTGATCCTCGTCTACACGATCGCCGGCGTGCTCGCCGGCGTGGCCGCGATCGTGGTCTCGTCGCGCAATCTTACGGCGCAGGCGGGCATGGGTTTCGGCTACGAGCTCGACGCCATCGCCATGACGGTCATCGGCGGCACCTCGTTGTACGGCGGCCGCGGTTCGATCATCGGCACCGTGCTCGGCGCCCTGATCTTCGGCGTCATCATCTCCGGCTTCACGTTCCTGCGCATCGACGCCTTCTACCAGGAGATGATCAAGGGCGTGATCATCGTCGGCGCCGTCGTGCAGGACGTCTATCGCCAGCGCCGCCGCGCACGCATGTGAGGTGAGCCAATGACCGACACCACGACCGGCAACGCCCGCAGCAGCGACGGCATCATCCTGCGCACGGAGAACCTGACCAAGCACTACGGCGGCGTGCGCGCCCTTGAGGGCGCCGACTTCGAACTGAGGTATGGCGAGCACATCGCCATCGTCGGCGACAACGGCGCTGGCAAATCGACGTTCGTGCGCCAGATCACCGGCGTCGAGCAGCCGAACACCGGCAAGATCTTCTTCGAGGGCCAGCAGGTCGAATTCACCAGTCCGATCGCGGCGCGCGAGGTCGGCATCGAGACGGTATTCCAGGACCTGGCGCTGGCCGACGATCTCGACGTGCCGGCAAATCTCTTCCTCGGCCGCGAGGAGCGCTACTTCAATCTCGGTCCGTTCAGTTTCCTGAACGAGCGCAAGATGCTTTCCCATGCGACCGAGGTGCTGCGCACCACCGGCGTCAAGATACCGAACCTCAAGAACAAAATTCGAAACATGTCTGGCGGCCAGCGGCAGTGCGTTGCCATCAGCCGCGCCGCGAGCTTCGCCTCCAAGCTGATCATCATGGACGAGCCGACGGCGGCGCTTGGCGTGCAGGAGACCGCCCAGGTCGAGAACATCATCCGCACGCTGAAGCAGCGCGGCATCCCCCTCATCCTGATCAGCCACAACCTCCGCCAGGTGCTCGATCTCGTCGACCGCATCTGGGTCTTCCGCCGCGGGCGCATCGTCGGCGCCGTCGACCGCGACAAGACGACGGGCAACGACATCGTCTCGCTGATCACCGGCGTCAACCAGGGCGTCGAGGGCGCGGCCGCGTTCGTCTAGGGCATCCGGGCACCATCCACCTTTCCATCGCAACCATCGCGGCGCTTCGCACCGCTTCCTGAACGGGGTCAATGCACATGAGCGTTCGTTTCGGTCTTCTCGGCGCCGGCCGTATCGGCAAGGTCCACGCCCGCGCCGTCGGCAGCAACCCCGACGCCAAGCTGGTCGCGGTCGCCGATGCTATGCCCGCGGCGGCCAAGGAAATCGCGACGGCCTACGGCGCCGAGATCCGCACGATCGACAAGATCGCCGCGGCGAAGGACATCGATGCGGTCATCATCTGCACGCCCACCGACACGCACGCCGACCTGATCGAGAAGTTCGCGCGCGCCGGCAAGGCGATCTTCTGCGAGAAGCCGATCGACCTTTCGATCGCGCGCGTCCGGCAATGCCTGGCCGTGGTGGCGGAGACCAAGGCGCTGCTGATGGTCGGCTTCAATCGCCGCTTCGACCCGCACTTCCAGGCAGTCCGTCAGGCGATCGACGACGGCGCCGTGGGCAAGGTCGAGATGGTCAACATCACCTCACGCGACCCCGGTCCGCCGCCCTACGAATACATCGACCGCTCGGGCGGCATCTTCCGCGACATGACGATCCACGATTTCGACATGGCGCGGTTTCTCTTGGGCGCGGAGCCGGTGTCGGTGACGGCCGAGGCCTCGGTGCTGGTCGACAAGGAGATCGGCAGGCACGGCGACTACGACAGCGTCAGCGTCATCCTGACGACGCGCACCGGGCAACAGTGCGCGATCTCGAACTCGCGCCGCGCCACCTACGGCTATGACCAGCGCATCGAGGTGCTGGGCTCCAAGGGCATGGTATCGGCGGAGAACCAGCGCGCCGTGTCGATCGAGGTAGCGGGCAGCAAGGGCTTCACGCGCCCGCCCCTCCATAACTTCTTCATGACCCGCTACATCGCCGCTTACGCCAACGAGATTGCCGCATTTATCACGGCGGTGAACACGAAGACGCCGGGCAAGCCGGACGGGGCGGACGGGCTGGCAGCGCTGGTACTCGCCGAAGCGGCGCTGCGCTCGGTCAAGGAGAAGCGGACAGTGACCGTGAAGGAAGTGCTGGGCTAGCGGGCGGCTGCCAGCATCCACTGGTGCTCGGGTGCGTTGTGGAACTTCCACGTGCGCACCGGGCCGGCCATGACGTTGAGGTAGTAGAGATCGTAGCCGTGGACGGCGGCGACCGGATGGTAGCCGCGCGGCACCAGCGTCACGTCGCCGTCTTCCACCACCACCGCCTCGTCGAGCGAGCGGTCGTCGGTGTAGATGCGCTGGAAGGCGAAGCCCTGCGGCGGGTTGAGCCGGTGATAGTACGTCTCCTCGAGCAGGCTCTCGCGCGGCAGGTCGTTCGTATCGTGCTTGTGCGGCGGATAGGACGAGGTGTGCCCGCCTGGCGTGATGACCTCGACCACCAAGAGCGAATCCGCCGGCTCCGACTCCGGCAGGATATTGGTGACGTAGCGCGTGTTGGTGCCGCGCCCGCGAGTCTCCTGCCCGACGTCGTCCGGACCGATGACGCGCGGCGAGTGCCCGCGCGCCTCCCCCGGCGCCGAGCACACCGCGACCTCGCAGGCGGTGGTGGCCGTGACCGACCAATCATTGCCCGCCGGCACATATACGGAGTGCGGCTTGCCGCTGAACGGGCTGCTGCGCCCGCCCTGCTCGCCGAAATCGTGGCCGCCGGCGCTCACCCGGCCCTTGCCGGAAATGAACACGAGACAGACCTCGCGGCTGTCGCTGGCCGGCGCGCCTGCTCTCTCGCCGGGCGCCAGGCGGTAGAGGTCGAAGCCGACGTATTTCCACCCGGCACTCGCCGGCGTGATGTGCTGAACGCGGCCGCTTTTTCCGTTGGGCTTGAGGAGCAGCTCAGCCATGGGGGAAGCCCTGTGTCTCGACGGTGTAGCCGGCGGCGGTCATGACGCGCATCAGCTCCTTGTGGCCGACCTCGGCCATCCTGAGCGGCGGATTCTTCTTCGGGTCCTGTTCGGCTTCGACGACGAACCAGCCCTCATAGCCGTAGTCGGCAAAGCGCCGAACGATGGCGCCGAAATCGAGCGAGCCGTCGCCGGGGACAGTGAAGGCGCCAAGCGCCACGGCGTCGAGGAACGACTGCCGGGTGGGATCGAGCCCGTCGATCACCGGGCGGCGGATGTCCTTGACGTGGACATGGGTGATGCGAGCGTGGTGCCTGTCGATGGCGCGGAGCACATCGCCCCCGGCGAAGGCAAGGTGGCCGGCGTCCAGCAGCAGCGGGATGCCGGGACCGGAGGCGGCCATGAAGGCGTCAAGCTCCGGCTCGGTCTGGACTACCGCGCCCATGTGGTGGTGATAGCTGAGCGGCATGCCTTGCGCCGCGCACCACTCGCCGAAGGCAGTGACCTTCTTGGCGTAGGCCTTCATCTCGCTGTCGGAAAGCTTTGGCTTCGTGGCGAGCGGCTTGCTGCGATCGCCCTGGATGGAGCGGCCGACTTCGCCGTAGACGATGCAGGGCGCGTCGACGGCCTTGAACAGCGCGATCATCGGGAGGATGCGGTCCTGATTGGCCGCGATATCCTCGTTGACCAGCGTGCCGGAAAACCAGCCGCCGCAGAGTGTGACGTCGGCGGCCTTGAGGATGGGCAGCATAACCGCCGGGTCCTTGGGAAAGCGGCGGCCCATCTCCATGCCGGTGAAGCCGGCGGAGCGGGATTGCCGCAGGCACTCCTCGAGTGAAACGTCGTCGCTGAGCTCGGCGAGGTCGTCGTTCCACCAGGCGATGGGCGACATGCCCAGTTTGGCTTTCATGGCTGTGTCCTGCTTCGCGATATCAGGCGACGACGCGCTGCTGTTTCAGCGCGACCTCGTAGGCCTCGCGCGCCTTGCGCACCTCGGCGCGCGCGCTGACTTCCGGCACTGCCACATCCCACCAAGCGCCGCCGGCGGCTGTCGTCACCAGAGGATCGGTCTCGAGGACGATCACGACCGGACCTTTCTCATCGCGCGTCGATGCGAGGGCCTGTTCGAGCTCCGCGATCGACGACACCTTCTGCGCCTTGGCGCCAAGTGCGGCCGCGTGCGCAGCAAAGTCGATTTCCGGCAGGATCTCGTGCCGCGTATCGCGGAACAGGTTGTTGAAGTTCGCCCCACCGGTCGCCATCTGCAGCCGGTTAATGCAGCCGAAGCCGCCGTTGTCGAGCACGACGACCGTGATCTTGGCGCCCAGCATCGCGGCGGTGGCGAGCTCCGAATTCGCCATCAGGTACGAACCGTCACCGACCATAACGATGACGTCAGCGTTGGGCCTCGCCAGCTTCACGCCGAGGCCGCCGGCGATCTCGTAGCCCATGCACGAGTAGCCGTACTCGAGGTGGTAGCTGCCCGGAAAGGTTGGCTGCCAGAGCTTGTGCAATTCGCCCGGCAGGCCACCCGAGGCGCAGACTACAATCGCCTTGTCGCCGCGGGCGCGCTGCACGGCGCCGATCGCCTGCGCGTCCGACGGGAGCGCATTGCTGGGCGCGGTCACGGCGGCCGCATCCTTGAGCCATGCGGCCTTCGCCGCCTTCGCCTTCTGCGCCCATTCGGCCGGCGCTTTCGTCGCGCCGAGGCCCCGGGAAAGCGCCTCGAGGCCGACCTTCGCGTCGGCGACCAACGTCAGCGCCTCGTGCTTGCCGGCGTCGTATGGCTGGACATTGAGCGCGACGATGCGAGCGCGTGTGTCGCGGAACAGCGCCCACGAGCCGGTGGTGAAATCCTGAAGCCGCGTGCCGACCGCTAGGATGACGTCGGCTTCGGCGGCGAGCACGTTCGATGCCGACGTGCCGGTGACGCCGACGGCACCCATGCTGAGCGGATGGACGTGCGGCAGGGACGACTTGCCGGCCTGCGTTTCCATGACGGGAATGTCGTGCGCTGCCGCGAAGGCGCGCAGAGTCTCGGTCGCTTCCGAATAGAGAACGCCACCGCCGGCGACGATGATCGGGCGCTTCGCCGCGCTGAGGGCGTCGATCGCCGCGGCGAGCTCGCGCTTGTCCGGCTCGGGACGACGCGGCAGCCAAAGCCGCTCGGCGAAGAATGACTCCGGATAGTCGAAGGCTTCCGCCTGCACGTCCTGGCAGAGCGCCAGCGTCACCGGACCGCACGCGGCCGGGTCGGTCAGCACCTGCATGGCGCGCTCCAGCGCGTGGACGATCTGCTCCGGCCGTGTGATCCGGTCGAAGTAGCGCGACACCGGACGGAAGCAGTCGTTGGCCGACACGGTGCCATCGCCGAAATCTTCCACCTGCTGGAGCACCGGGTCGGGCGCGCGATTGGCGAACACGTCGCCGGGCAGGAGCAGCAGCGGCAGGCGGTTGACGTGCGCCAGCGCCGCAGCGGTGACCATGTTGGTGGCGCCCGGGCCGATCGACGTCGTGCAGGCCATCATGCGGCGGCGGAAGCTCGCCTTGGCATAGGCGATGGCCGCGTGCGCCATGGTCTGCTCGTTCTGGCCGCGGAAGGTCGGCAGGCGATCGCGCACCTGGTAGAGGGCCTCGCCGAGGCCGGCGACGTTGCCGTGGCCGAAGATCGCCCAGACGCCGCCGAAGATGGGCAGCCTGTGGCCGTCGATCTCGGTCATCTGCTGGGCCAGATACGATGCAATGGCTTGCGCCATGGTCAGACGGACCGTCTTCGTCATGTGCTCCTCCCGCCTGCGCGCATGGCTTCAGGCGACTTGTGGTTGGCCGAGCTTCGTCCAGGCGTTGGTCAGCGCAGCGAAGCGCGAGGCCATGTCGTCGATGGCTTCCTCGTCGCTCATCCGGCGAGCGAACCACGCCTTGGCGGCATCTGCAAAGATGGTGCGCCCGACGGCGAAGCCCTTGACGCTCGGCACCGGCTTGGCCGCGGCAAATGCCGCTTCCAGCGCCGCTGCCGGGGCATCGAGACCGAGCAGCACGACGCCGCGGCACCACGGATCGTTGTCGCGGATGACGCGGTCGATCGCCGCCCACGCCGCGCGCGAGGCCTGCGGCTCGAGCTTCCACCAGTCGGGCTTGATGCCGAGCGCGTAGATCTCGGCGAGCGCGCGGGCGACGGTATCTTCGCCGAGCGGCCCATTCTTGCCGGCGATGATCTCGATCAGCAGCTCGCGGCCGATCTTGCGCGCTGCATCGTAAAGCGCGCGGAGCTTCTCGCTCTGCTCTTGTTTCAGCTCGGCCGGATCGTCCGGGTGATAGAAGCATAGGCACTTGATGGTGTGGTCGACCGGCCACTCGACGAGCCGCGACCCGGCGTCCTGCGAGAATTCGAAACGCAGCGGACGCGAGCCCGGCTCCTCCACCGGCTTGGCGATCCACAGGCGATGCCTAGCCGCAGCGAAGATCGCCTCACGGCCGTGCTTGTCGTCGATGAGCACGCCGAAGCCTGGCCGGCCTTGCGCGACGCGCGCCGCAGCCTCGACGGCCAGCCGCTTGAACGCGCCGATGCGGTCGTCGTTAGCGCCGGCATCAGCCGCCAGGCTTTCCAGCGGGGCGCGGTGGTCGATGGCGAGCGCCATCATCACCGGATAGTCGCCACGCCGGGTGGTCGCCCAGTGAATATGGTTCAGCGCCGGGTCCTTGCGGAGCGCGAGATACGGGCTGCCGTTCTTGAGGAAGTATTGCAGCTCCTCGAAGGTGGCGTTCTCCGGCGAGCACATCAGCCGCGAGACGGTGATGGCGCCGCAGGCATTGGCCCAGGTAGCGGAAATCGCGTGCGGCTCGCCGCGGAGCCAGCCGCGCACGAACCCGGACATGAAGGCATCGCCGGCGCCCAGCACGTTGTACACCTCGATCGGGAAGCCGCGGCCGACGATGCCGGTTTCGATATCCGTGATCGGCCCGTCATAGACGATACAGCCCATCGGGCCGCGCTTCAGCACGATCACCGCCGGGCTGGCGGCGCGGATCGTCTTCAGCGCGGCCAGCAGGTCGGTCTCGCCGGAAGCGATCAGCACCTCCTCTTCCGTGCCCACGATGAGATCGCATTCGGCAAGCACCGGACGGAGATGGGCCGACACCTCCGCCGAGGCGATGTAGCGCGCGTCGCCGGCGGCATGACCGGCGAGCCCCCAGAGATTCGGGCGGTAGTCGATGTCGAAGATGACCTTGCGGCCGTGCTCACGCGCAATCCGCATCGCCTTGCGCTGCGCAGCCGCGACGTTGGGCTGGGAGAAGTGCGTGCCGGTAACCAGCACAGCCTTCGCCGAGGCAATGAACGCCGGATCGATGTCGCCCTCTTCCAGCGCCATGTCGGCGCAGTTGTCGCGATAGAAGATGAGCGGGAAGCTTTTGTCGCTCTCGACCGAGAGCAGGACGAGCGCCGTCAGGCGCTTCGGATCGGTGACGACACCGGCGGTCGCGACGCCCTCGCGCGTGAGCTGCTCGCGGATGAAATAGCCGAGCTGCTCGTCGCCGACGCGGGTGATCAGCGCCGACTTCAGGCCGAGGCGCGCCGAGCCGATGGCGATGTTGGCGGGGCAGCCGCCGACCGATTTCGCGAAGCTGCCGACATCCTCGAGGCGAGTGCCGATCTGCTGCCCGTATAGGTCAACCGAGCAGCGTCCGATCGTGATCAGATCGAGGAGCGGCGCGGTCGATGCCCGGCTATCCATCCTTGTTCGGCGCTCCTGCGAAATCGGCGGAAATTGGCCGATAACTCACGCTTCTTGTTACCGGAAACGAAATACCAGTTACACCCAACCGTCAAGATAGAACATTCATTCTATCGGCTATTCGCGCGCACTGGCGACCGCAACCGTGAGGGCCATGCAGAGCGCCATCGACGCCGACAGCGAGCGGAAACCGGCGTTGTCGGCCTCCGCCACTTCCAGCCATTCCGTCGCGACCTCGGTGAGCGGACTGAAGCTCGAATCGGTGATCGCGACCAGCGGCGTGCCTGCCTGGACGATTCCCTTGGCGAGCGCCACCGTTTCGGCGGAGTACGTCGTGAAGCTGACCGCGATCGCGGCGTCCTTTGCCGTCGCCATCGCCGCAATCTCGGGGTCGGTTGCGGTCGGCGAATTCACGAGGTGCGTGCGCACGCCGAGCTTGCTGAAGCCGTAGGCCATGTAGCTGGTGAGCGGAAACGAGCGCCGGCGGGCGATGAGATAGATGGTGTCGGCGCGCGCCAGGATTTCGACCGATCGGCGAAAGCGCACGGGGTTGATGCCCTCGGCGAGCTTATCGATGGAGCGCGACGCGGCGCCGAGAAAGCCGTCGAGAATCTCGATCTCGGGCCGTGCGCCATGGCGCCGCTCGCGGATCGTGCGCAGGCGCTCGGCATAGGGCGACGGGCGGTCGCGGAGGCGCTCGCGAAACACGCGCTGCAGGTCCGAGAAACCCTCGTAGCCGAACTGGTGCGCGAAGCGGACCAGCGTCGACGGCTGGACGTGCGCAGCGGTGGCGATACTTGCCGCCGTGCCAAACGCGATTTCGTCGGGATGCTCCAGCGCGTATTTGCCGACCTGCGACAGGCGCTTGGGCAGCGAGGGAAGCTCGCGCCCGACGATGGCGCGGAGGCTGTCGAAATCCCGCGGGGCGGCAGGCGCCACGTCAACCCGTTCGTTCATCGCGATCTCGCTTCACTGGCCGTGCGCCCATAGGCGGCACTGGCGGCGCCGGCCGCCCGATGCCATGATGGAACGAACGTTCCATTTCAACAAGAGCATGCCGTTTCGGGGGAAGGCAAAGCATGGAAACCGTTACGAAAACCTTGGGCGTCGGGTTAATCGGCAGCGGATTCATGGGCAAATGCCATGCGCTGGCGTGGAATTCCGTGACGCCGGTGTTCGGCGACGGCCCTCGCCCGCGGCTCGCCCACCTCGCCGACGTTTCGGCCGACTTAGCCGGCAAACGAGCCACCGAGTTCGGCTTCGCCCGTTCCAGCGGCGACTGGCAGGCGCTGATCGCCGACCCGGAGGTCGACGTCGTCTCGGTCACCGCGCCAAACGCCTTCCATCCGGAGATGGCGATTGCGGCGCTCGAGGCCGGCAAGCACGTATGGTGCGAGAAGCCGATGGCGCCGAAGCTCGCCGACGCGATCCGCATGCGCGACGCGGCGCGACGCGGCGGCAAGGTCGCGATCCTCGGCTACAACTACATCCAGAACCCGGCGATCCGGCATATTCGCGCCCTCCTCGACGCCGGCGCGATCGGCAAGGTCAATCACGTCCGCATCGAGATGGACGAAGACTTCATGGCCGACCCCGAGGGCTTGTTCTTCTGGAAGAACGAATCGACCTCCGGCTACGGCGCGCTCGACGACTTCGCCGTCCATCCGCTGTCGCTGCTCTCCACCCTGATCGGGCTGCCGGCACGCGTTATCACCAACCAAGCGAAGCCCTATGCCGACCGGCCGCTGGCCAAGGGCGGGCGCCGCGCCCTCGAGACCTACGACATCGCCTCGACGCTGTTCGAGATGGACGGCGGCATCAGCGGCATCCTTGCCGTCAACCGCTCGGCATGGGGACGCAAGGGGCGCATCGCCATCCAGATCTTCGGCGGCCGCGGTACGATCGCCTACGACCAGGAGCGCATGAACGAGGTGCAGCTGTTCACGATCGACGGCGCGCCGGCCGAGCAAGGGTTCCGCACCATCCTCTCCGCGCCGGTGCATGAGCCATACGACCGGTTCATCCCGGCGCCGGGCCACGGGCTGGGCTTCAACGACCTGAAGACGATCGAGTGCCACCAGCTGATCAACCGGATCATGGGCAAGCCCGCCGTCGTCATCGATTTCGACACGGGCGTCGAGATCGAGCGGACGGTGCACGCCATGGCGCGCTCGCACGAAGAGCGCCGGTGGACGGGTGTCGCCGACGTGAAGTAACGCGGGCGGTGTGCGCGCTGCTTACGGCGCGACGGTAAAGCCGGCCTGGAGCGCCATGCGCACGAGATTGGCGAAGCCAAGCCGGGCGTAGGTCAGCGGATGCGCCTTGCCGGGATCCTGTTCGGCCTCGCAGACCAGCCAGCCGGCGTAGCCGGCGCCATGCAGGATGCCGAGCAGACGCGGGAAATCGATGAAGCCGTCGCCGGGCACGGTGAACACGCCGTCGAGCACCGCCTGCATGAAGCTTTCGTCGCTCGCCCGCGCCTTGGCGAGCAGATCCTTGCGCGCGTCCTTGCAGTGAACGTGGACGACGCGCTTCACATGGCGCGTCAGCAGCGCGACCGGATCGCCGCCCGAGAAGACACAATGGCCGGTATCGTAGAGCAGGCCGACCGCCGGGCCGGTCGCCGCCATCAGCCGGTCGACCTCGGCGTCAGTCTCGACGATCGTGCCCATGTGGTGGTGGAACGCCATGCCGACGCCGAATTCGGCCATGCGCTCGGCGAGCGCCGTCAGCCGCTTGCCGTAGGGCGTCCACTCGCCGTCCGCCAGCTTCGGCCGCCGCGAGATCGGCGCGAACAGGTCGCCCTCCGCGCGGCGCGAGGTGTCGGCATAGACCACATGGGTTGAGCCGAGATCGCGGAGCAGCGTCATGTGCGGCAGGATCGCTTCCCACTCCGCATCGAGCTCGCGTTCGAGAATGCGGCCGTCGTACCAGCCCGAGGTGAGCACCAGCCCGTGCTTCCTGAGCAGCGGTCCGAGCTCTTTCGCCGTCTTGGGAAACTGGAAGCTCATCTCGGTTCCGGCGAAACCGGCGAGCCGCGTTTCCGACAGGATGGTCTCCAGCGATGTGCCCGCCCCCAGCGAAGGCATGTCGTCGTTGACCCAGGTGATGGGGTTGATGGCGAGGCGCACGGCCATGACTGAATTCTCCCGTATGATCGAACGACGAAGCGCTGTGGCGCACTATTTGACGGCGCCCAGCGTCAGGCCGCGCACGAGATGGCGCTGCACGACGAGCGCGAAGATGACGATGGGCAGCGCGCCGATGACGCCTGCGGCGGACATCGACGCCCAGTCGGTATCGATGCGCCCGATGAGGGTCGCGGTGCCGCGCGGCATGGTCATGGCCCGCGGCGTCGCGGTCAGCACCAGCGCAAACAGGAATTCGTTGAAGGTGACAATGATGGCGAAGATCGCGGTTGCCGCGAGACCCGGCGCCGCCAGCGGCAGCACGATGCGGCGGAACGCCGTGAAGCGCGAATCGCCATCGACCATCGCCGCCTCCTCGAGATCGACCGGAATCTCGCGGAAGAAGCTCTCCATCATCCAGACACAGAAGGTGATGTTGAGCGCCGTGTACGTGAGGATGAGGCCGAGCCAGGTGTCGAGCAGGCTGAGCCGGAGCATCAGGAGGTAGATCGGAATGAGGATGACCACCGGCGGGACGATGCGCAGCGTGAGCAGCGACAGCCCGACCCAGCGCTCAAGCTGGAAACGCAGGCGGAAGCGCGCGATGGCGTAGGCGCCAAGCGAACCCGCCGCCAGCGCCAGGACGACGGAGATGGCGGTGACCACGACGGAATTCAGCAGGAAGTGGCCGAACTGCTTTTCGGAAAACAGGTGGACGTAGTTGCCGATGGTCGGCGCGTGCGGATAGAGCGTGCCGTCCTGCGTGATCTCGCGGTTGGGTTTCAGCGAGGTCGACACCATCCAGTAGATCGGCAACAGCACGATCACCAGGATGACGACGGTCGTCACCGCCCGGGCGATGCGCGCGATCACGACGACGCCTCGACGCGACGGAGCAGCCGCACGGCGGCGAGCGCCAGCGCCAACACGATGATGCCCATGGTGACGAACAGCGCCGCGGCATAGCCGGTCTGCTGGAACTTGAAGGCGGTGTTGTAGCCGAAGATCGAGAGCAGCAGCGTCGACTGGCCGGGCCCGCCGCCGGTGAGCACGAACACCTGGTCGAAGGTGCCGAACGCATCGATGGTGCGGAGCACGATCGCCACCGCGATCACCGGCCGCAGCATCGGTAGCGTGTGGTCGACGAAGGTGCGCCACGGCCCGGCGCCATCGACCCGCGCCGCCTCGAACGGTTCGACCGGCAGCGATTGCAGCCCGGCGAGCAGGATGAGAAACATCAACGGCGTCCATTCCCAGACGTCGAGGGCGACGAGGCCGAGGAACGCCGGCCACGGCTGGCCGAGAATCTGCACCGGCTGGCCGCCGAGCGCCTCCGAGAAGGCAGTGAGCATGCCGGCGTCGCTGGCGTAGATCAGGCGAAAGACGATCGCGACCACCACCGGCGTGATGACCATGGGGATGATGAGCATCGTGCGCAGCAGCCGCATGCCGCGAAACTCGCGCACGCAGAACAGCGCCAGCGCCAGTCCGATGATCGTCTCGAAGATCACCGCGAGCGTGACGAAGCTGACCGTCACCCACAGCGAGTTCAGGAATTCCGGGTCGCTCCACAGGCGGATGTAGTTGTCGAAGCCGACGGCGCGGAGCGGCTTGCCGAAGCGATAGAACAGCGTGGTGGCGCGGAGGCCGTCCCAAAGCGGGTAGACAAGGACGCCGAGCGCGATGAGCACGCTCGGCGCCAGTAGCAGATAGGGCAGGATGAGATCGAGCCCCGCCCCTTGCAGGCGCTCACGACGAACGACGGGAGCGCCCGCAGACATTAGTAGTAGCCGGCCTGCTTCAGGTAGTCGGTAACCTGGCCAGCCGCGACGTCGAGTGCGTCGCCGCCGCCGGAGCCGGCCTGCAAGGCCTTGTTGAGCTGAACGCCGAGAAGCTCCTCGACCTTGGCCCAATCAGGCATGCGCGGACGCGGCAAGGCGCCGGCATCGAGCTGCTGAAGGGCGACCGGGATCAGCCGGTTGCCGGGATCCTTCACCGCGAAGCCCGAACGGGTGACCGGGATCGACCCGGCTTCCGCGAGCTTCGCCTGCGTGTCGGCGCTCGTGTACCACTTGAGGAAGTCGATCGCGACCTGCTTGTTCGGCGCCGACTTCGGCACACCGGCAATGAAGATTCCGATCTGCGCGATCGCCTTCTCCACCTTCGGCACGACACCGAAGTCGAGCTTGCCGGGCACCTTCGTCTGCGCCGGATCGTCCGCCTTCAGGGCGTTGCCGGAGTATTGAACGATCGCGCCGGCATCGCCGCCGAGGATCGCCGCACCTTCCTGGTCGGAGTCGAACTCGACCACGCCGGGAGGTGCGTTCTGCTTCATGGTGCCGACGAAGAATTCGGCCGCCGCCTTGCCCTTGGCGTTGTTGAAGGTGACGTTCCACTTGTCGTCGAAGAACTCGCCGCCGTACGACAGGAAGACCGGGTACCAGCTCGTCACGATCGGGTTGCCGGAGACGCCGCGGAAGACGACCGGATACTTGATCTTGCCGGCGGCGACGCCTTCCTTGCCCTTGGCGATGAGATCGTCCCACGTCTTGGGCGCGCCGTCGGTGAAGACGTCGTTGCGGTAAGTCAGAGTCTGCAGGTCGCCGACGAACGGCACGGTGACCAGCGTCGGCGTCGCGGTTTCGAAGCCCTTGACGCGCGGGCCCTGGCGCGGCGGCCAGAAGCCCATGTCGATCAGCGGCCCGACCCAGTCGCTGTTGGAACCGTCGATACCGGCGGCGCCGAGATCCTCAAGCACGCCGGCGGCGCCGAACTGCGGCACCCACGGATCGTCGAGGATGTACATGTCGTATTGGCCGGCGCTGTTCTGCGCGTCGGCGAACCACTTCTCGAGCGTCACCCCGTATTCGTCTTCGAGATACGTGATGTCGAAGCCCTGGGCCTTGGCCAGCGGGATGATCTTTTCCTTGAACGGCGTCATGCCGCCATCGGCGAAGGCGCCGATGATCAGCTTGCCGCCGGCAGCCCGTGCCGGCACCGTCGAAACGCCGCCGATCGCCGCCGTCATTGCGAGGGCAGCACCACCTTGCAGCAGTCTCCGGCGGCTTATCGGCCGCTGGAGCGGATGCTTATCAGTCATGACTCCTCTCCCTTGTTGGGTGCGCGATGCACCACCGTATTTCCCGCCGGATCGAAGAAGCAGGCGTTGGCGGGGTCGAACATCACGCCGATCGAACATCCGATCGGCGCGGTGAAACCGCGGGTGGCGCGCACGGTGAGACGCTCGTCGCCGACCTTGAGATCGACCAGCGTCTCGTTGCCCATGGGCTCAACCACGTAAACCTCAGCGGCGAACGAGCCGGCCGCGCCCGCCGTCGCCACGGCGAGATCCTCCGGCCGGATACCGATGGCGTCGATACCCGCCGCGCGGCAGGCCGCCAGCCGCGCCGCGGGCAGAGCGAGCGTGACGCCGCCGACGTGAAGGCCGGCATCGTCGACCGCGGCGCGCAGCACGTTCATCGCCGGGCTGCCGACGAAGGTGGCGACGAAGCGATTGGCCGGGCGGTCGTAAATCTCGTTCGGCGCAGCGAGCTGCTGCACCTCGCCGTCGCGCATGACCGCGACCAGATCGGCCATGGTGAGCGCTTCCGCCTGGTCGTGGGTCACGTAGATCGTCGTCGCGCCGAGCCGGTGGCAGAGGCGCTTGATCTCGCCGCGCATGGTGAGGCGGAGCCGCGCGTCGAGATTGGAGAGCGGCTCGTCCATGAGAAAGGCTTGCGGCTCGCGTACGATGGCGCGGGCGAGCGCGATGCGCTGGCGCTGTCCGCCCGAGAGCTGGCGCGGATGCCGATCGAGCAGGTGATCGACCTCCAGCGCGTGGGCGACGTCCGCGACGCGCTGGGTGCGATCGGCCGGCGACATGCCACGGATGCGCAGCGGATAGGCGATGTTGTCGGCGACCGTCATATGCGGATAGAGCGCGTAGCTCTGGAAGACCATGGCGACGTCGCGGTCGCGCGGCTGGAGACGCGTCACGTCGCGCTCGCCGATGAGCACGTGACCCGCAGTCGGGAGCTCCAGCCCGGCGAGGATGCGGAGCGCCGTCGTCTTGCCGCAGCCGGAGGGACCGAGCAGCGCCAGGAAGGCGTGATCCGGGATGCTGAGATCGAGCGAACGGAGCGCAGTGAACGCGCCAAAGCGTTTCTCGATGGCTTCGTAGCGCACCGAACTCACGGCGGCGCCCTCATGGTGGTGGAGCGGATGACAAGCGGGCTCGCCTGAATCTCGCGATGCGCGACATGCCGCCCTTCGCGCACGGCGTCGACGGCGAGCTGGACGGCACGGCGCCCCATGTCGACCGCGTCGGAGTGGACCGTAGTGAGACTCATGCGGCGATGGGCGGCGAGCGGAATGTCGTCGTAACCGACGACCGAAATATCCTCGGGCACGCGCAGGCCCTGGCGCTCCAGCCGGTCGATGATCGAGATGGCGAGCATGTCGTTATGGGCGGCGACAGCGGTCGCACCCTCGCCGAGCTTCACCGCACAGAGGCCACGCCGTGCCAACGCCGCCTCGAACCCGAGCCGGCGCCGCTCGCCCGACTGCTCGAGCAGATGATGGGAAGCGAAGGCGAGCCGCCGGTGACCGAGTTCGTAGAGGTGCGCGACGATCGCCTCCATCGCGCCGGGATCGTCCGGGTCGATGACGCCGAGGCGCGGATCCTCCGGCTCGCCGAACGAAGCGACCACGACGGGAATGTCGCGGTCGAGCAGCATCGTCGGCAGCGCCGAGCCGCGCGAGATGCCGCCGATGATGACCGCATCGACGCGGCGCTGGATGAAGGCGTGGCCGGCTTCCTGCTCGGTCGGTGCGGCGCAATCGGTGTGCGTGATGAGCGCCGCATAGCCCAGCGCATTGGCGGCACGCTCAGCCCCCGCGGCGAGCTCCGCGTAGAACGGGTTGGTGAGATCGGGCACCACGATCCCGATCGCCGTGCTCGACCGCTCCTTGAGCGAACGGGCGATGACGTTCGGATGGTAGCGGGTGTCGGCGATGGCCCGTTCGACACGATCGCGCGTGTCCTTGGCCACCGGAATATTGCCGCGAATGACGTTCGACACCGTCGACTTGGAGACGCCAGCCTTGCGCGCCACGTCGATCAGCGTCGTCATGCGGCAGGCCTCGAAAAGCGCGCCGACCGCGCGCCTCTTCCCGCTGCGGCGGCGCGAGCCGTGATGGGTCGATTGTCGGCGGCGGCCGGCGGCATCGCCACCGGCTGGAACGTACGTTCCACCCGCTCGATGCGGCCTTGCGCCTGCGACCCGGCACGCACGATAACGAGCTCCACGGCCACTTGTTGGAACGTTCCAACGGTTCTATAAAATACCAGCGGCATCCATCCGTCAATCAAATGTCACGCGGGCCGCGTCGGAGTGGAAGATTTGTTCCACCGCGCGAACGCGCGAAGCAGCAACGCCGAAAGGGTGAGCAATGGTACGGCTGAGAGTTGGGTTGGTCGGCGCCGGGCTCGTCGGACAGGCTGAGCACGCCTTCTATCTGTGGGAGGAGCGCGAGCGTTTTGCCTTCGTCGCGCTGGCCGATGCATCTGCCACGGTGCGCGAGGCGGTGGGCGCACGTTATCGGCTGGAGAAGGTCGCGCCGGACCTCAAGGGCATCCTGACCAGCGACCTCGACGCCGTGGTCATCGCGGCGCCTGATCCCTTCCACGGCGATCTCGTCGTGGCGGCACTCGAGGCCGGCCTCAATGTGATGTGCGAGAAGCCGCTGGCGCTGACGCTTGCCGAATGCGACCGCGTGGCCGCCGCCGCCGACCGGTCCGGGCGCATCGTGCAGGTCGCCTACATGAAGCGCTACGACCCGGCTTTCCGGCGGGCGCTCGATTTTCTGCCGGCGAAGATCGAGGACGTGAAGCTGATCTCGGTCGAGGTCAACGATCCCGACCAGGCACCGTTCGTCGCCCACCTGCCGATGACGGTGGCGGACGACATTCCGGACGCATTGCGTGCCGATTTCCGCCGCAAGAACACCGAGCAGCTTCGCGAATCCGCGCGCCGCGACTTGAACGAAACCGAAGCGCGCGCTCTTTCCGGCGGATACCTGTCGGCGCTGGTTCACGACGTCGCCGTAGTGCACGGCCTGCTGGGCCATATGGGCGCCGAGCTGCCCGCGAATGCCGAAACGGCAGCGATCTTCGACGAGGGCCGCGGCGTGCAACTGGCGTTCCCCCTGCCCGGCGGCGGCCACGTGAGCATGACGCACCTGAACCTGCCGGGCGTGCCCGACTACACCGAGCGCGTCACGGTCTACTGCACCGACCGCATCGTCGAGCTGACCTTCCCCTCCCCGTATCTGCGCCACTTTCCGACGCGGCTGACCGTGCGCCGGCCGGGCGGCGGCGCCAGCCACGAGCTGGAGAGCAGCGAATATCGCGTGAGCTACGAGGAAGCCTTCCGCGAGGAGCTGCGCGCTTTCCATGCCGCCGCGACCCACCAGGCGCCGGTGCAAACGACGATTGCCGACGCCCGCCGTGACGTCGAGCTGCTGACCTCTGCTTTCCGCAAGGCCGTGAACCCATGAAGATCGGCGTCTATTCGGACTCCCTGCCCAAGCTCGATCGCCGCCAGCTTTTCGCCTGGTGCGCGGAACGCGGCGTCACCGATATCGAACTCGGCGTCGGCGCATGGGGACCCTGGCCGCGCCCGCATCTCGACGTCGCGACCGTCGGCACGAAGGCTGAACGCGATCGCCTCGCCGGCGAGCTCCGCGAATTCGGCATCCGGCTGGCAGCGGTCAACGCCGCCGGCAACCTGCTCCATCCCGACCCCGCCAAGCGCAAGGATGCGCAGGCGCGTTTCGCCGCGGCGGTCGATCTCGCCGTGGCACTCGGTGTGAAGCGCGTCGTCACCATGAGCGGCTGCCCGGCGGGACCCGGTGGCGGCGGGCTCGGTGTCTTCCCGTGCTGGGCAACCTCGGCCGACGACGAGCGCCTCTTCGACTGGCAGATGGCGAACGAGGTCGGCCCGTTCTGGAAGGCGACCAGCGATAAGCTCGCGAGGATCGACCCGGACCTCATGGTCTGCCTCGAGCTTCACCCCGGCGTTACGGTCTTCACCGCTGCAAGCTTCGCGGCCCTCGTCCCATACGTCGGCCGCAACATCGGCCTCAACATGGACCCCAGCCACTTCTGGTGGCAGGGCATCGATCCGGTCACGGTGATCGAGGAATTCGGCGACCGCATCGGTTATGCCCACGGCAAGGACACGCTGCTCTATCCCGACCGCATCCGCCGGCAGGGCGTGCTCCACCATGCCCCGCCGAGCGACCCGTCGAAGGCGCCGTGGCACTTCGCGTCGGTCGGCGATGGCCATGACGACGCGACCTGGACCGGGCTGATCCGCGCGCTGCAGAAGGCGGGTTACGACGACGTGATCTCGATCGAGCACGAAGACCCGCGTTACGACGGCGAGGAAGGCACGGCGCGTTCGCTGGCGGGGCTGAAACGGGCGATGGACGGGCTGGGGGCGCGCTAGCGCGCAAAGGCCGTGGCGCCTGATCGTCGGCGAGCCATCTCGGGCGATGCAGTACGGTGTCGCAGTCCAGCCGCCGAAAGCAGATCGGACGGCCGTGCGTTATCTGCTACCGTCGCGACGCAGCGCCGCCGGCGGCCGGATGGTCTCTGCACCCTCAACCGACTGCGGGTCGACCAAGGTGACAGCAAAGACCGCCCTCATCACGGGGATTACGGGCCAGGACGGGGCCTACCTTGCGGAGTTCCTGCTCGCCAAGGGCTATCTGGTCCACGGCGTGAAACGGCGGTCTTCTTCCTTCAACACGCAACGCATCGAGCACCTGTACCGCGACCCGCATGAGCCGAACCCGCGCCTGCTCTTGCACTACGGCGACCTGACCGATGCCACCAATCTCATCCGACTGATCCAGGAAGTGCAGCCCGACGAGATCTATAATCTCGCGGCACAGAGCCATGTGCAGGTGAGCTTCGAAACGGCGGAGTACACGGCCAACGCCGACGCCCTGGGGCCGCTGCGGATACTCGAAGCCATCTGCCTGCTTGGGCTGAAGGATCGCACGCGATTTTACCAAGCCTCGACGTCCGAGCTTTACGGCAAGGCGCAGGAAACTCCCCAAACCGAGACGACACCGTTTTATCCACGGAGCCCCTACGGCGTTGCGAAGCTCTACGGCTACTGGATCACCGTGAACTATCGCGAGGCGTATGGCCTGCACGCTTCCAACGGCATCCTGTTCAATCATGAGAGTCCGATCCGCGGCGAGACGTTCGTCAGCCGCAAGATCACGCGGGCCGTCGCCGCCATAAAGCTCGGACGTCAGCAGACGCTGTTCCTCGGTAATCTCGACGCCAAGCGCGACTGGGGCCATGCCCGCGACTATGTCGAAGGGATGTGGCGCATCGTTCAGCAGGACAAGCCGGGGGACTACGTGCTCGCGACCGGTGAGAGCCACTCAGTGCGCGAGTTCGCCGAGATGGCGTTTGCCGAGATCGGCATGCGGATTGTCTGGACGGGCGAAGGAGTGGCCGAACAGGGCCGCGACGCCTCGACGGGGCGGACTGTTATCGAGATCGATCCCCGATATTTCCGGCCGACCGAGGTCGACATATTGGTGGGCGACGCCTCGAAGGCCCATCGAGAACTGGGCTGGCATCACAGGATCGGATTCGCCGACCTCGTTGCCGAGATGGTGCGCGAAGACTTGCTGGTCGCGAGCCGGCAGGAGCTGATGCCTGCCGAAGAACCGGTCACCGGGCGACATTAGCGGCAGATTGAGTTTCCGGAGCCAAGTGCCGATGCTGGGTTACTTCTGATGCAGACAAGACCGCGCGACCATGCCCGTTGAGTTCCCCCTCGCCGGAAAGCGCGTCTGGGTCGCCGGCCACCGCGGCATGGTCGGCTCGGCGCTGATGCGCCGTCTGGCGAGTGAGAATTGCGGGCTGTTGACGGCAACGCGCGCTGAGCTCGACCTTCGGCGACAGGCCGATACCGAAAGATGGATCGCCGACCAGAAGCCGAACGTCGTCTTCCTAGCCGCTGCCAGGGTCGGCGGCATCCTCGCCAACCGCGACCATCCCGGCGAGTTCCTCTACGACAATCTCATGATTTCGGCGAACGTCATCGAGGCGGCACGCCAGAACAACGTTGAGCGCGTGATTTTGCTCGGTTCGAGCTGCGTCTACCCGCGCGAGGCGCCGCAGCCGATCCGCGAGGAATCGCTGCTCACGGGTCCTCTCGAGCCCACCAACGAGCCGTACGCAGTAGCCAAGATCGCCGGATTGAAGCTCGCCGGCTCGTATCGTCGCCAATATGGCTGCCGGTTCATTTCGGCGCAGCCCACCAACGTCTACGGCCCAGGCGACAACTATGACCTCCAGTCGAGCCATGTGCTCGCGGCCCTGATACGCAAGGTCCATGAGGCCAAGACGTCTGGCCGCTCCGAGGTGATCGTGTGGGGGACCGGAACGCCGCGACGCGAATTCATCCACGCCGACGACCTAGCCGACGCGCTCGTCTTCCTGGCGAAGCACTACGACGGCGAGACCAGCATCAACATCGGCACGGGCGAGGAAGTATCGGTCCGCGAGCTTGCCGAAATGATCTGCTCGGTGGCGGGTTTCGAGGGGCGCATTCGTCTGGACCCTTCCTATCCAGACGGCACGCCGCGCAAGATCCTCGACACAACACGGTTGGCCGACCTGGGCTGGCAGCCCCGCATAACGCTATCGTCCGGCATCCGGCGGGAATACGCGTCCTATGCTGAGCCACACGCCAATCGTCCCGGATCTGCGGCGCCTATTTGAGGGGCGTCACGATCTCGTAGTTGACGCCACCTGGCGCGAATTGAAGGCTGACGGCGCAAGACAGGGCCGCCGGCACCGCACGCTCCAGCAGCATGCGTCCGAAGCCGGCGTGCTTGGGTTCCCGCACCGGTGGACCTCCCGATTCGACCCAGCGCGCGACCAGAGCGTCGTCGCGGATCACCCACGAAACGTCGATCTTGCCGGCCTTGGTCGACAGGGCGCCGTGCTTGGACGCGTTAGTCGCAAGTTCGTGGAACGCCACCCCAAGCATGACGGCAATGCTCGGCGGCAGCGTTACCGGGGGACCGGCGAGCGTAATCGACGCTCCGCCGTCTCCGCGATAGGGAGCGAGCTCGTCGCGCAGCATCGTCTCAAGCGACACACCGGACCAGTTCGCTTCGGCAAGGCGACTGTGGGTTTGCGCCAGCGCCAGGATCCGCCCCTCGAACGAGAGGCGCTCCTCCTCGTCGCTCTTGCGGAAGGTTTGCTGGGCGATCGCGAGCACGTTGGCGAGCGTGTTCTTCACGCGATGGCCGAGCTCGACGACCAAGAGATCGCGCTGGCGCTCCGTCCGCCCTCTTTCGATGCCAAAGCCTATCTGGCGCGCGATCGAGAGGGCGATGTCTATCTCGTGCCGGGTGAAAGCATGAGGCTCGGCGTAGCAGACCATGAACGTGCCCTCGACCCCGATGCTGCCCGCCACGGGCAGGAGCGCAAGGCCGCGCATTCCCTCGGCGCGAGCCGACTGGGCAATCTCGGCAAACTCGCCGACGACATCGTCGAGGTCGCGGAGCACCACGGGATTTGCGTCGAGGTCGCCGTGCGTCCAGGCACTCTGCCCCGCTGCCGCGGCCCGGTAGGCGTCGGACAAGCCGCGCCAGGCGACAAACTCCGACACCCCAGAGCCGTTGAACAGTGCGATCGCGGCGCGATCGCAGTGGAGCGCCTGATTAATCGCGTTGATCGATGCCTCGAAGACTTCCGGCATCGGCGCGCCGTGGTAGAGGGCGTCAGTCAGCTTGTAGAGCGCGGTTTGTTCGCGCGCGTGCTGAAGAATGGCATCTTCAGCCTTTCTGCGATCGGTTATGTCACGCGCAATCTTGGACGCTCCGATGATCTCGCCGTCGAGATCGCGCACGGGAGACACAGTCAGCGAGATGTCGAGGAGGCTGCCGTTCTTGCGCTGCCGGATGGTCTCGTAATGGTCGATGCGCTCGCCCTTGCGAATGCGGGCAAGCACCATCGCCCCATCGTCCTTGTGACCATCCTGATAGATGATCAGGATAGGCTTGCCGATCGCCTCGGCCGCCGTATAGCCGAACAGGTGCTCGGCACCGCCGTTCCAGCTCGTGATAATCCCGTCAAGAGAGATGCTGAGGATGGCGTCGTCGGACGACTCCACGATGGCCGCAAGCTGCTGGGCGGCCTGATCGGCTCGCCGCTGCCAGTCGAGGCTGTCGACGAGGGCCTCCTTCTGCTTTCGCGGAACCGATGTCATAGGGCGGCGGCGATCCACTCTGGTCTCCACCGGTCAGGAAACCGGTGCCCGGGCGCTGTCGATAACGCAGATGGGAATTCCACTATCGGTGCCAATTTTGCGACCGGAGAAAATGAAGGGAGAGGGCCTGCAAAGCACGACCCTCTCCCACTCTCTGCTGGCCAGTTGAGGGGGCGTGAAGTGGACAGCAGATACCCCAACAATCCCCGAAACCCGCAAAGGTTCCAGCGGCGGCTGCTTGATCGATATTCCTATGGAGACCCCGCGCACGGAGCAGGAACAAAGGCTAACTTCCTGCGTTTTCAGTAGGATTTCGAAGCCGCCGCACCTCAATCCGAGACTAATGCGGCTTGGTTGCTTTCGCCTTTCGATCGAAGAAAAGCGCCTGTGTCACTACGGCGGCAACATGGGCGGAACGGAATGGCTTCGGAATCAGAAACGCCGGCTCCGGGCGCCGTCCGGTCAGCAGACGCTCCGGATAGGCGGTGATGAAGATGACTGGCACTTCAGTCTTTGAAACAAGGTCATTGGCGGCATCGACGCCAGAGCTTCCGTCTTGAAGACGGACGTCAGCCAGGATGAGGCCCGGATGCTGCTTAGAAGCAATCTCGATCGCCTCGGCATGGGTCCGGGCAAACCCAATCACCTGGTGGCCGAGGCGCTTGACCAGCTCTTCCAGATTGAGCGCGATCAGCGGCTCGTCCTCGATGATGAGAACGTCGGTGCCGATTTCGGTGGCCAACTCCTTGCCGAATTCCTCGACCAGGCTTCGCAGCTCGGAAACCTCGACACCCAGGATGAAGGCCGCCTCTTCGTCCGGAAAGTCCTCCAGCGACATCAGAAGGAAGGCCTGACGCGGCATCGGCGCAACCTGCGCCAGATGGCGATCGACGCCCTCCACGGGGTCTCCGCTGAGCTGATTGAGCTCAACCGAGTTCCATATTCTGGTAAAGGTGCGGAACAGGCCAACCGTCGGGCCGGCGGAAAGCGCGCCGGCATCCTCGACAAGCGCCTCAAGCGTAGCCGATACATACGCGTCACCGGCTACCTGGTTCCCAGTCAGGACACGCGCATACCGGCGAAGGCGCGGAAGCTCCTGTGCAATGGTATCAGCAGTCAACATGCTCTTCCTCCACTGCGTCGCGAACACTAAAAAAGATGGGTATCCAAACGCGGCATTTTAAGGTTCAAACTTTGGCGCAGTCATCCAAGCACAAAGTTGATGCGTTCACAGCCCTTGAACAAGAAGGGACGGACCTAGTTGAAATGACAAAGAAACCGAGACCCGAAAAAGCGGCCCGCGACAAAGGGAGGAAGCGGGACTCCAGGGCGGGCATGGACGCCAATTTGCGCACGACGATCGGAGCCCAGCTCCGCGCGCTGCACCAGAACGTCATCGAGGAGGGAATCCCGGATCGCTTCCGCGAGCTGCTCGACCGCCTCGACAACGCGAATTCGAAGGATTGACCGGATTGGTTGTAGAGCCGTCCATTCGCGAGGGCATCGTCGCCGCGATTCCGCGGCTCCGTGCTTTTGCCGTCTCCCTGACCGGCAGCGTCGATCGGGCTGATGACCTGGTGCAGGAGACGATGGTTCGCGCATACGCGAACATCGACAAGTTCCAGCCCGGCACCCACCTCGCCGCGTGGCTGTTTACCATTCTCAGAAACCAGTTTCGCTCCGAGTACAGAAAGCGGAAGCGCGAAGTAGAGGACGTCGACGGCCACCACACGGAGAGCCTGACCGCCAATCCGGAGCAATACGGCAAGGTCGAGTTCAACGAACTGCGCGTCGCGCTTACCCTGCTGCCGCCGGAGCAACGGGAAGCGCTCATTCTCGTCGGTGCATCCGGATTTTCCTACGAGGAAGCAGCCGACATCTGCGAGTGCGCGGTCGGCACGATCAAGAGCCGGCTAAGCCGCGCACGGAGCCGCCTGCTCGAACTTCTCTCGGAACAGGGGAGACCGGACGCAGCGCCGCCAGCTCGGAACTCCGATGAGCATCGGACGTTAACGCACCGCCCGGCGACCGTGCCTGCCGACGACGCCCTCGAACCGCCTCACCCCAAGCGGTCGGCAAGCTGAGGGGTTTTGCTGGCTGTCACGTCGCTGCGGCGATGAGACGGAGATCGAGCGATGCCCCACCTTCCCGTGCGCGGAGTGGACGATGGTCCACCGACAGTCAACGGCGCGCAGCTGCCGGCCCACGCTCCCGAAACCAGTCTGGCTGCGCTCAAAGCAGCGGCTCAAGCCTGCACGCGTTGTCCGCTCTACAAGAACGCGACCCAGGTCGTGTTCGGCGAGGGTCCCCTTCCCGCCGCGCTGATGCTCGTCGGCGAACAGCCCGGCGACAAGGAAGATCTCGCCGGGCGTCCTTTCGTCGGTCCAGCTGGAGGAATCCTTGACGGGGCGCTCGAGCGCGCTGGCATCGACCGTCGCACGGTCTATCTCACCAATGCCGTGAAACACTTCAAGAACGAGCCGCGCGGCAAGCGGCGACTCCACAAGCGTCCCAATCAATATGAAATCAGCCGTTGCCGCTGGTGGCTTGATGCCGAGCTCACGCTCGCTCGTCCCCGCTACGTCGTCGCACTCGGCGCCAGCGCAGCGTGGGCGCTTACCGGCAGCCACACGAAGATCAGTGAGAGCCGCGGCCGGCGCCTGAATTTCAATGGCGTGGCGGGGACGGTGACAATGCATCCCTCGGCGATCCTGCGCATGAGAGACCATGAAAGCCGCGAGCAGGCCCTCGACGATCTCGTGAAGGATCTCGCCGCAGCTCGGAAAGCCGCCGCAGAGGCTTAAGACCGGCGACGCCAACCGCGCTTAACAGTGCCGCGTGGGAACCAATTGGGCGCCCCACCCATTGTAAGTGTCGTTGGCGCGGAAGATCCCCCGAATGACCGACGTTTCAATCGACTCCTCGCGGGCCGACGCGCGCGCGGTAGGGCTGCGCTATTTCGGCGACGAACACCCGGGATTGCAGCGCATCCGGCACGGGACAGGTTTCGGTTACGTGGATACCGATGGAGTGGCCGTTCGCGATGCGGCAACGCTGAAGCGCATCCGCCACATCGCGATCCCGCCGGCGTGGATCGATGTCTGGATCTCGCCCATCGCAAACAGTCATGTCCAGGCAACCGGCCGCGATGCCCGGGGCCGCAAGCAGTATCGTTACCATGCAGACTTCCGCGCCGCTCGCGAGCAGACGAAATACGAGCACGTGCTCTCCTTCGGCAAGGCTCTGCAAGCTATCCGCCGGCGCGTTGAGGCCGACATGGCGCTGCCCGGCCTCCCTCGCCCCAAGGTTCTGGCAACGATCGTCCACCTTCTTGACACGACGTTGATCCGCGTCGGCGGCACCGAATACGCGCGGAGCAACCATAGCTTCGGCCTGACCACCCTCGAGGACCGGCACGTGAAAATCAGCGAGGGCGCCCTGCGTTTCGAGTTCAAGGGCAAGAGTGGGCGCACCTGGCTGCTCAAGCTGCGCGACCGCCGCGTCGCACGCATCGTGAAGTCGTGCCAGGACCTGCCCGGCCAGCACCTCTTCCAATATCTCGACGAAAATGGGGATCGACAGGCCGTCGAGTCGACCGATGTGAATGCTTATCTGCAGGAAATCAGCGGCGGCGCGATTACGGCGAAGGATTTCCGGACCTTCGCCGGCACCGTCTTGGCCGCCGAAGCGCTCAGCGCATTTCCCGCCACCGAACTGGCGAGCGGAGCGAAGGTCAACGTGCGGGCGGCAATCGAGACAGTCGCGGCGCGCCTCGGCAATACGCCGGCGGTCTGTCGAAAATGCTACGTGCATCCCGAAGTTATTGCCGCCTATCTGGAAGGGGTTCTGGAGCTGCCCGCGCGCCGGGCCGCTGCCGGTCTCGAACCGGCGGAGCGCTCTGTTCTCGCTTTTCTTGAACAGCGGCTGACCATGCCCACGCGCGGCGTCGCGCGGTCCACTGACGCGCGCGTTCACGCCGGCCAACAGGCATCCGCACCTTCCTAGCGCCGATGCGCGACTAGCCTGGAGAGGCGGGCGGACTTAGGCCCTCAGGCGGCTTCCTCGATGTCGTAGAGCCCGGCCAACTTCCGGCCAACGGCGGCGACTGCCGCAAGGCAGGCCTCGTCAATGCGCTGCCCGTCCCGCTTCAAGGTCGCCACCCATCGTCCGGGCCGCCGCACGACCAGCAGCGAAGCAGCGTCCACGTCGTGATCAAGGCGGCGGACTTCCGCCGCGATCAACTGGCCGATTTCGAACGGGGTCTTGAGATCTCTGCGCATGACAACCTCGCAAATCGGGGGCTCTGGCTAAACGCCGTCGCTGCCGAAAGGTTTCAATGGAAGAGATAGGTGGGCTCGAAAGGACTCGAACCTGCAACACAGATCGTCATGGGCGCCATGCGTATGTTCGCCCAAGGCCGCAAACGAGGGCGGTGCCTGCTTTGTGCTCGCGGTGACTAGGCGGGCTCAATCAGGAGCGTTGCAATTTCAAAGGGGCGCAGGGTCAGCGTCACGGTGTCATTGGAGACCGTGAGCGCGACGCCGTTCTCTTCCATCAGATTGACCAGGCTTGCCGCCTTCACAGGTATTCCGAACGTGATTTTCGCGGTTGCCCGCCGGTTGGCGTGCTCGAAAACGCGCAACACGATACCCGTGTCGTTCTCGGCCTGCTTCACCGTCTCCAGGGTAACGTTGTCGCTGTCGACCTGCGCAAACGAGAACGACTTTTCCGGCACGGCCGTCGCCTGCGTTCGCCCGGCGCCACGCAGCACTCCAACCGGGTTGTTGAACCGCTCCGCCTCGATCGGCACTTGCTCAAGATCGGCCACGCCACGGTGGACGAACAGGCCGTAGCGGAACCGATGCTCGCCGAGATCGGCTTTCGGATGGGGATGTACCGGCCCCCTGAGCAGCGTCAGCCGCACGAGCTGCTCCACCGCGTCGTAGCCGTACTTGCCGTCGTTCAGGAGCGCCGCACCGAAGTCCGCCTCGCTTATGTCCACCCAGCGATGCATGCTCGCTTCGAAACGGGCGCGGTCCCAGCTTGTGTTGCGGTGCGTGGCGCGCCTGACGTGGCCGAATTGGATTTCCGAGCGCGCCTCAGAGACGTTGAGATCGAACGGAAAGAGTGCCTTCAGAACCGTCTGCCGTTCCTGCCAATCGACGAAAGTGTCGAAGGTGACCAAGCGGGCCCCCTTCTCCAGCGATGCCACCTGAACGATGTGCGAATTGTGATAGCGCCGCTCGATGCGCAGGGCCACTCGATGCGGACCGCTTTCGACGATCTCGATCTTGGCAGGCGTGTCGGCGAGTGGCCAAGACTGCTCCTCGAAATAGGCGTCAATATCCCAGGCATCCCACTTCATGGGCTTGTCTTCGTAAGCGACAAGCCGATTGGCGGTCCTGCCCCGCGGCAACAACTCGCGGCCGCTCGCCTTGTCGATGACCGAAGCGATTTCGCCAGCCTTGTCGAAGGACACAGCGATTAGCGCGTTTTCCAAATGATTGCTGGAGACGCAGAGACCCGACGCTGGCTCGGCCTCTCCGGCGGTGACGATGCGTGCGCAGGCCCAGCCGAGCGACGGCAGGTTGGCGGGTGCAGCAAGCGTGCTGCCGCCGTCCGCTGCCACCAGCTTCTGCAGCGCCTGCGGCTTGTCGCCGGCAACCGCCAGTGCGTCGCCTTCCGCCGCATCGGGGATGGCGACGAGCGCGGCGCGGACATGCCCGGTGAAATTGAACATCGTCACCTCGCCCGCTCCCGGCGTGGCGAGCGCCTTCGCTGCCGATTGCCAAGGTCCGTTTGCGGACGCCAGCGTCGAGAAAATCGACGCATATTCGGTATCGGAGTCCTCATACACCTCGGCAATCGAGGTGCCAGGGAGGATGTCGTGGAACTGGTTGATCAGGACGATTTCCCAAAGTTCCGCCAGAGTCGCTTTCGGGTACGGCGTGCCGGGTTTCAACGCAGCCGCAAGCGCGCTCAGGAACTCGAGCTCGCGAAGCTGGCGTTCGGCGCGACGGTTGTTTGCTTTGTTGCGGGCGACGGAGGTCAGCGTGCCGCGGTGGTACTCGAGGTAAAGTTCGCCATTCCAGATCGGAAAGCGCGTCGCCTCGGCATCCATGCGCTTGCCGAGCTTGTCGAAGAAGGGAACGATGCCTTCGAGCTTGACCTTGGGCGCGCCGGGAATGCCCTTCTGCATGCGCAGCCCACGCTCGATCATGGCGCGGGTCGGGCCGCCGCCGCCGTCGCCGTAGCCGTAGCAGACGAGTACCGTGTCATTCGCCGCCTTCGGCTCGTAGCGCTTCCAGGCGCCCATTACTTCGCTCACCGACAGGTCCGAATTGTAGGTGGTGAAGATCGCGTCGCTTTCGTAGCGCTGGGCGGTGATCAGCTGCGCCTTGATGGTCGTGCCGTCGATACCGCGCCAGAAGAAGGTGTCGTACGGGTGCCGGTCGGTATCGTTCCACGACAGCTTCGACGTGACGAAATACTCCAGACCGGAGCGTGCCATAACCTGCGGTAGGTTCGCCGAGTAGCCGAAGGTGTCCGGCAGCCAGACGACCTTCGGGACGACGCCGAATTCTTCCTTGTGGAAACGGCGGCCGCGCATGATCTGGCGCACGAGCGACTCGCCCGAGATGATGTTGACGTCGGGCTCAACCCACATCGCCCCTTCGATCTCGAAACGGCGCTCGGCGGCGCGCTTCTTCACGCCTGCCCAGATCTCCGGGTAGTCGGCCTTCAGGAAATCGAAGAGCACCGACTGGTTGTACATGAAGACGAACTCCGGATATTCGTCCATCAACGCGAGCACGGTGGCGAAGCTGCGGCCGGTCTTGTCGCGCGTGTGGCGCACGCGCCAGAGCCAGCCGACGTCGAGGTGTGTGTGGCCGACTGCCGAAACCGTCGGCTCACTCTCATCGTCGCGGAGCGCATAAATCGCGGCGGCAATTTTCTCGGCGGCGGCGAGCGAGGCATCGTCGATCTCGCCACGGCGATCGAGAGCGCGGAGCCCCTTCTCGACCAGGGCCAGCACCGCGTGGCGGCGGGCGTCGTTCTGCGGCAGTCGCGTCGCCACTTCGAGCGGCGTCATCAGGTCGAAGTAGAGCTTTTCGACCCGCGTGTTGCGCAAGAAATATTCGGCTTGGAATCCGACCAAGGGCCGGTCGAAGAAGGTGAAGGCGTTGACCAGCAGCGTGCGCTTCGTTCCCGGCTTGGCGTTGCGCGCGACCACGAGTTCGTTGTGATTGCCGTCGATCGCCTGCGCCACGTGGCCGTCGAGATAAGCCAGGCACTGCGGGTCCGTGGTCCCCGGCCGCTCCTGCCATTGCGATGTGAAGCGAAGGGCGAGCGTACCGCCTTTCGCCTCTGCCGGTACGAGGACCTCGGCGGCGAGCCACGTGTTGCCCTGCTTCTTCGACCACACGGTACGTGGGCCGAACGGCGCCCATTTCCGCCAGTCTGTGGCGAGCGCCTGCTCGGAAGTGAGATCGGCCTCGTTGTAGCGCCATTCGAGAGCAGCGCCGATCGGCACGTTGATCTTGGAAGCAAGATCGGCGCACAACCGCGCCAGCTTGCCTTCCAGCTTCGTGTCGTCGCTGAGGAGTCCGAGTTTGCCCGCGAGCGAATTCATGCTTCTCACCCCTTCACGCCGACTCCGGCAAAGCCGGTATTGAGATTGCGCCGCAGCAGGAAGTAGACCGCTACGGCGGGTAGCGAGTAGATCAGCGAATAGGCGGTCAGGAAGCCGTAGCTGATGCCGCCGTACTGGCCGAACGCGGTGAACAGGCCGACCGACATCGGGAAGCCCGAATCCGTGCGGGCGAAGATGAACGGCAGCAGAAACGCGTTCCATGCGCCGGTGAAGGTGAAGAACCACACCACGGCCACGCCCGAGCGCGACAACGGCACAACGATCAGCCGCAGGATCTGCCAGACCGAGGCCCCCTCGACGTAGGCAGCTTCCTCCAGCTCGATCGGGACGGTGTCGAAGAAATTCTTGAGCAGCAGCAGCGCGAACGGCATGCCGAGCACGGTCATGGCGACGATCATGCCGGGCATGTTGAGACCGTGAAGCTGCTTGGCGGCGAAGAACGTCGGCACGATCGTGCCCGCCTCGGGCAGCATGCGCAGCAACACGAGCCCCCACAGGAATGCGTTCCGCCCCGGTATCCGCATGCGCGACAGCGGATACGCCGCCGCCGAAGCGACCAGCACGGTGAGCGTCGCGGTGCCGATCGACAGATAGACAGAATTCAGAAGCTGCTGGCCGGCCTGGCCGCTCAGCGCCAGCACGAAATTCCCGATACCGATCGAATGGGGCAGCCGGAGCTGGCCATTGGTCTCTGGGTCGATCGCACTCAGCACCAGCCACGCGAACGGGCTCACCCAGATCACGGCAAGAAAGGTCAGCGCCAGGGCACCGAGACGCGAATGGGCGAAGTTTCGCTCCATCACCTCGGCTCCTTGAGCTGACGCAGATATCCCAGCGCGAGCAGGCCAACGATAAGCATCATCGCGATGGCGATAGCGCTGCCGTAGCCGAGCTTCCCGACCTCGAACGACTGGTGGACCATGAGGATGGAGAGCACCTCCGTCCTTCGCCCGGGGCCGCCGCCGGTGAGCGCGAAGATCAGAGCAAAGTAGCCGAACGTCCAGATGGTGACGAGCAGCAGGTTGGTGACGAGATGCGCGCGCACCATGGGCAGTATGACGAGACGGATGCCCTGCAAGGGCGTCGCCCCGTCCATGCGCGCCGCCTCGATCACCTCGCGCGATACCGAATCGAGCGCGGCACTGAACAGAAGGTAAGACCAGGCGGTGCCCTTCCAGATATTGGCGATGATCACGACCGGCAGCGCGTAGTCATTGATGAAATTGATTGGCGGCAGGCCGAGCGGCGCGACGATTAGGTTGTTGATGAGGCCCGTCGTCGACGTGGTGTTCGACCACATGAAGGCAGCGACGATGTCGGGCAGCAGCCAGCCCAGCATGATCGCGACTTCGACGACGTTGCGCAGCAGCGAGTGGTTGCCGCGCAGCGTCACGGCAAGGCCGAAGCCGAAGACGGTCTGACCGACGATCGCCGAGAAGAAGGTGAAGACGGACGTCACCCAGAGCGAGTTGAGGAAGCCCTCGCGCGTGAACAAGCGAACGTAGTTGTCGAAGCCGATCCAGTTCCAGTTGACCGAGCGCAGGCCGGTGAGCTCGAGGTTGGTGAAGCTGAAGACCACCGCCCAGCCGGCGAGGTAGAGCGTCGCCAGCACGCAGATCGCGGCCGGCAGCATGGCGATCAGCATGGGTCCGCGCGCAGCGGCGAGCCAGGGGCTGATCTGATTATTCATAGAATGGCGGCGGGCTTGAGCCACGGCGGGTCGGGTCAGGCGGAGGCGGCGACACGGGGGGAGACTATCCCGTGTCGCCGTATCTGCGGGTGTCGCGCGTGAGCCTACTGAAGCGTGACCACGTTGTCGGCGCCGAACTCATCGACGAGAGCGTCATGGTAGGTCTTGACCACATCATCGACCGACTTGCCGTCGAGGATGCCGCTCGTCATGTCCTGCACCAACGCCGAAACCTTGTCGTAGCCCGGCACCGTGTCGCGGCCGGTGGTATCGGCGACGAGCGGCGTGATCGACGACATGTAGGGGTCCGCCTTGTAGGAGGCGGAATCGGCGATGTCGGTGCGCACCGTCAGCGAGGCGCTCTTGACGGTCCAGTCGCCGAGGTTCTTGGCGTCGAAGATCGCCTTGAGCAGCTTGATCGCCTCGGGGTTGTTAGCCGACTTGGCATTGAGCGCTACCGTCCACCCGCCGGAAATATCGGTGGTCGCCTGAGCGCCCGGCTGGCCTGAACCCGGCCACGGTGCCCAGCCGACCAGCTTGTCCTTGTCGGCCTGGCTCGGCTGGCTGGTGTTGTCGCATCCCCACAAGCAGTTGTTCGCCCAGCTGCCGCTTGCGTAGATGCCGATCTTGCCGGCGAGGAAGGCATTGTTTGTGTCGTTGAATGGATCGGCGACATAGTTGATCGCCGCGCCCGAGATCTTATCGTTGACGTAGACGTCCTGGTAGAATTGCAGCGTCCGCCGAATGGCCGGGCTGTCGCCGATCCACTTGCCGCTCGCCCGGTCGCGCAGGCGATTGCGGTCGCCTTGTGCAGCATCGGCGCCGAGCAGGGTCATGTAGAAGCCCTGCATGGTCGTGCCCTCACCCCACTTGGTGCCGGCCTCGAGCAGGAAGGCATCCTGAACGCCTACCTTGTTCAACGCCTTGCCGGCCGCGATGACGTCGTCCCACGTCTTCGGCTGCCACGGCACCGGCAGTCCCGCCTTGGCGAAGTCCGCCTTGTTGTACCAGAGCATGCGCACGTCGGTGGCGGTCGGTAGCGCGTAGACCTTGCCATCGTAGGAAACGACGTCGAGGGCGCCCTTCATGAAGTACTTGTACTGGTCCCAGTCCTTCAGAATGTCGTCGAGCGGCGCGAGGTAGCCGGAGCCGGCAAACTGGGCGACGACGTAGCTGTCGACCATGATCACGTCGGCGGCCGTTCCGGCGCTGAGATCGAGGGCGATGCGCGGCGAGTAGTTGTCACCGCCCGGCAGCTTGATGGCGTTCACCTTCCCGCCGCCAGCGGCCTCGTAGGCCGCAATGGCTGGCGCGATCAGTGACTCGAAATCGCCCTGATAGGCGATGGACACGTCGGCCATGGCTGGCATCGCGGCGCCCGCCACGAATGCCAGCGCGGCGACAGACGCGAGCAGATTGCGATGTAACATCAGGAATTCTCCTCCCGTTCGAACCGTCGCACCGCTTCGGCAGCGCGCGGCACTTCTCCCAGTGCAAAACCGAGATAACCGCACTTTGTGCAACGTTGCAATAGATTGGCCAATCGCGACGCTGAAATTTATGAAAACATAGCCACATCATACATTTAGCATCAGAACTAGGGTCGCCTGAAGCAATTGACGTGTTTGGATCGTTGCAACTTTCCTGTATGTTCCCGGATCAAACCCACGGGCTAGACTAGTGCCAAGGCGGGTCGGAATCGGATGAAAGACGACTCTGAAGAGACGGCGCGACCACGCAAGCGCGCGACATTGCGCACGATCTCCGAATTGACGGGCCTGAGCCCGTCTACGGTTTCGCTGTCCCTGCGCGGCGGGACGACGCTAAAGGAAGAGACCCGCCGCAAGATCGCCGAGGCTGCGGAGCGCGTCGGCTACGTGCCCGATCGCGCCGGAGTACGCCTGCGCACCGGCAAGACCAACGTGCTCGCGCTCGTGCTCGACGGAGAGGACGACTCAATCGACTTCTCGCGTCACCTCATCCAGGGCATCGGCCGGGCGATTAAGGGCACGCGCTACCACATGACGGTGATGCCCGAGTTCGACCGGATGCACTCGGTCGACTCGATCCTCTACATCATGGAGAATCGCACCGCCGACGGCGTCATCATCACCCACACCAGCGCGCGCGACCCGCGTGTCCAGCTGATGATGGATCACAACTTTCCCTTCGTCACCCATGGCCGCACCGAGTTCTACACCCCGCACGCCTTTCACGATTTCCACTCGGAGGCGTTCGCGCGCATCGCCGTCGAGCGGCTGGCGGCGAAGGGCTGCAAGAACGTGCTTCTGGTGATCGGCGGCGAGACCACCAACAACTACCACACCATCGTGACCGCATTCGAAGGGGCCGCTGCGCGCCTTGGCCTCGCTACGCGCGTCGTCGGCCATCGCACCAATCGCGCGGCGTCCTCGCAGGAGATGCGTCAGTTCGGCCGCGACCTCGCTGCCGATCCCAGGCGGGCGGACGGCATCATCTGCGACAGCGAGCTCCGCTCGATCTGCATGATGATGGGCCTTGCCGACGGTGGGCTGATTCCCGGTCGGGATTTCCACTACATCTGCAAGCAGACGTCGGATCTGCTGAGCACGCTCTATCCGTCGATCGACACGATAGAGGAAGACGTCGTGGCGGCAGGCACGGAGCTGGCGCAGCTATTGATGCGGCGCATCGACGGCGAGCCGCCGGAGTCCCTCCAGACGCTGAGCGAGCCGGAAGTCCACTGGCGCGACAGTCAGTAGGCAACTAGGCGCGCGCACCCGGACTCGTACCGAAATCCCCATCGGGCCAGCCTTGATGCGCGATCGACTAAGGGCGGCCCTGCCCGTCTTGTGGTGCGGCCGCGACGGGCTCGGCCGACGCGCCGTGAACCAGTGCATCCGCGACCGACCCGGCGGCGGTCTGGCGACGATTGGCGGTGACCGCCAACCCGACGGCCACGACGAGAGTGATGCCGTTGAAAAGCGCCTCGACGAAGAAAGGCGCACCGAGCTGGTTCAATCCGGCCACCGTGACCGCCAATACCGCAACGGCGAGGATGGTGCCCCACACGTTGACGCGGCCGGGCTTGATCGCCGTGGCACCGAGGAGCACGGCAGTGAACGCCGGCAGCAGATACTCCATGCCGACCGTGCTCTGGCCGACCTGCAGCTGCGACTGCAGCACGATGCCTGCCCACGCGGAAATGACGCCCGAGGCGACCAGTGCGCCCGTAATGTATTTCCGCTCGGAGATGCCGTTCAGCTGGGCTGCGCGCGGGCTCAGGCCCAGCACATAGATGTAACGGCCGATCGGCAGGTAGTCGAAGACGATCCACATGGCGGCGGCGATGACTGCGACATACACCGCAGGCAGCGGCACGCCATACACGACAGCCGAAAGATCGAGAAACGATTGCGGGAGCGGCGCCAGCACCTGAATGCCGCCCGAGTACCATTGGTTGATGCCGAGCAGCATGGTGCCGGTGCCGAGGGTGGCGATGAAGCTGTCGATGCCGACCACCGTCACGAGGATGCCGTTGACGAGCCCAACTAGCGCGCCCATCCCCAGCAAGAGCAGCGCCACGACCGGCCAGGGGATGCCGTAGTTCTGGAGGCCTATGGCAAGCATCTGCGAGATGCCAAGCACGAACGCGACCGAGAGGTCGAAGCGATTGCCGGCGATCGGTATCATCGCGGCGAGCGCCACCATCGCCGATATCGACTTGTTGTTGAGGATCGAGCGAATATTGAACGCGGTCGGAAAGGTGTCCGGCTTCAGCGCCGTGAAAAGCACGATCAGCGCCACGAGCACTACCAGGAGTCCCCAGACCGAGACAAAGCGTGTGACGCGCTCACGGGCGGCCGCCGGACGCTGTGCGGACGTCATGCTACTACCTCGCTGACTTCTTCCGTTTCGGGTACGCCCGTTCCGGCAGCGAGCGCGGTCAGCCGTGCGACCGTAAGCTCGGCGCGCGGCAACGACGCAGCGACGCGGCCGCGATCGAAGACCAGCGCGCGGTGGGCGACGCGCGCAACTTCTTCGAAATCAGTGGACACCAGAAGGACACCCATCCCGCGCGCCAGCGACCGCTGCATAAGCCCGTAGATCTCGGCCTTCGAACCGATATCCACGCCGGCTGTCGGCTCCTCAAGGATGAGCAGCCGGACGCGACCTTCGAGCCAGCGCGCGACGACGACCTTCTGCTGGTTGCCGCCCGAGAGCGTTGCGACCGGCCGCTCGACCTCCGGCGGCCGGATGGCGTAGCGGCTGACAACCTTGGCCGCGCGGGCGTGCTCCTCGGCAGGCGCGAGCCAGCCAAGCGGACCCACGCCGGCTAGCCGCGGATTGAGATACAGATTCTCGCGTATGCTGAGCGCGGCGGCGAGGCTTTCCTCGCCGCGTTTGCTCGAGATCAGGCCGATGCCGGCGGCGATGGCTTCTTCGGGCGTCCGCGCCGCAACCGGCTTGCCGTTGAGCGTGACCGACCCGGAATGAATCCGTCCGTCGCCGAACAACGCCCGGGCAAGGGTAGTGTGCCCGGCGCCGCGGAGACCCACCAAGGCAAGTGTCTCGCCCGGCATCAGCGAGAAGGACACCGGCCCGACGCCCCGGCCGGTCACCGAATCGACCACGAGCAAGGGATCGCGGCCGGCTGCGGGAGAAGAAATGTCGGCATCGATGATATTGCGCCCGACGATCATCGCGACCAATCGCTCAGCGGTGACCTCGGCAACGGGAGCGGTCGCAATCCGCCGTCCGTCGCGAAGCACGGTCACCCGATCGGCAAGACGGAAGACCTCATCCAGTCGATGCGAGACGTAGACGATGGCGAGACCCCGCGCTCGCAAGCGCTCCAGCGCCGCGAACAGGCGTTCGACATCGGGCTCGGGCAACGCGGCCGTCGGCTCATCGAGCACCAGAATTTCGCAATTGGTGGCCAGCGCCCGGGCAATGGCGACAATCGACTTTTCCGCCGAGGTCAGATCGGCGACAAGGGTCGACGGCGCAATGTCACTCGCCATAACAGCCAACGCGCGCTGCGCGGCGGCATCCGCAGTGCGCCAGTCAATAAGTCCGCGGCGTCGCGGGTAACCGGAAGCAATCGCCACGTTCTCCGCAACGGTCAGCGCGTCGACGAGGCCAAGGTCCTGGTGGATAAAGTTGATCGGCAGCTTGTCGCTCGCCGGCGCGACGAGGCGATCCGCGACGCGGATCTCGCCGGACAGCGGCTTGTAGACGCCGGCGAGAATCTTGATCAGCGTCGACTTGCCGGCTCCATTCTGCCCGAGAAGCGCGTGGATCTCGCCGCGACGAACGTCGAAATCGACGCCGTCCAGCGCCAGCGTGCCGGTGAAGGCCATCGTCAGGCCCGCGAACGACAGGAGCGGCGTTTCCTCGCCGGTGAAGATCGGATCAGGCATGCGGTCGCGCTCGAAAGAACGGAGCGAGGCCGCCGGCAAAGGCGGCCTCGCAAGCGACGGTTGCGCGGCTACTTCACTCCCCAATTCGCGAGGTAGTGCTTCACGTAGTCGTTGCTCGGGATGAACACGTTCTTGTCGCCGCCCTCGGCATTGACGTTCTGAGCGGTCACGATGTACGGCGGCTGGACGAAGCCGCTCGGCGGCTGCTTGTTGAAAGCGCGATTGAACTCGTCGATCGCCTGGTAGGCCTGCAGCTCTACCGGCTCGGACACGGTCATCGCCTGGAACTGATCGCCCTTGTGCAGCCGATCGTAGGCCGAACGCGTGCCATCGGCGCCGATCAGCTTGACCTCGTCGGGCTTCAGGCCACCAGCCCGCAGAACCGGCACGGCAAAGTCGAAGTCATTGTCGCCGACCGACGTGATGTAGAGCGGTGGCCCGAAACGCTGGACCCAGCTCGTCGTCAGCTGAGCCATGCGCTGATCGGCCTGCGAGGCGGGCGAGTTGGCGTACTCCAGCACCTTGCAGCCCGAGCAGGCCTCGACCGCCGCCTTGGTGGCGCCCGACTTGGTCTCCGCAATCTTGTACTCGTTGTGCGTGAGGATCACGACACGCGCCTTGCCGTCGGAATCCGCGATTGCCCACTCGCCCTCGATCTTGCCGACGTTGCGGGGATCGCCCTGGATGTTGAAGAACACGCCGAGATCGGGATACGGCCCGGGCAATGCTGTGGCGTGGAGACCGATGACCGTGATGCCTTGTGCGTTCGCGGCCTTGATCGGGTCTTGCAGGCTCGATGCATCTGCGAAGATGGCGATGCCATCCGGCTTTAGCGCGATCGCCTGATTAAAGGCGCCTAGCCAGGACGTCGGACTGCCCTTGCCGTCGATGACCGTGACCGTCCATCCGATCTTGGCGGCGGCCTGCTGCATGTAGACGCCGTATTCGTGCGATGTGTCGATCTGTTCGTCGCCGGACAGGTAGACGATCTTCTTGCCGGGGACGACCGGCGGAGCGCTCGTCGGGCCCGTCCACTCCGACTGCAGGCCCGTCGCCTTGGCAACATCAGCCTTCGCCTGATCGACGACGCTGTCGGCGTGCGCCGTTCCTTGCAGCGCCAGTATCGCGAGTGCCGCGCCGCCGCCGAGCCGCAGCGCAACCCGCTTCCCTCCCACACGAATTCTCATTGTTCGATTTCCTCCCAATGCGCAGCGGCCCACCCGTGTTTCGGGTTCTCCCAGCTCACTGCGCGCGGCGACATTGCAGGAGGCAGGCGACCCGATCAAGCAGAAATTTACATCGATCTAAATTTCGCAAGCGTGGTGTTTCTGGTATTTCCAGCGTTATCAATTTCCATTCTGCATCGGTCGTTTTACACCGATCCAGCATCTCGGGCGCCGACTACTGTGCGCGCCGGCGCAATCTGCCAGCCGATATTTGCGTGCTGACGTCAGCCGCCGAAAGGCGTCTCCGGGATGCCGTTGACGCCCGGCCGCAAGGCGAGCAGCGAGCCGGCCCACGGCTCCTCGCGGCGCTGGCGATCATCCAACGAATCCCACGCCGAGGTTACGTAGAGCGTGGCCATATCATCGCCGCCGAAGATGCAACTCGTCGGACGCGACACAGGCGCCTCGACGATGCGATCGATGCTGCCGTCCGGTGCGTAACGGACGAGCCTGCCGAAGACCGGTTGCGCATTCCAGAGGAAGCCCTCCGCGTCGACCGTGAGCCCATCGGGAAAAGCTCCCGACGCCGGATCAAGTTTCGCGAACGGGCGCTTGCCCTCGAGGGTGGCGCTTTCGAGATCGTAGTCGAAGGCCCAGATCGTATGGGCAAAACTCTCGACGAAATAGAAAACGCGGTTGTCGGGACTCCACGCGAGACCGTTCGAACAGCGCACGCCCGTGACGACCGGCACCGGCATCATGTCCGATTGGTAGCGGTAAAGCGTGCCGAGTGGCGCCGCCCACTCGCGCTTGTTCATCGTGCCGGCGAAGAAGCGACCACGCCGATCGCACTTGCCATCGTTGAAGCGATTGCCGAGTGGCTCACCCGGAACCACCGGCTCAACGTCAAACCGCCCACTGGCAGGATCGAGAAACGCAACGCTGCGCTCCAGCGACACCAGCAGTCCGCCACCGGAGCGGACCACCACCGAGGTTACCAGCTCGGGCGCGTCGATCGTGCGGAGGCTCTGGTCGCCTAGCGAATAGCGGTAGATGCACCTTGCCGGTATGTCGACGAAGTAGAGCGCGCGCTCGCGTTGACTCCATGCTGGCCCCTCCCCGACCTCGGCAGCGACATCGACCACCTGCGTCCACTCGGCGGCAGTCGGCGGAATTTCGTGAGCATGAGGGGAACGATTCACGCGGCTGCTCCAGTCAATGCGCCCATCAAATCAGGTATCACGCACGACCAGCCGCGCCGGCATGATCACGCGCTCAGGACGGCCACCGGGATCGGCGATGCGGCGCAGCAGGAGTCCCGCGGCTTCCTCCCCAAGGCGATGGGGCTCGATCGCGACGGTGGTCAATGCGGGGCGTACCAGCGCCGCGTCTGCGATGTTGTCGAATCCGACGACGCCAAAGTCTTTCTGCGGCCGCAAGCCGGCGTCGACAAAACCGAGCACGACGCCAAAGGCGCACACGTCGTTGTAGCAAATCGCTGCCGTCGGTGGATCATCGCCGGCGAGCAGCGCGGCGACTGCTCGGAAGCCATCCTCGCGCGTGGGCGGGCAGCGTACGATCGGGCCGGGCGCCAGCCGATGACGCTTGAGGCCGGAATGGAAGCCGGCAAGTCGCTCGCGCGTAACCGAGGTATGGCGCGCCGCGCCGATATAGGCGATCCGGCTATGTCCGCCGGCGACGAGATAGTCGACCGACATCTCGACGCCGCTCCGGATGGCCGGCCCGACGTAGTCGACCTTGCCGCGTCCCACCTGGCGCAGGGCCTGCACGCAAGGCACTCCCCATTCCTGCAACTGCCTGATCGTCTTTGGGTGCGTTCCCTCGGCAGCGGAAAGAATGATGCCATCGACGTTTTGCTCGCGAAGACGCCGGATGAGCCGATCCTGGCGCTGCGGATCCTCGGCGGTGTGCGCAATGAAAGCGATGCGCCCGTGGCGATCGAGCACAGAATCGATGCCGGCGATCAACTCGGCGTAAAACGGATTGGTGAGCTCACAGATGACGAGACCGACGGTCTGTGACGTGCGCGAGCGCAGGTTCGCCGCACCCCGATCGCGGACATAGCCGAGATCGTCCATCCAACGCTGCACGAGCTTGCGGGTGTCTTCGGCGACGAGCGGGCTTTCGCGCAAGACCAGCGACACGGTCGAGGTCGAGACCTTCGCCTTTCGCGCGATGTCCTTCAGCGTCAGCTTGGGCAAGCGGCGGAGCAAGCAACTCTCCCTGCGCCCGATGTTCCTGCAGCGACATCGGCCGCGCTTTCTGTCGCAATACGCGCCAGCGAGTCAAATCTTGCCAGCTCTTAACTGGACGGTTCCTCGACCCGCCGAGCGATCTCTCTTACCCCCAGCCTGCCCGATGACAGCAATATCGAGCCCGGAGGCTACCGGAACGGCGCGGTCTGCAGCCTCATCAGTTGATGTACGGCACCTTTCACGCGGGCTCGCTCATTGGCCTCAAGTCCGCTGAGATAAGGCAGCATGGGCCCCATGTCGGCAATGCCGCTCATGGACACCGAGTCATGAAGGACGCGGATAGGATTGATGCTGTCGCGCAAGTCCTCCAGTTCGCGGAAGGCGGACAAGATCCGTTTTGTGCGCTCGTCATCGCCGGATTGCAGCGCGCGCATCAGAGCTGTTGACGCAGCCGGCGCAACGCAAACCAGTCCCGAGGTGAAGCCCTGCAAGCCAAAGGCCTTCATGTGGACGGGTGCCGGCTGTTCTCCCATTCCACTGACGATCATGCGGCGGTCGACCCGCTCCACCAGATCGGAAAGAAATGCATCGTCAGCGGTATTCTTCCTGACGATGGCGTACTTCACAAAGGTGACGATGCCATCGTCGACCAGAGCGGCGGCGTCCCTCGGCGAGAGATACGCTTCCGACTTGATATAGAGAACGACGGGCCGGCCGAAACGATCGGCAAAATGCCGGATCCCGGTCATGACCCCGGCGGGTGTTGCCGCGAACGTCGCCGGCAAGATCATTGCCGTGGGGAAGGCGCGCTCGCGCAGGATAGCAGCCTGGTCCACTAGGGCGCCGTACGCCGGCCCCGCCGATGGAATGACCAGGTCATCGTCGCCAACCCACTCCACCAACGCATCGAGGACGTGCGCGTATTCGTAGAGGCCGATGTTGTAGAAGTTTGCATTGCCGCCGTAGAGGAACGTGCCGACGCCGCCCGCCTTCAGGTGCGCCACGAGCGCCCGGTTGGCTTCGTCATTGACGGTCAAGTCGGCTCGCCGCGCGAGCGGCGGGACCGCTATCACCGATTGGGCTAGATCTTCAGGTGTGACAGCTGTTGTTTTCACGCTCTGCTCCATCCGACAAACAGGCCATAGATCCCGCTCCGTCGTCGTCGATAGCGGGCGACTCGGCGGGCGTCATCGAGGCCAGCACCGGCTCTGGCCAACGGCCAAGCGCGGGATGGCCGGTCATTCGTCGCCAACCGGAACGTAGGCGATAAGGTCGATTTCGATGTCCATCCCCGGCTGGCCTGGCGCGCCGGGCGAGCCCAGCGCAGCGCCGATCGTGGTGCGCGGGGGCGGTTCGCCGGGGAACATCTCGCGGAAGACTTCATCGACCCGAGCGATATCTTCCATCCGCCGCAGGTAGACGTTGACCTTCAGCGCATGGGCAAGCGAGCTGCCCTCGGCGGCGAGGATTGCGGTGAGGTTGGCGAGCGTCCGGCGGGTCTGTTCGGCGATGTCGTCTGTCTTGATCGACCCGGTCGCCGGGTCGACCGGTCCCTGGCCGGAGGTGAAGATCAATTGCCCGTAGCGGCTCCCTTGGGAGAAGTGGCGCTTCGGCGTCGGCGCCCCGGTCGTTTTGATGATGGTATGGGTCACTGCTCGCCCGCCAGCTAGAATCCGGATGCCTTGTCGACTTCGTTCAACAGCGGCGCGCCACGTCGCCATCGCTCGACGTTGTCGAAGAGAAGGTCGATGACCCGCTTCCACACGTGCTGCGAGCCCCCGGCGAGGTGTGGCGACACGATGAAGTTCGGGGCGTCCCAAAGGGGGCTGTCGGCCGGAAGCGGCTCCTCGACGAAAACGTCGCATGCCGCACCCGCGATCAACCCATCGCTCAGGGCTCGAGCGAGCGCAACCTCGTCGACTACGCCACCGCGGCCCACATTGACGAAATACGCCGTTCGCTTCATTGCCCGAAAGGCGCCGGCGTCAAAAATGCCCCGTGCATCGGCGACCTCTGGCAGCGCTGCGACGACGACGTCGGCGCGGGATAACAACTCGACCAAGCCCTCGCGACCAAGGACCTGTTCTGCTAGCTCGTCCGGCCCCGTCGGATGCCGGCGCAATCCGATTACGCGCGCACCGAACGTGCGTGCGTGGACCGCGATGGCGCGACCGATGCGGCCGTAGCCGACAATACCGATGAGCAAGTCTGCGAGGCTGATCGGCGGATAGTCGCGTCGGATCGGCGCCCATTCGTGATCGCGCTGGGCAACGACGGCGCGGTCGATCCGTCGTGTGAGTGCCAAGATCAGCGCCAGAGCGTGCTCCGCCACTTCCGGCGCCATGGTCCCAGCGCTGTTGGTGACGCGGATGCTGGAATCGCGGATCGCGGGCACCAGGATTCTTTCGACCCCCGCCGCGATCGCATGAATCCACGCAAGCTTGGGCGCCGTCGCGAACACATCCGGCGGCGCCTCGCTTCCGACGAAGATGTCGGCATCGGCAAGCACGCTTGGCAGTGCGTCCGGCGTCCCGACAATTGCCAGATGCACGCCATGACACTCCGCCGACTCCGCCAAGTATGCGCGCGGGCACTGCTGATGGAAGACGTTGTCGTTCCGCAGAAGCATCGCCATGCGCAGTGGTCGACTTTCGGCAGTCATGCGCGGCGGACCGATTCACTCCGCCTCATGACGTGGGTAGCCATGACCTTTCCCCTCCACCGGTGTCAGCTAATACCATCTGCAGCGGTGAACTACCGCGCGGCGTCTGTCCGCGCTCCCTAATCAGAACTCCAGGTCTGCGTGACCCTTGCCATTCTTGTGGTAGTCAACCCTCTCGCGGATCGGCATCTTGCGATACTCCTCACACATCGCCGTGAGGTTCGTGATCGTATCTTCCCAAAGAATTCGACCCTTTTCCTTGGTCGCAACCGAGGCGTCCCCGGCCACGCCGCTCTCGTTCCATCGCGACCACCAGTCCATGAAAGAGATGGGCGATCCCCTTTGCAGATCGCGGAAGAAGAACGGCGACTTGGTCCACTGCTCCGGAATCTCCTTCACCGCCTTGTCCATCTGCACGCGAGACTCATCGATGTGGAGGTAGAGAGACGTTTCGATTTCTTCCGCATGGCTGGAGCCGGGCCAAGGCGTTTCGCGAATTTCGCCATACCTTTTGGCGCACAGGCTGGTCCACATGACAACCGCGCAATGCGCGTCGCTCTCAAGCACCGTCTTGCGCGCAGCAAGGTCGAGGTTGGGCATGTTCGAGCCGTGACCGTTGACGATCAGGATCTTTTTGAAGCCGTGATACGCGAAGCTCTTGCAGATGTCGGAGACGTAACCGATGAAGTTCGCCGAGGCGACGTGGACCGTTCCCGGAAAATCCATGTGATGCAGGTTGAACCCGTACGGTACGAGCGGCGCGATCAGAAAGAGGTCGGGCCGCCGACGGCCGGCTTCCAGGCAGATTTTTTCGACCTGGTGATCCATGTCGAGGGGCAGATGATAGCCGTGGTCCTCGACGGAGCCGGTCGGCAGAATTACGACCTTGTTGAGCGCGGCGGCCTCGCCGATTTCCGGCCATGTGTGATCGACGTATCGGTAGAGCGTCGAGACGTCTCTGGTGATTTCCGGCATGGACCGATTCATATGCTCGATTGGCGCAACAGGCGTCACGCCACCCTGTATCGTTGAACAACGGATTCATTTAGTTCGATCCCGAGTCC
>JBEHXS010000002.1:0-55575 GCA_048498575.1 Pseudomonadota bacterium
CGGCAAGGACGACGCCGATGTCTGGGTGCGCGTCTTCACGATGATGGGCCAGGTGCTGATGTTCCGCGTGGCGCAGGCGGTGGTGCTGAGGCGGATGGGCTGGAAGACGATCGGCGAGAAGGAGCGCGCGCAGATCAAGCGGATCGTGCTCCAGAACCTCGACGCCATTCTCGACGCGGAGCAGCAGCGATGAACGCGCGCCTTATCCTGGCCGTGCTGGCGGCACTGACGCTGGCGGCCTGCGGCAACGGCAATGGCACCGTGCAGGGCTACGTCGAGGGGACCTACGTCTATGTGTCGCCGGACGCCGGCGGGCGCGTGATCACGCGGCCGGCGACGGCGGGCACGCGGGTGGCCGAAGGCGACGTGCTGTTCACGCTCGACGATGCCGACCAGAAGCAGGCGGTGGCCGGCGCCGAGGCGCGGCTGGCGCAGGCCGAGGCGCAGCTCGCCGACCTGCAGACCGGGCAGCGGCCAGAGGAAATCGACGTGCTCGCCGCCAACCTGAGGGCGGCGCGCACCTCCTTCACGCAGGCCGACGACGACTACACGCGGCAACTGTCGCTGCTGGCGAAGGGCGTCGTGGCGCAGAGCGTGGTCGACAACGCCAAGGCGAAGCGCGACGCGGCGGCGGCGCAGGCCGACGCGGCGCAGCAGCAGCTGCTGGTCGGCAAGCTGCCGGCGCGGCCGGAGGAAATGGACGCGGCGCAGAAGAACGTCGCCGCCGTGGAGGCCGATCTCGCCCAGGCGACGATCGCGCTCGACCGGCGGCAGGTGAAGGCACCGGCGGCGGGGCTGATCGAGGAGACGTTCTTCGAGCCCGGCGAAATGGCCGGCGCGGGCCAGCCCGTGCTCTCGCTCTTGCCGGACGCCAACCGCAAGGTGCGCTTCTTCGTGCCGGAGCGATCGCTGGCCGCGGTCGCCGTCGGCCAGCGGGTCGCGGTGAGCTGCGACGGCTGTCCGGCGGGCCTCACGGCCGACGTCGAGTTCGTCGCCTCGGAGGCCGAGTTCACGCCGCCGATCATCTATTCCAAGGACAGCCGCGACAAGCTGGTGTTCCGCGTCGACGCGCGGCCGGCGGGTGACGCCACCATGCTCAAGGTCGGACAGCCGCTCGACATCACGCTCGAGCCGAAATCGTGAGCGACCAGCTCGTCGTCGACATCGAGGGGCTGACCAAGCGGTACAACGGCCGCGCGGTCGTCGACCACGTCGACCTCACGGTGAAGCGCGGCGAGATCGTCGGCTTCCTCGGGCCGAACGGCTCGGGCAAGACGACGACGATCCGCATGATCTGCGGGCTGCTCAAGCCGGACGAAGGCAAAGGCACCTGCCTCGGCTACGACATCCTGACCCAATCCGACCGCATCAAGCTCGAGGTCGGCTACATGACGCAGCGCTTCTCGCTCTACGAGGACCTGACGATCGCCGAGAACCTCGACTTCGTGGCGCGGCTCTACGACCTGAAGCCACGGGCGAAGTTCGTGACCGATACGCTGGCGCGGCTCGGGCTCACCAACCGGCGGAACCAGCTCGCCGGGACGCTTTCCGGCGGCTGGAAGCAGCGTCTGGCCCTCGCCGCCTCGGTCATGCACCAGCCGCAGCTCCTGCTCCTCGACGAGCCGACCGCCGGCGTCGACCCCAAGGCGCGGCGCGACTTCTGGGACGAGATCCACGAGCTCGCGGCCGAGGGGCTGACCGTGCTCGTCTCCACCCACTACATGGACGAGGCGGAGCGCTGCCACCGCATCGTCTACATCTCATACGGGACGGTGGTAGCGCGCGGCACGGTGGCGGAGGTGATCGCGCAATCCGGGCTGCACACGGTGGTGGTGCACGGCGCCGATCCGACGCTGGCGCATCGTCTCAAGGGCATGGCGGGCGTCGAGCAGGTGGCGACGTTCGGCACCGACCTCCATGTCGTGGGCACGAACGCCGCGGAACTGCGCGCCAGCGTCGACCAGGCGATCGCCGGCACCGGGGCGAAGGCGGCCGCGGACGAGACCATCCTCGAGGACGTGTTCATCCGCCTGATGGGCAGCGCGCAGGACAACTTCGACGAACGGCCGGGTGCCAAATCATGAAGCCCAGCGCCTTCTCGTGGTCGCGCGTCACGGCGGTGATGATCAAGGAATTCATCCAGATGCGCCGCGACCGGCTGACGTTCGCGATGATCATCGCCGTGCCGATCCTGCAGCTCGTGCTGTTCGGCTACGCCATCAACACCGACCCGAAGCGCATGCCGACGGCGGTGATCTCGGCCGACCACGGGCCGATCAGCCGGGCGATCATCAACGGCATGCGGCTCTCGGAATATTTCGACGTCGAGGAAGGCTCGCCGACGGAAGCGCAGGCGCACGAAATGCTGGCGCGGGGCGACGTGTCGTATGTCGTGACCGTGCCGGTCGACTTCGAGCGCAAGTTCGCGCGCGGCCAGAACCCGCAGATCCTGATCGAAGCGGACGCGACCGACCCGGCGGCGACGGTGGGCGGCATCGCGGCGCTGCCCTCGATCGTGCAGCAGGCGGTGAGCGAACAGGGCGCCGGGGCGCTTGCCGGGCAGATGCCGCAGGCGGCGCCGGTCGATGTCGTCGTCCACCGGCTCTACAACCCGGAAGGCGTCACGGCCTACAACATCGTGCCGGGGCTGCTCGGCACCATCCTGACCATGACGACGATCCTGATGACCGGGCTCGCGCTAACCCGCGAGGTCGAGCGCGGGACGATGGAGAATCTGCTCGCCATGCCGGCGCGGCCGTACGAGATCATGATCGGCAAGATCGTGCCGTACATCGGCTTCGGCTTCCTGCAGGTAGCGGTGATCCTGATCGCGGCGTACGCGCTGTTCGCGGTGCCGATGGAAGGGCCGATGGACGTGCTGCTCGCGGCGACGCTGCTGTTCATCGCCGCCAACGTGACGCTCGGCTACACATTCTCGACGCTGGCCCGCAACCAGATGCAGGCGATGCAGATGACGTTCTTCTATTTCCTGCCGTCGATCCTGCTCTCCGGATTCATGTTTCCGTTCCGCGGCATGCCGGGCTGGGCGCAGGCGATCGGCGAGGTGCTGCCCCTCACCCATTTCCTGCGCATCGTGCGGGCCGTGATGCTGAAGGGCGGCGGCTACATCGAGGTGCTGCCGAATGTGTGGCCGCTGCTACTATTTTGGGCGGCGGTGGCGACGCTGGCGCTGGTGCGGTATCGGCGCACGCTGGACTAGGCCGCCGCCGCGTCGGCTGGCGGTGGCAGCGGCTGCGGCGCGGGTTCGCTGGCGGGGGCCGGCGGGAGCACGACCTCGGCGCGGAGGCCGCCTCCCGGACGATTGGAGAGCACGACGTCGCCGCCGTGGGCGCGGGCTACGGCGCGGGCGATGGTGAGGCCGAGGCCGGTGCCGCCAGTCTCGCGGTTGCGCGAGACCTCGAGGCGGCGGAAGGGACGGAAGACGTTCTCCGTCTCGGCCGCCGGGATGCCGGGGCCGTCGTCGTCCACGACGATACGGACGGCGGAACGATCGACGGAGAGCGCGACGCGCGCCGCCGAGCCGTACTTGATGGCGTTGTCGATGAGGTTGGCGATGCAGCGGCGGAGCGCCACGGGCTGCGCCCAATAGCCGACGCGGCCGGGCGTATCCGAAGAGAGGCAGAGCGTGGCGCCGGGCAGGTCGTCGCAGAGCGAGCGGAGCAGCGAGACGAGGTCGATGGTCTCGCGCGCCTCGGGCTGGGCGGAGCCGGAAGCGAAGGCGAGGACGGAGCGCGTCATGGTCTCGATCTCGTCGAGGTCGGCGAGCATGCGGGCGCGCTGATCGGGATCGTCGATGAATTCGGCGCGGAGGCGAAGCCGCGTGGTCGGCGTGCGCAGATCGTGCGAGATGGCGGCGACGAGCTGGTCGCGGTCGGCGAACGACTTCTTCAGCCGCTCCTGCATGAGATTGAAGGCGTGGGCGGCGGCGCGAACCTCGCGCGGGCCCCGCTCCGGCAGCGCCTCGGCGTTGATGTCGCGGCCGAGCCGCTCCGACGCGGCGGCGAGCACGGCATAGGGCGCGGTCAGCCCGCGGAGCGCCCAGATCGAGGCGCCAAGCACCAGCGCGATGATGAGGGCCGTCAGCGCGACGGTATTCAACGACCACCAGGTCGGCGCCGGGCCGACCGGCACGTCGAAATTCGCCCAGGTGCCGTCGCCGAGCTGGGCGGAGACGATGTAGCTGTCGCTCAGCGAATAGCGCTGGCCGATCTCGGACAGGAAGCGCTCGACCGGGCCGGCCTTGGCGTCCACCGAATCGTCGGTGTCGACGCTGGTGTCGTCGGACACGTTGCGCTGGACGTTGACGTCGACAATGCCGGAATTGGACAGGCGGGCGAGCAGGATGTCCTCGAGCTCGGCGAGCTCGGCATCATCGCCGTCGGAGCCTTCGGCGGCCGCCGCCGGATCGACGCTGACGGCGAGCGTGTCGGACGACAGCGAGGCGGCGAGCGCCTTCCGCGAGGCGGTCGGCTCGTTGGCGATGGCGCGGGCCATCGAGGAGACGCGCTCGGAGAGATGGAAGAAGCCGGTCATGCGGTTGTTGAGGTCGCGATTTTGCAGAATCGCGGTCAGCGTCGCGACCTCGGCGATGGCCAGGCCGCCGATGAGGATGAGCAGCGCCCATGCGGCCAGGCTGTCGGGGAAGAAGCGCCTCATACGGGCTCGACGTCCGGCGTGAACATGTAGCCGTCGCCGCGCACGGTGATGATCATGGAGGGCGAGCGCGGATCGAGCTCGATCTTGCGGCGGATGCGGCTGACCTGAACATCGATCGAGCGATCGAAGGGCGTGGCATCGCGGCCGCGCGCGAGATCGAGCAACTGGTTGCGGGTGAGCACGCGCTGCGGACGCTCGGCAAACGCCATCAGCAGCTCGTACTCGCCGGTGGTGAGATCGACGATGACGCCATCCGGCGCCTCGAGACGGCGGCGGCCGAGATCGAGCTGCCAGCCGGCAAAGCGAAGCTTCTTGGTCGCCGGCGGATGCGCGCCGACGGTGGATGCGGCGGCGGTGACGCGACGAAGAATGGCACGGATGCGGGCGAGCAGCTCGCGCGGATTGAACGGCTTCGCCAGATAATCGTCGGCGCCCATTTCCAGGCCGACGATACGATCGGTCTCCTCGCCGACAGCGGTGAGCATGAGGATGGGCATGGACGAACGGGCGCGCAGCTCGCGGCAGATGTCGAGCCCGCTCTTGCCGGGCAGCATGACGTCGAGGATGACGAGATCGATGCGGCTGACGTTGAGGATCGCGTCCATCGCCTGCGCATCGCGGGCGGTCTCGACCTTGTAACCATGCTTCTGGAGCAGGCGGGAGACGAGATCGCGTATCTCGCGATCATCGTCCACGACCAGCAAATGCGGCCTGTCGTTCACTGCGGTTTCCGTGGGTTTCGCCCTCCAGCCGCCGGCTATTCTACAGGGCGGAAGGGGCGCCTGAACGTTACAGATTGTTACGAAACAGCGTGGCCGAAATACGCCGTTTCACAATGCCGCAGCGGTCGAAACTTGCCGGTTACAGGGGGATGGTGATTTGACGGCGCCGATCAGGCCGGCCGCCACGGCCGCCTGCCCTCCAGGCATGCCTTTTGCCAACCACAACAGGAGTTGTTCCCATGAAGATTCAAGCGATCCTGGCCGCCGCCGTGCTGGCCGGTGCCATGTCCACCGGCGCCTATGCCGCGACCACGCACCACGTCAAGCATCCGCACGTCGTGGCGCCGAAGTCGCTCGCTTCGCCGACGGCGATCCTGCTCGAGAAGCAGTACGCCAAGGCGGCGCCGAAGCACACCGGCGCCCTCTTCTACAAGTGGTCGCAGTGGTACGAGGCGCGCGGCATCGAGCTCGCCAACCAGGGCTATAACCTGCACGCCGAGTGGGACCTGCGCACCGCGCTGCTGAAGATCGGCGAGTGGCCGCAGGTCTGATCGGCACCCGACAAAAAAGAGAAGCCCGGCCGGGGTGCCGGGCTTCTCCACTTCTGCCTGCCTCGTATCTGCTACGCGCAGACAGTCACAAGCTGACGCCTACGAGCAAACCGGGGGCTTCGCCTTCTTGAGCTTGGTGATCTCGTTGTTGGCGGCCGTCTGGTTGGCATAGCCCTTCGAGCTGCCGACGAGGCCGGTGGTCGGCGCGGTCGCCGACTGCGCAGCGGTGCACGCGCCAGTGCTGGCCTTGGTCACGAACCACTTGGCGGCGGGCGTGGTCGCGGCAAATGCCGAAGCGGCGAAGGTGGCGGTGAGTGCCGCGGCGAGAGCGAACTTGCGAACCATGAGTGTTCTCCGTGTTGTTATGGACGCGAATTTCGCGACCGCGGAGAAACCATCACGGGGCTGTAAGCTGAATGTTTCGCGTTCCGCGCGGTTATGTAACCGCGTGTATCGCCTCTGACACGGTGCCGAGCGATTCACTCGGGCGCGTCAGTCCCAATCGCTCGCGCATGATCCAGCGCACCGTCATCAGCAGCGCCACCGTGGCAAGGCCGAGCGCGAGGCCGATCCAGATGCCGCGACCGGCAAGCGGCGTCCAGAAGGCGAGCGCGGCGCCAAGCGGCAGGCCGATGCCCCAATAGCCGAGCGCCGCGATCAACATCGGCACGCGCGTATCGCCGAGGCCGCGCAGCATGCCCGACGAGACCGCCTGGCCGGCATCGGCGAGCTGGAAGAGACCGGCGAAGAACAGAAACGAGACGGCGAGCGCGATGACCGGCTGATTGGCCGGATCGTTGAGATCGAGAAACAGGCCGACGAGCTGGCGGCTGCAGGTGAGGATGATCGCCGCCGTGCAGCAGGCGTAGCCCATGCCAAGGGCAAACGCCGTCCAGCCGGAGCGACCGACACCGGCCCGGTCGCCGGCACCATAGGCCAGGCCGACACGGACGGTAGCGGCATTGCCGAGGCCGAGCGGGACCATGAAGACGACGGCCGCGATCTGGATCGCGATCGAATGGGCGGCGAGCGAATCCGCGCCAATGATGCCCATGAGGAAGACCGCAGCATTGAAGACGGTGACCTCAAAGGCCATCGTGAAGGCGATGGGCAGGCCGATGAACCAGATCTCGCGGAAGCGCGCCCAATCCGGCTGCCACAAACGGCCGAGCAGACGGTAGCGGCGGAAGCGGCGGTCGCTGACGATGATGCCGAGGAGGCCCAGCACCATGACGATGTTGGTCACGGTCGTGGATATGCCGGCGCCGGGCAGGCCCAACGCCGGGAAGCCGAGCCTGCCGAACATCAGGACGTAGACCAGCGCGGCGTTGACGACGATGCCGGCCGCGCTGATCCACAGCGCCGACAGCGGACGCTGGAGCGCGGCGATGAAATTGCGCAGCACGAGGTAGACCAGGAACGGCAGGAACGACCACTGGAAGGTGTGGAGGTAGCGGGCGGCATTGTGCGCGAGCTCCGGCTTCTGCCCGAGCCAGCCCAGAATCCACTCGGCGTGCCAGAGCACGAACCAGACCGGCACGCTCAGCGAAACCGCGACCCAGATGCCCTGATGAACGGTGCGGCGAACCTCACGCACGGCATGACGGTGGGCGCCGAGTTCGATCGCGATGAGCGGCGAGGTCGCGGTGACCAGCCCCATGCCGAAGATGAGGAAGGCGAAGTTGAGGTTCACCCCGAGGGCGCCGGCGGCGAGCGTGTCCGGCCCCAGCCAGCCCATCATGATCACGTCGGTGGTGGCGAGCGCGATCTGCGACAGGTTGGTGAGGATGAGCGGAGACGCGAGGGCAAGCATAGCGCGAAGCTCGCTTGCCCACGTCTCTCGCGAGGCGCGGCCATCCGTGATCGATGCTGACATGACGCGCGGCTTCTAACCCCGCGCTGCCGGCAACGCCACCCCACCTGCCGCTATTTTGTGCAGCGTGGCTTCCCGGTCACCCGTTGCGGTGGCAGGCGATCCCCTGCCCGCCATAGCGCGACCAATAGACGTCCTCGCCCTGCCCGACGAGTTGCGCATTGCCCGCGGCAAAGCGGCGGCCATCGCCGTTGAAGGGCGCCTCCGGCAGCGTGAGCGGCGGGAAGTTCGGCTCATAGACGGTGGCGCTGGCGGGGCCGAACGTGGCGCTGATGAAGGAGCCGTCATCGCAGGCGAAGGACACGTCGCTGGCGGTGGGGCCGACGGCCGCTGATGGCAGGGGCGCCGGCGCGGGCGCCGGTTGCGCCGGGAACGGCAGCGGCGCCGGCGCCGAGCGGGCGCAGACCGCGATGAACTGCTTCACGGGGGCGGAACTGCCGGCGAGCGACAGGCCATAGGCCGGCGTTGTGCCGATGGAGATCGCAACGGTGCGGCCGGTGATGAGCGCTGCCCACAGCGGATCGCCGGAAAGGAGCGTCACCACCGGGTGGGACAGATTGTCCGGGCCGACGTCGCCGCCGGTGGCGGAGAAGGCGTGCGAATAGCTGCCGGAGGTGAAGGTGACCCAGACCTTGCCGCCCGGGCCGAGCTCGTCAGCGGTGCGGCCAAGCGCGATCGTGGCGCGGCCGGTGCCGGGCTGGCAGCTCGCGGCAAACTCGCCGGCATCGGGATTGCCCGGCACGGCGAAGGCGAGCGCCGCCTGGCCGGCGGTGGAAGTGAAGCTCCACTGCATCGAGGTCACGACGTCCGGCGTGCCGATGGTCGGCGGCGGCGCGCTCGGAACCGGAAGTTCCGCGACGCCCGCGGGCGGTGGCGGTGGCGACGCCGGGGCATGCTGGAGGTCTGCCGACGGGGCGAAGGACGACGGCGGCGGCGGCACCACGCCGCCGACAAGCGGCACGACCACGACGAAGTTCGCGGCGCAGACATCGACCTGGCGGGCGATGCGGCGGCCGTCCGACAGCAGGAGGCCGAGATCGCGGCTGCAGGCGAAGCCGCTGGCACCGGCGGCGAGGTTGACCTGAACGTAGGGATCCTGCCGCGTGGCGATGGTGACGGGCTGACCGCCGACGAAGACGCCGGCAATCGTGACGCCGGGATCGTCGGTGGCGACGGCGAGCGGGCGAGTGACGCCGGCGGCGGCGGGAAGAATGGAGGGCGCCGTTGCGGCGGGCGGCGGCGCTGCCGCGGTCGCGGCGGGGGGCGCCTTGGCCGAAGCCGCCGGCGCGGGGGGCACCGGCTCGGCCTTAGGCGCACCACCGCCCAGCGCCACGGTCAGGCTCCAATCGTTGGCGCAGAGATCGACGGCCTCGGTGATCTGCTGGCCGTTCGAGGCAACGAACAGGATGCTGTTGGCGCAGGGCACGGCGCCCGACGGATTTTCGATGCGGAAGAAGGTCTGGCCGCCGTTCTGGCCGGCGACCGCCAGGGTCTTGCCGTTCTGCACGGCCTCGGTGATCGAAACGCCGGGCTGATCGGTGCGGACACTGAACAGACGCGACTCGGCCGACGACGGACCATCGGCCAGAACCGCGACCGCAATTGCGATGCCGGCCACCGCGACCGCACCCAGAACCAGACGAACCATAGAGGCACTCTCCACCATTCCCTGCCGACGTTCTCCCCTCCAGCGCCTGAATGGCCGCTGAATGGCGCGAAATTCCGGCGAGGGCGGGAATGACTGCGTATTCATTGACGATGCAGGCCGTCCCGGCTTGGCAACGCAACGATTCCCCTGCAAAAAGCAGCCGCGCTGGTGTAGGACCGCTAGCGCCAACGGACCGGAATCCCCAAGTCCCGGCCTCAAAGACAAAAAATCCGACATAAGGGCGAACGGAGAAGCCTGCCGCATGACCAGCCGGATCATTGCCGTCGAGCCATTCGACCTCATCGTCTTTGGCGGCGCCGGCGACCTCGCTTACCGCAAGCTGCTGCCGGCAATGTACCACCGGCACCGCGACGGCCAGCTGCCGACGGTGGCGCGCATCGTCGGCGTGTCGCGGCGCGCCATGAGCGACGACGAATATCGTGCGGCGACGAAGAAGGCGCTGGACGAATTCGTTGCGGCGAACGACCGCGACGACCCGGCGGTGATGGAGACGTTTCTCAACCGGCTGCACTTCGTGCCGGTGGATGCGACCTCGGACGCCGGCTGGGACGATCTCGGCAAGCTGCTCAAGGCGGGCGACGACCGCATCCGCGCCTTCTACCTCGCGGTGGCGCCGGAGCTGTTCGGCACGATCTGCGAGCAGCTCGGCGCGCACGACCTGGTGACGCCGCAGACGCGCGTTATCATCGAGAAGCCGATCGGCCACGACCTCGCCTCGGCGCGGGCGGTGAACGACGCGGTCGGCAAGGTGTTCACCGAAAGCCAGATCTACCGCATCGACCACTATCTCGGGAAAGAGACGGTGCAGAACCTGATGGCGCTCAGGTTCGGCAACGCGCTGCTCGAGCCGCTGTGGAACGCAGCGCACATCGACCACGTCCAGATCAGCGTGGCGGAATCGATCGGCGTCGAGGGCCGGGGCCCCTACTATGACCACGCCGGCGCGCTCCGCGACATGATGCAGAACCACCTGATGCAGCTTCTCTGCCTCGTCGCAGCGGAGCCGCCGACGCACATGGACGCCGATTCCCTGCGCGACGAGAAGCTCAAGGTGCTGCGCGCCCTGAAGCCGATCGACGAGAGCAACGCGGCGCAGCTCATCGTGCGCGGGCAATACCGCGCCGCCGGCAACATGGCGGGCTACACGACCGAGGTCGGCAATCCGCAATCGACGACCGAGACGTTCATCGCGCTCAAGGTCGAGATCAGCAACTGGCGCTGGGCGGGCGTGCCCTTCTACGTCCGCACCGGCAAGCGGCTGCCGATCCGCCAATCCGAGATCGTGGTGACGTTCCGCAAGATCCCGCACTCGATCTTCGACGCCAGCGCCGGTTCGATCGAGGAGAACCGGCTGGTGCTGCGTATCCAGCCCGACGAGGGCGTGAAGCTGTGGCTGATGATCAAGGACCCGGGCCCGGGCGGCATGCGCCTGCGCTACGTGCCGCTCGACATGAGCTTCGCCGAGGCCTTCGGCGTGCGCGCGCCGGACGCCTACGAGCGGCTGATCCTCGACGTCATCCGCGGCAACCAGACGCTGTTCATGCGGCGCGACGAGGTGGAGGCGGCGTGGTCGTGGATCGACCCGATCGCGGAAGCCTGGGAGCGGTCGCGCGAGGCGCCGAAGCCATACCCGGCCGGGACGTGGGGGCCGACGGCCTCGATCGCGCTGATCGAGCGCGACGGCCGCACCTGGCACGACGACACGGACTAGGCCCGCCTGCCTGCGATCGCGGCAGCGAGCGGTGTTTCTTTCAGCGGCGGCGAGCGTCGCAAAGTTGTCGCCTTGCGCGTAGAAATGAAGTCGTCCTGACTCAGATTAACGGAAGCGGAGACGCGGCGGCCCGGCGACGGGCGGCCGCCGAAGGAGAAGACCCATGGGCATGCATGCGCGCCTTGGCGAAGTGACTGAACGGATACGCCGGCGGAGCCAGGCGACACGCTCGGCCTACCTCGAGCGGGTGCAATCGGCAGCCGAGCATCGCGTCAGGCGCGGCCATCTCTCCTGCTCGAACCTCGCGCACGGCTTCGCGGGTTGCGGCGTCGGCGACAAGGCGACGCTACGCGCCGCCAATGCGCCGAACCTCGGCATCATCACCGCCTACAACGACATGCTCTCGGCCCACCAGCCCTACGAGCGCTACCCCGAGCTGATCCGCGAAGCGGCGCGCAAGGTGGGCGCGACGGCGCAGGTCGCCGGCGGCGTGCCGGCGATGTGCGACGGCGTCACGCAGGGGCAGACCGGCATGGAGCTGTCGCTGTTCTCGCGCGACACGATCGCCATGGCGGCGGGCATTGGCCTGTCGCACGACATGTACGATGCGGCGGTGTTCCTCGGCATCTGCGACAAGATCGTGCCCGGGCTGCTGATCGCGGCGCTGACTTTCGGCCACATACCGGCGGTGTTCATCCCGGCCGGGCCGATGCCTTCGGGCCTGTCCAACACGGAGCGCTCGAAGGCGCGCCAGCTCTACGCCGAGAAGAAGATCACGCGCGCCGAGCTGCTCGACGCCGAGGCGAAGTCGTACCACGCGCCCGGCACCTGCACGTTCTACGGCACGGCCAACTCCAACCAGATGCTGATGGAGATGATGGGCCTGCACATTCCGGGCGCCTCGTTCATCAACCCGAACACGCCGCTGCGCGACGCGCTGACCCGCGCCGCGGTGACGCGCGCGCTTGCCATCACCGCGCTCGGCAACGATTTCACGCCGGTCGGCCAGATCATCGACGAGCGGGCGATCGTCAACGGCGTCGTCGGGCTGAACGCCACCGGCGGCTCGACCAACCACACGCTCCATCTCGTCGCCATCGCGCGGGCGGCGGGCATCCACCTGACGTGGGACGATTTCCACGACATCTCGGAGATCGTGCCGCTGCTCGCGCGCGTCTACCCGAACGGCACCGCCGACGTGAACCAGTTCCACCAGGCCGGCGGCATCCAGTTCCTGATGTACGAGCTGCTCCGCGCCGGCCTGCTGCACGAGGACGTCAAGACGGTGTGGGGCACGGGGCTCAGCGGCTACCTCACGCAGCCGACGCTCGCCGCCAACGGCGACATCGCCTGGGTGGAAGGCGCGAAGAAGACGAAGGACGAGAAGGTGCTGGCGCCGGTGAAGAAGGCGTTCCTGCCGGAAGGCGGCATCCGGCTCTTGACCGGCAACATGGGGCGCGCCGTCATCAAGATTTCGGCGGTGGCGACGGAGCACCAGGTGGTCGAGGCGCCGGCGATGGTGTTCGATTCGCAGGACGCGCTGCGCGAGGCCTTCCGCGCCGGGCGGCTGGAGAAGGATTTCGTCGCGGTCATCCGCTTCCAGGGGCCGCGCGCCAACGGCATGCCGGAACTGCACAAGCTGACGCCGACGCTCGGCGTGCTGCAGGACCGCGGCTACAAGGTGGCGCTGATCACCGACGGGCGCATGTCGGGCGCCTCGGGCAAGGTGCCGGCGGCGATCCACGTTACGCCGGAAGCGGCGGAAGGCGGCGCGCTGGCGCGCATCCGCGACGGCGACGTGATCCGCCTCGACGCGCCGGCCGGACGGCTCGACGTGCTGGTCAACGCCGCCGATCTCGCGGCACGGGCGCCGACAACGCCGAACCTTGCCGCCAACCAGTACGGCATGGGGCGCGAGATGTTCCGCATGTTCAGGGCCAACGCGATGCCGGCGGAGCTGGGGGCGGGAGTGCTGTAGGCCGGGGCGGCAGCCCGCGAGGCGAGCGCCGTTCCAGATCAATCAGTTCGTTCATGTAGCGGACGTGGCGCCGGTCGTCATCGACGGCGCGCGCCGAAAGACTTTCGCGCTGGTCGATCGGGATGGCGCGGAGATAGCCACCCGGTCGCGCCAGCGCGACGCGGCACACGCCATTGCGCTCAGCGGCCAGCGACAGCATGAGGTCGTCGATATCGAGGTAGGGCCAGCGGCGCAGGTCGATCGGGAGACGCGCCGGCAGAAAGGCCGTCGTTGCGCTGCCCAGCATGTCGACCTCGAGATCGCTCGACAGCCCCTTCGTGTACGGGAACAGCAGCCGGTCGCCGAGGAAGGAATGATATGGCGGATAGAAGAGGCTGCCGTGAAATCCGACCAATGCCTGGCCGCCATAGCGAACGAGGCCCGCTACCAAAGTGGCGACATGATCGGGCGGGTAGCGGATGTCGTCGTCGAAGGTAATGTACACGCAATCCAAGCTCTCGCGCGTCACGCCGAGAAACTTGCCGGTGCTCCACCAGATGCCGTGCGACTGCGAGCGCAGGACGGTGACCTTGGGATGGCGTACGCACGCCGGAACGGCGTCATAGCCGTCGAGATAGACATAGAGGCGGTCGACCTGGCCAAGAATGTCGCCGAGCACCAGCGCCAGCCACTCGGCGCGGGCCGGTATCGTGGCGATGCCACCGACGCGCCGCAACCGCGCGATATCCGACCGACCACCGGCGTTCTGGGGTGGAAGCATGCGCTGCGACGTTCCTGCCAAGTGGCGGCCAGCCTGCGTCATGCAACCGACGCCCGCAACTGGGTTAGCGTCAGGTATCCCCGCCCGGTTTCCTGATCCACGGGCGCGTTCCGGCGGGCACTTCTCCATCGCCAGACCACGCCGGCTGGAGGTAATGCGGGACCTCCGGCCAGACGCCCTCCTCGAAGGCCTTGATGACGTGGGGGTCGCTGGTGAGAAAGGCGTCGATGCCGACGCGCATCATCAGCGGCACCTGATCGATAATGTAGGTGCCGGCGGCGCGGATCTCGCCCTTGTAGCCGTCGCGTTCGCGGAGCAAGCGGGCGATCGAGAAGGCGCGGCCATCGGCGTATTTCGGGATGGTGACGACGACGACCGGGAAGCGCGGCAGGTCGGCGACGACGTCACGCCAATCGCTGCCGGGCTCGATCAGGAGACCGAGCGGCGCGTTGCGGGCGGCGAGCGTCTCGCGATTCTCGCGCCAACGCTTGAGGCTGAGCACCACCGGCACGTCGGCGGGGACCGGCTGATCGTCGGGCACGATCTGCCAGCTGTCGGCGACGGGGATGCGGTTCTTCCAGAGGGACATGCGCGTCGAACTCAGCTTGTCGCACCTGCAGCGGCAGGCGCCTGGCCGCGGCGAAGAACCTGCTCCGTCGCCGATACCGGGCCCCTGCCTGCGCAGGGACGACAGGGTGAGTATGTCATCAGGCGAGCGGCTGCAAGGAAGCGATCAGATGCCGCTGCCGTCGATCTCGAGGTCGGTATGGATGCCGCACTCGATCTTGTCGGTGCCGCGCCAGCGGCCGGCGCGGGCGTCCTCGCCCGGCGCCACCATCGTCGTGCACGGGATGCAGCCGATCGACGGGTAGCCACGCGAGACCAGCGGGTGCTGGGGCAATTGATGGCGGACGGCGTAGGCCGTGAGGTCGTCGGCGGACCAGCCGATCAGCGGATTGATCTTGATGCGCTCGCCATCCGCCTCGAACACCGGCAGCGCGGCGCGGGTGGAGCTCTGGAACCGCTTGCGGCCGGTGAACCAGGCATCGAAGCCGGCGAGCGCGTGCTGGAGCGGCTCGGTCTTGCGGATGTGGCAGCAGAGATCGGGATTGGTCATCCACAGCGCGCCGTGCTGATCCTTCATCCCGAGGCGGGCGGGATCGGGCTTGACGGAGCGGACGTCGGTGAGGCCGAGGGCGGCAACCAGCGTGTCGCGATAGGCGAGCGTCTCGGGGAAGAGCTTGCCGGTGTCGAGAAAGACGACCGGCACGGCGCGATCGACCCCGGCGACAAGATGGAGCAGCACGGCCGACTCGGCGCCGAAGCTCGACACCAGCGCGACACGGCCGGGAAAGAGATCGCGCGACGCGGCCGCGATGATCTTCTCGGTCGCGGCGCCGGCGTAACGGGCGTTGAGCGCGCCGGCACCCTCGCGGGCCTCGCCGGACGGCGCTTCGACGAGCGCCAGCGCATCAAGCGGCGCCATAGAGGGCCTCCTTGAACGGCGCCACGCCAAGCCGGCGATAGGCGGCGAGGAAGTTCTCAGCCGGGCTCTCGCGAACCTTGAGGTAGGTGTCGACGACCGTCTCGACGGCGTCGATGACATCGTCGGAGGAGAAGCCGGGACCGACGATGTCGCCCACCGAGGCGTGCTCATCGCCCGAGCCGCCGAGCGTGATCTGATAGAACTCCTCGCCCTTCTTCTCGACGCCGAGAATGCCGATGTGGCCGACGTGGTGGTGGCCGCAGGCATTGATGCAGCCAGAAATCTTGATCTTGAGGTCGCCGACTTCCTGCTGGCGCGCCTGATCGGCAAAGCGCTCCGCGATGCGCTGGGCGATCGGGATCGAGCGGGCGTTGGCAAGCGCGCAATAATCCAGACCCGGGCAGGCGATGATGTCGGTGACCAGGCCGGCGTTGGCGGTGGCGAGATTGGCGCCGGCGAGCGCCTCGTGGAGCGCGGGAAGATCGTCGAGGGCGACGTGCGGCAGGATGATGTTCTGCTCGTGACTGACGCGCGCCTCGCCCTGGCTGTAGCGCTCGGCGAGATCGGCGATCAGCTCCATCTGGTCGGCGGTAGCGTCGCCGGGCGTGCCGCCGATCGGCTTCAGCGAAACCGTGACCAGCACATGGCCGGTGATCTTGTGGGGCTTGGTGTTCTGATCGACCCACGCGGCGAGCGCCGGGCTGGTCGTGCGGGCGCGCTCCAGCACCACGCTCCGCGCCGGGCGCGGAGCCAGCGCCGGCGTCGCGAAATACGCCTCGATGCGATGGATCTCGTCATCGGGGAGCGCCAGCGCGCCGTGGCGGATGCGCGCCCACTCCTCCTCGACCTGGCGCTTGATCTCGGCGGCGCCAGTCTCGTGGACGAGGATCTTGATGCGCGCCTTGTACTTGTTGTCGCGGCGGCCGAAGAGATTGTAAACCCGGAGCACGGCTTCCGTGTAGGAGAGCAGGTCCTCGACCGGGACGAAGTCGTTGATGAGATGCGCGATCATCGGCGTGCGGCCGAGGCCGCCGCCGACGTAGTAGGCGAAGCCGAGGTTGCCGGCCGCATCGCGCTTGGCGTGCAGGCCGATGTCGTGAACCTGAATCGCGGCGCGGTCGCGCTCCGAGCCGGTGACCGCGATCTTGAACTTGCGCGGCAGGAAGAGGAATTCCGGGTGGAGCGACGACCACTGGCGGAGGATTTCCGCATACGGCCGCGGGTCGACGACCTCGTCGGCGGCGGCGCCGGCGAAATGATCGGCGGTGACGTTGCGGATGCAATTCCCCGACGTCTGGATGGCGTGCATCTCGACCGACGCCAGGTGATCGAGGATGTCCGGGATGTCCTTCAACGCCGGCCAGTGGAACTGGAGGTTCTGGCGGGTGGTGAAATGGCCGTAGCCGCGGTCATACTTGCGGGCGATGAAGGCCAGCATGCGAAGCTGCGCCGGGTTCAGCGTGCCGTACGGGATCGCGATGCGCAGCATGTAGGCGTGGAGCTGGAGATAGACGCCGTTCTGCAGGCGGAGCGGCTTGAACTGATCCTCGCTGATCTCGCCGGACAGGCGGCGCTCGACCTGGCCGCGGAACTGCGCGACGCGCTCGCTGACGAAGGCGCGATCGAATTCGTCGTAGCGGTACATCAGGCAGCCCCCCCTGCCCGGAGTTTCGCCACTTCTTCCTCGCCGTAAACGATGGTGGGGCCGCGGTCGGCCCTGATCTTCTCGCGCAGGCGGACGGGGACCGGCACGCCGCCGACTACCTCGACGTCGATCGGATAGGGCTCGACGACGATGCGGGCATCGTGCTGCTCCTTGGCGTAGGCGCTGGCGGAATCGAGATCGGAGCCGTCCTCGACGACGCGGGCGAGCGCGATGTCATGGGTCCAGCCGCCGTCGTGATCGAGGAACACGACCAGGCCATCGCGAAGATCGTTCGCGGTGATGACTTTCGCGGGGCCTTCTTTCGCAGCCTTGAACATTATTTGCTTCCCGGTCGCGCCTGTAGCGCTCCTCGCCTCCTGTCGGTCATGCCGCGAGCTCCGACAGCGCGGCCGGCGCCTCGGCGATGTTGCCCTGGGCGACGACATCGCCGACCAGGAACAGCACCGGGCCGGTGAGCTCGGGGCGCTCGGCTATCTCCGCGAGATCGGCGAGCACGCCGGCGTAGGCGCGGCGATCGGGGCGCGAGGCATTCTCGATGACGGCGACGGGGGTCGCGGCGTTCATGCCGGCTTCGATCAGGCGGGCGGCGACCTTGGCGGCAACGGCGCGGCCCATGTAGACCGCGACGGTGGCGCCGGCGAGCGCGACGGAAGCCCAGTTCGGCAGCGTCTCGCCATCGGCGTCCTGGCCAGTGACGAAGACCAGCGCCGACGAGGAGTCGCGCAAGGTCAGCGGGATCTCGGCCTCGGCGGCGGCGGCAAACGCCGCGGTGATGCCGGGGACGATGTCAAACGAGATGCCGGCAGCGCGAAGCGCGGCGATTTCCTCGCCGGCGCGGCCGAAGATCAGCGGATCGCCGGACTTCAGACGGACGACGCGATGGCCGGCGCGGGCTTCGTTGACGATGAGGGTGTTGATCTCGGGCTGGGTGACGGCATGCGCCCCCCTCGCCTTGCCGACATAGACGCGGCGGGCGTCGCGGCGGCCCATGGCGACGACCGCCTCCGGCACGAGGCGATCGTAGACGATGACGTCGGCCTCCTGCAGCGCGCGCTGGGCGCGGAGGGTTAGCAGGTCCTCGGCGCCGGGACCGGCACCGACCAGCGACACATGGCCAAGGCGGGCGGCGTCGATTTCCAGCGCGCGGACCGCTTCCGCCTCGGCGCCATCGACGTTGCCGGCGAACACCTTCTCGGCGACCGAGCCGGAGAAGAAGCGCGCCCAAAAGCGGCGGCGGCCGGCGGCATCGTGGATCGCGGCGGAGACGCGATCGCGCAGGCGCTCGGCGAGGCCGGCGAGATCGCCGAAAGCCGGCGCCAGCATCGTCTCGATGCGGGCGCGGACATGGCGCGACAGGACCGGAGCGACGCCCTCGCTGGCGATGGCCACGGCGAGCGGGGCGCGATTGACGATGGCCGGGGTGTAGAAATCGCAGAGATCGGGACGGTCGACGACGTTGATCGGCACGCCAGCCTCGCGGGCAAGCGTCCAGACCTCGCGGTCACCCTCCTCGCTGCCGGTCGCGGCAAAGACCAGAGCGGCGCCGGCGAGATCGGCGACCGCCGGTGCGGCGCCGCGCCAATCACCATGGGCGGCGACCAGCGCCGCGCCGGCTTCCTGGTCCAGCGACGGGGCGAAGACGACGATGAGCGCCTTGGTCTCGGCGAGCAGGCGAATCTTGGCAGCCGCCGCGGGGCCGCCGCCGACGATGACCACGCGGCGACCGGCGACCTTATGGAAGGCGGGGAAGACCGCGAGCTTGCGGGATGACTCGGACATGGGAAAGGCGACTCCACCGGCGCGCTGCCGGCTGCGGGGATACAGCAGCGCGCGCCGTTATTCTCTAGCAGCATTTAAGAATTCGCTGAGCGCGCGGCGACGACAGCCGTTTCAAACGTCGCAGGCGCGCAGGAAAACATTTCCGCGGGCGCGGCCCTCGACGAAATAGAGGCGCTGAAATCGCGCGCGGATAAGTCGACTCATTCGCTCGCCATTCGCCTGGCGGGGCATAAATCGCTACTGGGTGCGCGTAAACGCGATGCCGTTCTCGTCGAAGACGTGGAGATTGCCGGTGGCGGCCGTCAGCCCGATATCGGCGCCGCGCTCGATATGGAAATCGCCGTCGAGCTTGGCGATGACCGGCTCGGCCGCGTTGCCGCAATCGACGTAGATCATGGTGACCTCGCCGAGCTTCTCGACGATGTCCACCTTGCCCTTGAAGATGGCGTCGCTGCCGGTGGTGACCGTGAGATCCTCCGGGCGGACGCCGAAGGTCGCCGCCCTGCCGACCGCGCTTTGCGGGATCGCGGCCTGGACCTTCGCCGACGCGCCGTTTTCCGGCTTGACCCGCGCCGCCGCGCCCGCGCCTTCGACGACGCAGGGCACGGTGTTCATCGACGGCGATCCGATGAACTTGGCGACAAAGACGTTGGCGGGATTGTGATAGAGCTCCAGCGGCGAGCCGACCTGCTCGACCAGCCCGGCATTCAGAACCACGATCTTGTCGGCCAGCGTCATCGCCTCGACCTGGTCGTGGGTGACGTAGATCATGGTGACGTTGGGCATGCTCTCGTGGAGCTTGTTGATCTCGATGCGGGTGGCGACACGGAGCGCGGCATCGAGGTTGGACAGCGGCTCGTCGAACAGGAAGACGCGCGGATCGCGCACGATGGCGCGGCCGATGGCGACGCGCTGGCGCTGGCCGCCGGACAGCTGCTTGGGCAGGCGATCGAGATAGGGCGTGATCTGCAGGATCTGGGCGGCGGCGCGGACGCGCTTGTCGATTTCGTCCTTGCCGGCTTTGCCCAGCTTCATGCCGAAGGCCATGTTGTCGTACACGGTCATGTGCGGATAGAGCGCGTAGGACTGGAAGACCATGGCGATGCCGCGCTTCGACGGCGGCAGCTCGTTGACCACCTGATCGTCGATCTTGAGCGTGCCGGCGGTGATGTCCTCAAGCCCCGCGATGAGACGGAGGAGCGTGGACTTGCCGCACCCCGACGGGCCGACGAAGACGATGAACTCGCCCGACTTTATGTCGAGATCGACGCCCTTGATGACGTTGACCGCGCCGAAGGACTTGCGCAGGTTCCGCAGCTGCAGGTCTGCCATGTTCCCCTCCCCTTATTCCAGACGGCCGAAGAACGCGCCCGCTGCGGGCACGCGCACCGACTTGCCGCCATTCTCGATGGCGGCGGTGAAACCATGACCGGCAAGGGCGGCGACTGAGCCGCCGGCCGGCACCGTGAAGACCGCCTCGCCGCGGCCGAGATTGAAGACGCAAAGGACGCGATCGTCGCCCTCTCGCCGCTCGAAGGCGAGCACGTCGGCCGGCGCGTCGACGAGCGCAATCGAGCCGTTGCGGAGCGCGGGATGCGCCTTGCGGAAGGCGATGAGCTGGCGGTAGCGCGCCAGCACCGACTGCGGCTCGCCGGCCTCGCGATTGGCGGCGCGCGCAACGTGCGCCTCAGCCACCGGCAGCCAGGGCTTGCCGGTGGAAAAGCCGCTATTCGGCGCGTTCGATTCCCAGACCATGGGCGTGCGGCAGCCGTCGCGACCCTTGAACTCGGGCCAGAAGCGGATGCCATACGGATCGGCGAGATCCTCGAAACGGAGCGTGGCTTCGCCGAGGCCGAGCTCCTCGCCCTGGTACATGCAGACCGAGCCGCGCAGCGACAGCAGCATGGCGGCGGCGAGCACCGCCAGGTGATCCTGATCGGCATTCGTCGCGCCAGCCCAGCGGCTGACATGACGCTCGATGTCGTGATTGGAGAAGGCCCAGCACGGCCAGCCGTCGCCGAGCATCGCCTCGAGGGCGGCGATGCGCTCGCGGAAATAGCCGGCGTTGAAGGTCGGGCTGAGGAAGTCGAACGTGTAGCACATGTGCAGCTTGTCGCCGCCCGACGTGTAGGCGCTCATCGTCTTCAGCGAGCGCGGGCCATCGCCGATCTCGCCGACTGTGGTCATCCCCGGATAGCGATCGAGGAGCGCCCGCAGGCGCTGCAGGAAGGCGAGGTTCTCCGGCTGGCTCTTGTCGTGGATGTGGTCCTGGTAGCTGTACGGATTGACCGCCGGCGCTTCCGGCGAGTCGTGATTGGCGGCGGGCTCGTTCGATTCCAGGCCGCGCGAATGGAAGTAGAAGTTCACGGTGTCGAGGCGGAAGCCATCGACGCCGCGGTCGAGCCAGAACTGGCAGGCGTCGAGCAGCGCGTCCTGGACCTGCGGATTGTGGAAGTTGAGATCGGGCTGCTCGACCAGGAAATTGTGGAAGTAATACTGCAGGCGGCGGGCATCCCATTCCCACGCGACGCCGCCGAAGATGGACAGCCAGTTGTTGGGTGGCGTGCCATCCGGCTTCGGATCGGCCCAGACGTACCAATCGGCCTTCGGATTATCGCGGCTCGCCCGGCTTTCGGCGAACCACGGATGGCGATCGGAGGTGTGCGACAACACCTGATCGATGAGCACTTTCAATCCGAGGCGATGGGCCTCGGCGATCAGCGCGTCGAAATCGGCGAGCGTGCCGAACAGCGGGTCGACGGCCTTGTAGTCCGAGACGTCGTAGCCGTAGTCCTTCATCGGCGACTTGAAGAACGGCGCGATCCAGATCGCGTCGACGCCGAGCTCGGCGATATAGGCCAGGCGGCGCGTAATGCCGGCGAGATCGCCGACGCCATCGCCGTTGGTGTCCTGATACGAGCGCGGATAGATCTCGTAGATGACGGCGCCGCGCCACCATTCGCCACGCTCGACCGCACCGTTGCGGGCCCACCCGGGCTCGGCATTCATGCGGCTATCCTTTGACGCCGCCGGCGGTGAGGCCGGAGATGATCTTGCGCTGGAAGATGAGCACCAGCACGACGAGCGGCACGGTGACGATGACCGACGCCGCCATGATCTGACCCCACGGAATCTCGAAGTCGCTGGCGCCGCCGAGAAGGGCGATGGCGACGGGGACCGTGCGCTGGTCGTTGTTCGAGGTGAAGGTCAGGGCGAACAGGAACTCGTTCCACGCGCCGATGAAGGCGAGCAGGCCGGTGGTGACCAGCGCCGGCCACATCAGCGGCATGAACACCTTGATGATGATGTTCCACGGCGTCGCGCCATCGACGATCGCGGCTTCCTCGATCTCCATCGGCAGGTCGCGCACGAACGTGGTCAGCACCCACACCGTGAACGGCAGGGTGAAGATCATGTACGAGAAGATGAGCGCGAACGGCGTGTTGATCAGGTGCGTGGCGCGGACGAGCTCGAACAGGCCGGCGAGCACGGCGAGCTGCGGGAACATCGACACCGACAGGATGGCGAACAGGATGACCTTGCGCCCCTTGAAGGCGACGCGCGCCAGCGCATAGGCGGCGGTGATGCCGAGCAGCAGCGACAGGACGACGACGGTCGCGGAGATGAACAGCGAGTTCAGCAGGTTTCTCGGGAACGAGCCGGAGGAGAAGACCAGCACGTAGTTCGTGAACGAGATGACCTGCGGCCAGAGATCGGTGCCGAAGAGCGCGGTGCCGGTCTTCAGGCTGGTGATGATGGCGTAGTAGAACGGAAAGACGGAGACAAAGACGATGACCGCGACGAGGAGATAGAAGAGCGTGCCGCGGATGAGCTTGCCGGCGTTCATCGGCCGCCCTCCAGGTTCACGCGGCCGAGCCACAGGTAGACGATGGTGATGAGCGCGAGGAGCACGAACAGGAGGGTCGAGGCCGCCGAGCCGTAGGCGAACTTGTCGAAATCGAAAAGGTTCTCCTTGGCGAAGACCGACATCGACTTGGTCTGGGCGTTGTTCGGCGTCAGCACGTAGATCAGGTCGAAGATGCGCAGCGCATCGAGGGCGCGGAAGATGACCGCGACCATGAGCGCCGGCCGCACCAGCGGCAGCGTCACGCGCCAGAACACCTTGAGCGGGCTGATGCCGTCGATCTTGGCGGCTTCGTAGATGTCCGTCGGGATCATCTGGAGACCGGCGAGGATGAGCAGCGTCATGAACGGCGTCGTCTTCCAGATATCGACGATGAGGACCGCCGTCATCGCCGTGTCCGCGCTCGCGGTCCACGCGACCTTTTCGTGGATGATGCCGAGGTTGAGCAGGACGACGTTGATGATGCCGAACTGGTCGTTCAGCATCCACGACCACATCTTGGCCGAGACGATGGTCGGGATTGCCCAGGGGACAAGGATGGCGGCGCGCACGATGCCGCGGCCCTTGAACTCGGCGTTGAGCACCAGCGCCACGATCATCCCGAGGACGGTCTCGAAGAACACCGAGACGACGGCGAAGCGGACGGTGTTCCACACCGACCGCCACCAGAGCGGATCAACGAGAACGCCGGAATAGAGGGTGCGGCCCGAATGCAGGTGGACGACCTGCAGATAGTTGGCGAAGCCGATCCACTTGTGATTGTCGAAGTCGACGAGGCTCGTGTTGGTGAAGCCGAAATAGATCGTGCGGAGCAGCGGCCATCCGGCGACGGCGAGCAGCACCAGCAGCATCGGCGTCAGGAACAGCCATGCCGAACGGACGCGCTGGCGCGTGAGTGCGGAATGGCGCGGCGGCGCCTCGACGATCGGGATGGACGACGTGAACTCTGCCTGGGCCACTACTAACCTGCCTCCCTGCCGTCGCGCTTAGTCCGCACGATCGGCATCCCTCAGGTTCCCCAACTGTAGCGCACAATGCAGCCGGCGATAGAGTGTCGCACCCTGCCCTGTGAGCAACACCTGAAAAGTTGCCGGCGCCCGAAGGCGCCGGCATGTCTTGAACGGGTGACTACCAGCCCGCGCCCTTGAGCACGGTGAGCTGGTCCTCGAGCTGAGCGAGGTTGTCAGCAGCCGAGCCCTGACCGGACAGCGTGTTGTGCACGGCCGTCCAGAAATCGCTCGACACTTCGTTGTACTTCACCTTGGTCGGCGCGGACGGACGCGGCACGGCATTGAGCGCCACGCTCTTCCACTGGGCGATGATCGGAACCTGAGCCTTGATGTCCGGATCGTCATAGACCGAGGTCCAGGTCGGCAGGTTGGTGCCCTCGATAGCGCGGAGCTTCTGCATGTCCGCGTTGGCGAGGAACTTCACCAGATCGATCGCGGCGTCCGTGTTCTTCGAGTACTTGGAAACCGCGAGGTTCCAGCCGCCGAGCGTGGCCGCCGGATGATCGCCGGCCTCATCGCCGGTCGGCAGCGTGGTGGCATCGAACTTGTCCTTGATGGGCGAGTCCGCCGCCTGGCCGCTCGAATAGGCATAGGGCCAGTTGCGCATGAACACCGCGTCGCCCTTCTGCCAGACGCCGCGTGCTTCTTCTTCCTGATAGGCGAGAACGCCGGGGGGCGAGATCGTGCCGATCCAGCTATGGACCAGCTCGATGGCCGCAGCGGCCTTCGGGTTGTTGACGGAGATCGTGCCATCCGGCTCGACGATCTGGCCGCCGCCGCTGGAATCGATCCACTCGAGGGCGTCGCAGGTCAGGCCTTCGTAGGCATTACCCTGGAACACGAAGCCCCACATGTCGGCATTGCCGGCAGCGCGCTCCTTGTCCTGGATCAGCTTGGCTTCGTCGGCCATCTGCTTCCAGGTGGTCGGCACCGGCTGATTGTACTTGGCGAGCAGGTCCTTGCGGTAATAGAGAGCCGGCGCGTCGGTGAAGAAGGGCAGCGCCACGAGCTTGCCGTTCACGGTCTGCGACTGGACGACCGACGGCAGGTAGTTGGCGATGACGTCCTTGGTGGCCGCCGTGAGATCGACGAACTGCTCGGAGAGCTGCGGCGCCCAGATGACGTCGGTCTGATAGACGTCGATGTCCGAATTGCCCGCCGCCAGCCACAACTTGTACTGACCGAACTGGTCAGTGGTCGAGGACGGCATCGGGGTGATGGTCACTTTGTTGCCGGAAGCCTTTTCGTAGGCGTCGGCCTGATCGCGCAGCACCTTCAGACCGTTGCCGGTATCGCCGGAAGCGATCGTCAGGTTGACGGCGAGAGCCGGCGTGGCCGACAGGGCCGCAACCGCAACTGCCGCCAATAAGGAATGGCGAAGATTCATCGTTAGGCACCTCCCTAGAGAAGATTTGCGAGAAAGGGAGGGAGCGCCGCGACGCGACGTTCGTAACCTGTCCCGGTAGTCCCTCCCGAAGCGCCTAAACGGCCAGAAGCCGTCATTTCCCAAAGCGCTTTGGAGGCGATCATTGTTCGACCGCGACATTGAGTCAAGCCGCCAGTTGCGACAATGCACTGTGCGGCGCAGCATAAAAACGGCTGTGCACCGCGCAAATGGTTGCGCTTTCAGCCACTGGGCCCATCGCCGCTTCGCACCGCACCGCAGCGATCCACGCCCTGACCGGACGCCCCTTGCATCCGAATATTGAAAGCGCTTTGAATGGGGCGGGAGGAAGCCTCGGAACAATGCGCCTCAAGGAACTGGCGGGTCGGCTGAACCTGTCTCAGACGACCGTAAGCCGCGCGCTGAACGGCTATCCGGAAGTGAGCGAGGCAACGCGCGAGCGGGTGCTCGATGCGGCGCGCCGTTTTGGCTACCGGCCGAATGCCAGCGCACAGCGGCTGGCGACCGGCCGTGCCGGCGCGGTCGGCGCCGTGCTCGAGACCAACCGCAGCCTGATGTTCGATCCGCACTACGTCGAGTTTCTCGCCGGCCTCGGCGAGCGCCTGGCGGAGGACGAGATCGACATCGTGCTCAGCCCGGCGAAGCGCAACGACGAACTGGGCAGCTATCGGCGCATCGCCGCCGGCACGCGCGTCGACGCACTCGTGCTGTCGAGCCCGGTGATCTCCGACGACCGCATCAAGCTGCTTACCGGCATCGGCATGCCGTTCATCCTGCACGGCCGCACGACCGGGCAATCGCCGCATGCCTGGCTCGATATCGACAACGAAGGCGCCTTCAACCATGCCACCCGGCATCTGCTCGACCTAGGGCACACGCGCATCGCCTTCATCAACGGGCTGGCGCAACTGACCTATGCCTCGCATCGCGAGCGCGGCTTCCGTGCGGCGCTGGCCAGCCGCGGCATACCCGTGGACGAGAGCCTGATCGGCCAAGGAATAATGACCGACGAAGTCGGCTTCCGCTTTGCCCAGCGGTTCCTCGCGATGAAGCCGCGCCCGACGGCGATTCTGGTCTCGTCGATGATGATGGCGCTCGGCGCCTTCCGCGCCGTGCGGGCGGCGGGCCTTGAGCTCGGCCGCGACGTCTCCATGATCTCGCACGACGACGTCTTTCCCTTCCTCAACGCCGACCGCATGGTGCCCACCATGTCGACGACGCGTTCCTCGATCCGGGCGGCCGGCACGCGCTGCGCCGAGCTCCTGGTCGAGATCCTAAGCGGGCGCGACCCGCTGACGGTGCACGAGCTGTGGCCGGTCGACCTGATCATCCGGGCATCGACCGGGCCGGTTTCGCCTTCGGCTTGACCCGGAGCGCGGCTTTGCCGACAACGGCGCCGCCATGGCCGCCGAGCTCTCCTCTGCACACCTGATCGCCATCGACTGGGGAACGTCGCGGTTGCGGGCGTGGCTGGTCGATTCCGGCGGGCGGGTGCTGGCGGAACGGGCGAGCGACAAGGGGATCGGGGCGCTTAGCGGCGGGCATGAGGCGGCGTTCGCGGAAATCACGGCGGAATGGCCGAAAACCCCGGCGATCCTGGCCGGAATGATCGGCAGCCGGCAGGGCTGGCGGGAGGCGGCGTACGTCCCCTGCCCGGCCGCGGTGATAGATATCGCCGACCGGCTCCTGCGCTTCCGGACGGCAGCCGGACAGGACATCGCCATCGTGCCGGGGCTGATGGCGAAGGCGCCGGAACGGGACGGCGACGTCATTCGCGGCGAGGAGACGCAGCTCATCGGGCTTGCGGACAGCGAACCGGACTTCGCCGGACTGGCAATCCTGCCGGGGACGCATTCGAAGTGGGCGGGGATAGATCGCGGCACGGTCACCACCTTCCAGACGTTCATCAGCGGCGAGCTGTTCGCGCTGCTCGCGCAGCAGTCGTTCCTGCGCCATTCGGTCGCCGAGGGGATCGCCGACCTCGCGGCGGTTCCCGATTTCACGCTGGCCGTGACGCGCATGGTGCGCGAGCGGTTGCCGTTCGCGGCGGCGCTGTTCTCGGTGCGGACGCGCGCGCTCCTCGCCGACGTCCCACCCGAGACGAACCTCGCCTATCTCTCGGGGCTGGTGATCGGCGGCGAAATCGCCGCGGCTATCGCGGGCGGGCTGCTCACCGCCGGCGCGCCGGTGCGCATCGTGGCGTCGGCGTCGCTCGCCAACGCCTACCGCACCGCGCTTACGGTCGCCGGCGTCAACGCCGAGGTTCGCGACGGCGGGACGCTGGTACTCGCGGGGCTCAAGCATGTCGCGCGCACGATTGGCTGGATGAAGGGAAAGGCCACATGACCCACCCGGTGTTTGCCGGCTACCGGCCGCTGATCGCGATCCTGCGCGGCATCACGCCGGAGGAAGCGGTGACGGTGCTCGAGACTCTGATCGCGGCGGGCATCGGGCTGATCGAGGTGCCGATGAATTCGCCGGAGCCGCTGGCCTCGATCCGCGCCATGACGGCGGCGGCGCGCGGGCGGGCGCGGGTCGGCGCCGGCACGGTGCTGACCGCGGGCGAAGTCGGAGCGGTGAAGGCGGAAGGCGGGCAGATCATCGTCTCGCCCAACGCCGACGCCGCCGTGATCCGCGCGGCGAAGGCGGCGGGCCTCGACTCATACCCCGGCGTGTTCACCGCGACCGAGGCGCTCGCTGCCATCGCCGCCGGCGCCGACGCGCTCAAGTTTTTCCCGGCCGACAAGCTCGGCCCCGACGGCATCAAGGCGATCGGCGCGATCCTGCCGCGCGGCTTCCCGCTGCTCGCGGTCGGCGGCGTAAGCTCCGCCAACATGGGCGAATACCTGAAGGCCGGGATCGCGGGCTTCGGCATCGGCACCAGCCTCTACGTGCCGGGCCGCAACGCCGAGGACGTCGGCAAGCGGACGCGCGAGATGGTCGCGGCCTACGACGCGGCGGCGGCGGGCTGACCCGCCCAACTCAGGCGGGCCGGCCGAGGCCCATGCGCGCCAGCAGACGGTCGCGCCGATAGAGCTGGTGGTAGAGCGCCGCCGCGATATGAAGCACGGCCAGCGCGAGCAACGCGAAGGCGGCGAGGAAGTGCGCCGGCATCGGCGGAAACATCCAGAAATCGGGCAACGGGCCGGGCGCGCCGAAGAAGAGCACCTCGGGTGCGCCTGACAGGATCATGATCGTGATGCCGCTCGCGCCGAGAACGAGGATGAGCGCGTAGACCAGGACGCGGACGACGTGTTCGGCGCCGACCTGCCAGCGCGGCATGCCCGCCAGTGGCGGCGGCCGGCGGTCGATGAACCACCACCAGACGATGCGAAACAGCGTGAGCAGGAAGACGGCAAGACCGAGCGGCACATGAGCGCGAAGCAGCGCCGCCTTGGTATCGGGATCGGCGGCGTTGGCGGCGGCGAGGCCGAGGCCAAACAAGATGAGGATGGCGACAGCCGTGACCCAGTGGATCGTAACGGCAACCGCGCCGTAGCGATCGGTGGTGCTCTTTGCGGCCATGACAATGTCCCCTTTGCGCTGAAGCCCGCCTCGGCTATATACATAGCATGCGATACACATACATAGCAAGCTATGCATATGACTGACGACGAACTATCGATGGGCTATCTCCTGCACTGGGGGGCGCGGCTGCTGCGGCGGCTCGCCGACCGGCGGCTGAAGGAGCTCGGATTCTCGTCGGGCTACCTGCCGATCATCGGGACGCTTGCCAACGAGGGGGCGCTTTCGCAGAAGGCGCTGGCGACGGCCGCCGCGATCGAGCAGCCGACCATGGCGGCGACGCTGACGCGCATGGAGCGCGACGGCATCGTGCAGCGGGAGGCCGATCCGGGCGACGGGAGGAGCTACCTGTTCACCCTCACGCCGGCGGCGAAGCGGAAGATACCGGCGATGCGCCGCGTCATCGAGCAGGTGAACGACGACGCGCTCGCCGGCCTGCCGGAAGGCCAGCGGCAGCCGTTCCGGCGGCAGCTCATCGCGGCTATCCGGGGCATGGAGGCGGAACTGCGCGAGGAGGTCGAGAAGTAACTGGCGCGCTTCCGGGTGCCTTGCCTTGCGTGGCCGGCGGATACTGGATCCCGGCCTTCGCCGGGATGACGGTCGAGGGTGGGACGCCGACGCTAGAGCGTCGCGCTGTTCACTTCGATGATGTTGCGATCAGGGTCAGCAAGATAGACCTGCGGAAACCCGGCCAGGCCGCGACGGACCACGACCATCCGCAGTGGGTCGTCTTCGGCTGCGTCCTCGCGGAAGCCGTTGGCCTGCAGGCGCGCGACGAACGCCTCGAAATCGTCCGTGCGGAAGGCGAAGTGGCCATCGTCGCGATCGATGCCGCGGCCACGAAACGTGCCGGGTGGGTAGACGTTGATGTGCACCTGGAGTTCGCCGCACGCAAACCAAGCTCCGGCTGTCGCGAAAGGCGGCCGTTCCAGCCGCTTCAGATCGAACAGCCGCGAATAGAAATCGACCGAGCGTTCCAAGTCGGTCGACAGAACCGAGACGTGATGCAACCCGACGAAAGACATGCCCGCCCCCGCAGAAAGCCGCTCTCGCGGCAAAGTAGTATGGGGCAAGCTATCTGTCGCGGGCTAAACGGTGAGATGGCGCCTGACGCTATCGTCCAGCTGGGCGCGGGTGCCGGAGACGACGATCTCGCCGCGGTCCATCACGGCGAAGGTATCGGCGAGTTCCTTGACGAAATCGAAGTACTGCTCGACCAGCAGGATCGCCATGCCGCCCTTCTGGCGAAGCCAGGTAATGGCGCGGCCGATGTCCTTGATGATCGACGGCTGGATGCCCTCGGTGGGCTCGTCGAGCACGAGCAGCTTCGGCCGGGTGACCAGCGCGCGGCCGATGGCGAGCTGCTGCTGCTGGCCGCCGGAGAGATCGCCGCCGCGGCGGCGGAGCATGTCGCGTAGCACCGGGAAAAGATCGAACACGTCGGACGGAATCGAGCGGTCGTCGCGCTTCAGCGGCGCGTAGCCGGTCTCGAGATTTTCGCGGACGGTGAGCAGCGGGAAGATATCGCGGCCCTGCGGCACATAGGCGATGCCGAGGCGGGCGCGATCGTGCGGCGCCATGCGGCCGAGCGGAATGCCGTTGAACATGATCGAGCCGCCGGCGATCGGCTGCTCGCCGACGACGGCGCGGAGGAAGCTGGTCTTGCCGACGCCGTTGCGGCCCATCAGGGCGGTGACCTTGCCCTCCTCCGCCGTGATCGAGACGTGGCGGAGCGCCTGGGCGGCGCCGTAGTAGAGATCGACGTTCTCGGCGGTCAGCATGGCGTGCTCCTTCCGGGGAGCGCGAGCCCCCTCACCCCTACCCTCTCCCCGCCGGGGAGAGGGCGTGCGCTTGCGAATTGCGCCGCGAGCAGCGTGTTCATCGGCCGAGATACACTTCAACGACGCGCGGGTCGGCGGAGACGTGATCGAGGGTGCCTTCGGAGAGGACGCTGCCTTCGTGGAGCACGGTGACCTTGACGCCGAGCGAGCGGACGAAGGCCATGTCGTGCTCCACCACCACGACCGATTTCTCGCGGGCGATGTCCTTGAGCAGGATGGCGGTGGCCTCGGTCTCGGCGTCGGTCATGCCGGCGGCGGGCTCGTCGACGAGCAACAGCTTCGGCTCCTGCGCGAGCAGCATGCCGATCTCCAGCCACTGCTTCTGGCCGTGGCTCAAATAGCGGGCGAGGACATCGCGCCGTTCCTCCAGCCGGATGATGGCAAGGAGCTCGTCGATGCGCTGCTTCGCGGCGGCGGAGACGTGCGCGAACAGGGCGTGGAAGGGCCCGCGCCCGCCGGCGAGCGCGAGCTCGAGGTTGTCGGAGACGGTGTGGCTCTCGAAGACGGTGGGCTTCTGGAACTTGCGGCCGATGCCGAGCTCGGCGATGGCCGCCTCATCGAGGCGCGAGAGATCGACGGTGCCGTCGAAGAAGACATCGCCGGAATCGGCGCGCGTCTTGCCGGTGATGACGTCCATCATCGTCGTCTTGCCGGCGCCGTTCGGGCCGATGATGGCGCGCATCTCGCCCTTCTCGATGACCAGCGACAGGTCGTTCAGTGCCTTGAAGCCGTCGAAGGAGACGGTGACGCCATCGAGATAGAGCAGAGAGTTGGCGGCTTTTTCGATCATCGCCGCTACTCCGCCGCCGCCGGATTGGAGGCCGCCGGCGGCAGGTCCTCGCGCGTGTCGGCGGTGAGCTGCGGCGTCGGGTCGGCCGGGGTGCGCGGCTTGCGGGCAAGCGCCTCGGTGAGCGTGCCGACGATGCCCTTCGGCAGGAAGAGCGTGACCGCGATGAAGGCGGCGCCGAGCAGATAGAGCCAGTATTCGGCGAGGAAGCCGGTGGTGAGATACGTCTTGGCGAAATTCGCCAGGATGGCGCCGACGATCGGCCCGACCAGCGTCGTGCGGCCGCCGATCGCCACCCAAATCACCGCCTCGATGGAATTGGCGGGCGCGAATTCGGACGGGTTGATGATGCCGACCTGCGGCACGTAGAGCGCGCCGGCGATGCCGGCCATGATGGCCGACAGCACGAACACCACCAGCTTGTAGTTCTCGACGCGGTAGCCGAGGAAGCGCGTGCGGCTCTCGGCATCGCGGATGCCGATCAGCACCTTGCCGAATTTCGACGAGACGACGCCCTGGCTGACGAGAAGGCCGATGGCGAGCGCCAGCGTCGAACAGAAGAAGAGCACGCCGCGGGTGGAATCCGACTGGATGTTGAAGCCGAGGATGTCCTTGAAATCGGTGAGGCCGTTGTTGCCGCCGAAGCCCATGTCGTTGCGGAAGAAGGCAAGCAGCAGGGCGTAGGTCATGGCCTGCGTGATGATCGACAGGTAGACGCCGGTGACGCGGCTACGGAAGGCGAACCAGCCGAAGATGAAGGCGAGCAGGCCGGGGACCAGCACGGTCATCAGCGCGGCGAACCAGAAATGGTCGAAGCCGTACCAGTACCAGGGCAGCGCGTGCCAGTTGATGAAGACCATGAAGTCGGGAAGGACCGGATCGCCGTAAACGCCGCGCGTGCCGATCTGGCGCATCAGGTACATGCCGAGCGTGTAGCCGCCGAGCGCGAAGAAGGCGCCGTGGCCGAGCGAAAGGATGCCGGAGAAGCCCCAGATGAGGCCGACCGACAGCGCGAGAAGCGAGTAGCAGACGTACTTGCCGACGAGCGGCACGACGTAGCTCGGCACATGCAGGAAGCTGCCTTCCGGCACGTAGAGGTTCAGCACCGGAACCAGCACGCCGGCGGCGAGGATGACGACGATGGCGACGGCGGTGAAGCGCTCGATGCCGCCGAAGAAGAAACGGCCGATCATGCTTCCACCGCCCTGCCCTTGAGGGCGAACAGGCCGCGTGGGCGCTTCTGGATGAACAGGATGATGAAGACGAGGACGACGATCTTGCCGAGCACGGCGCCGGCGAAGGGCTCGAGCACCTTGTTGGCGACGCCGAGGGAGAGCGCGGCGATGAGCGTGCCCCAGAGATTGCCGACACCGCCGAAGACGACGACCATGAAGCTGTCGATGATGTAGCTCTGGCCGAGGTTGGGACTGACGTTGTCGATCTGCGACAGCGCCACCCCGGCGATGCCGGCGATGCCGGAGCCGAGGCCGAAGGTCAGCGCATCGACCCAGGGCGTGCGGATGCCCATGGCGCTCGCCATGGCGCGGTTCTGGGTGACGGCGCGCATCTGGAGGCCGAAGCGGGTGAAGCGGAGGACGGCGAGGAGGAGCGCGAAGACCAGCCCGGCGAAAACCACGATCCACATGCGGTTCCAGGTGATGGTGAGCTGGCCGAGCTCGAAGGCGCCCGACATCCACGACGGATTGCCGACCTGCTGGTTGTCCGGGCCGAAGATGGTGCGCACGGCCTGCTGGAGGATGAGCGAGACGCCCCAGGTGGCGAGCAGCGTTTCCAGCGGGCGGCCGTAGAGGAAGCGGATGATGCCGCGCTCGATGACGATGCCGACCAGACCGGAGACGATGAAGGCGAGCGGGATGGCGATGGCGATCGACCAGTCGAACATCCAAGGCGCGCTGTTGCGGATGATTTCCTGGACGACGAAGGTCGTGTAGGCGCCGAGCATGACCATCTCGCCGTGGGCCATGTTGATGACGCCCATGACGCCGAAGGTGATGGCAAGGCCGATGGCGGCCAGCAGCAGGACCGAGCCCAGGGAGAGCGAGTACCAGAGCGCCTGGACGACGTTCCAGACGGCGAGCGAGGAGTTGATGCCGGCGATGGCGGCGTTGGCCGCCGCCTGCACCGGCGGGGACAGGCCGGGAAGGCTGGTAAGGAGTGCCAGCGCGTCCTGATCGCCGCGCGCGGCGACGATGCCGACCGCCGCGACCTTGTCGTCGTCGGAGGCGCTGGCATCGGCGAGCGTCGCGGCCGCCTCGGCCTGCAGCATCACCACCCTGACCTCGGGATCGGTCTCCTTGGCGATGGCGGCCTTGAGGGCGGGCACCGCCGAAACCTGACGCGACTTGAACACGGTCTCGGCCGAGGCGAGGCGCGTGCTGCGATCGGGCGACATGAGCGTCAGCGCGCCCATGGCGGAGTCGATGAGGCCGCGGATCTTGTTGTTGAGGCGCACCGTCTTCAGGGTCGCGGGCGCGGTGCCGGTGAACTTCGCGCCGGTCGCGGGATCGGTCAGGCTGCCGTCATCGGCCTTGATGAACAGGGCCTTGGAATCGGGATCGTAGGCGAGCTTGCCGTCCTGCAGCGCCTGGATGATGGGGGCGGCCTCGGGGTTGCCGCTCGTCGCCACGGCGTTCACGGACGCCTCGGTGGCGGGAAAGGAATCCTGCGTGAAGCCGGCGAGCGCGTCGCTGAAGGCATCGGCCCGGGCGGCGCCGGTCGCGGCGAACAGGGCCAGCATGGCCGCAAGGATGGCAGGCAGCAGTTCTCGAAGCGCGCGCATCAATAGTCCCAGCTTCGGAAAAATGGAGGAGAAGGCGGCGACTGATCGCCGCCTTCCCGTCGTTCGTCAGCGCGGAGTGCTAGCTCGAGCCGCCGCAGGTCTTGGTGACGGTGTTGTAGTTGCCGCACTTCAGCTTGACCCAGTCCGAGGTCAGATCCTTGGACTCGGGCAGGTAGGGCGACCACGGCGAACCGGGGACGAGGTCCTTGGTCTGCCAGACGACGTCGAACTGGCCGTCATCACGGATCTCGCCGATGTACACCGGCTTGGTGATGTGGTGGTTCGGCAGCATGGTCGAAACGCCGCCGGTCAGGTTCGGCGCGGTGATGCCGGGCAGCGCGTCGATGACCTTGTCGGGATCGGTCGTGCCGGCCTTCTCCACCGCCTGCACCCACATGTTGAAGCCAATGTAGTGGGCTTCCATCGGGTCGTTGGTGGTGCGCTTGTCGTTGCCGATGAACTTGTGCCACTCGTCGATGAACGCCTTGTTCTCGGGCGTATCGATCGACTCGAAGTAGTTCCATGCGGCGAGGTGGCCGACGAGCGGCTTGGTGTCGAGACCGGCGAGCTCTTCCTCACCGACCGAGAACGCCACGACCGGGATATCGGTCGCCTTGATGCCCTGGTTGCCGAGCTCCTTGTAGAACGGCACGTTGGCATCGCCGTTGATGGTCGAAACCACCGCCGTCTTCTTGCCGGCCGAGCCGAACGCCTTGATCTTCGACACTTCCGTCTGCCAATCGGAGAAGGAGAACGGCGTGTAGTTGATCATGATGTCCTCAGGCGCGACGCCTTTGGACAGGAGGTAGGCCTCGAGGATCTTGTTGGTCGTGCGCGGATAGACGTAGTCCGTGCCTTCCAGGACCCAGCGCTTCACCGCGCCGCCTTCGTCGCTCATCAGGTAGTCGACGGCGGGGATCGCCTGCTGGTTTGGAGCGGCGCCCGTGTAGAAGACGTTACGCTCGCTCTCCTGGCCTTCGTACTGGACAGGATAGAAAAGGATCGAGTCGAGCTCCTTGAACACCGGGAGCACGGACTTGCGGGAGGCGGAGGTCCAGCAGCCGAAGACCACGGCGACGTGATCCTGGCTGATCAGCTCGCGCGCCTTCTCGGCGAAGGTCGGCCAATCGGACGCCGGATCGACGACGACAGGCTCGAGCTTCTTGCCGAGCAGACCGCCCTTCTTGTTCTGCTCGTCGATGAGCATGAGCATGACGTCCTTCAACGTCGTCTCGGAAATAGCCATCGTGCCCGACAGCGAATGCAGAATGCCGACCTTGATAGTGTCGTCAGCAGCACTGGCAGGCGCTACCAGCGGCCCGGATAGGGTCGCCGCCAACGCGGCAGCGCCGGCTAGCTTCAACAGTGATTTCATTCGTATTCCCCCTGTTTTGCGGACGTCGTGGGAGGACGCCAATGCGTGCATTTCGCAAGGCGTGTGCCAGAACGGAAAACGGGAGAAGCGAACGGCCGCGCACACTTACCGCAACGCGGTGCCGTTTCTTTCGGCAGCGCAGCAAGGGTGCCTGACTACAAAAGCGCCGTGCCTCAGAAATGGTCGGCAATTGCGCAAAATGGGTGCGTATCAGTGACAGCCATCACAGCGGTCGCCCGGCGCCGCTTTACCCTGTCACGGCCGCTCCATAGTATCGCGGCACTTTCTCACCTTCGGCAGCCAGACTGAGGTCACCCATGCGCGACCCCTTCCTTGCACTCATGCGGACCGCGATCAGCGCAGCGGCCGTGGCCGCGGGCATGTTCCTCGCCAGCCACGCCGGCGCCGCCGACGCCAGGCGCGTGATCGTCACGCAGGGCGCCGACTATTCCGGCTTCGACACGCGGACCATCAAAAACACCGACCTGCCCGGCTGCCAGTCGGCCTGCCTCGCGGACTCGACCTGCCAAGCGTTCACGTTCAACACCAAGGCCGGCTGGTGCTTCCTGAAGTCGGACTTCGGGCCGCTGGCCTCCACACCCGGCGCCACCGCCGGGCGCGTCGTTACGGTCGCCGAGCTGACGCCGTCGCTGGAGAAGAAGCGGCTGGGCGAGCTCTCCTACCTCGACCAGAGCCTGATCGACGAGGCGCGGACCTTCATCGGCTCCCTGCCGCAGCGCTACCCGGCGCCGAACGGCGCGAGCTTCACCTCGGTGCGGGCCGCCGGCGGAGCGGCCTTCAAGGCCGGCCAGTACGACGAAGCGGCCGCCGACTTCGGCGCGGGCCTCGCCTTCGCCTATGACGACCCGGCGGCGTGGCTCGACTATGCGGTGGCGAGCGTGCGCCGCAACCCGAGCGACGATTCCGACAAGACGCAGGCGAACACCGACGCCAGCGCCGGCGCGATCAACGCTTACCTCCGCGCCTCGGCGGTGGCCGACAGGGCCGAGGCGCTGGGAATCCTCGGCGAAGCGCTCGCCAACCGGGAAATCTGGCTGTCCTCGATCCGCGCCTACCGCGCCAGCCTCGCGCTGAGCCAGGTGCAGCGGGTGCAGGACGCCTACGACAAGGTGGTCGCCGAGCACGGCTTCCGCGTGACCGACAACACCGTGGAAGCGGACAGCGCGACGCCGCAGATCTGCGTCAAGTTTTCCGACGACCTGCCGGTGTCGCAGCCCGGCCTTGCCGATTACGTCAGCGTCGACGGCGGCGACGGACTCGCGATCGAGCCGCAGCAGCAGCAGATCTGCATCAACGGCGTGAAGCACGGCCAGCGCTACACGATCCGGCTGCGCGGCGAATTGCCGGCGGCGGACGGCGAGACGCTCGGCCATCCCGTACAGCTTTCCGTGTACGTGCGCGATCGCGCGCCCTGGGTCGGCTTTGCCGGCAACGCCTATGTGCTGCCGGCCGGCCCGGGCGCCTCGATCCCGATCAGCTCGGTCAACACCGACAAGGTGCGGGCCAAGATCTATCGCATCGGCGACCGCAGCATTGCCGAGGCGGTGCGCGACGGGCGCTTCCTGTCGCAGCTCGCCACCTACAACGCCGAGGACATCGCCAACTCGAGCGGCGAGCAGGTGTGGACCGGCGAGATCGACATCAAGTCGGAGCTGAACCAGCAGCAGGTGACGGCGATCCCGATCGCCGACGCCGTGCCCAAGATGCAGCCCGGCGCCTACGTCATCACGGCGCAGCCTTCGACCGCCGACCCCGACGACTGGCACGCGCTGGCGACGCAGTGGTTCGTGGTCTCCGACCTCGGGCTGACGGCGCTTTCGGGCAACGACGGCATTCACGCCGAGGTGCGTTCGCTGGCCTCGGCGCAGCCGATCGCCAACGCCAAGGTGCGGCTGATCGCGGTCAACAACGAGATTCTGGGCGAGGCGACGACCGACGCCGACGGCACCGCGCTGTTCCAGCCGGGGCTGGCGCGCGGCACGGGCGGCACGGCACCGCAACTCCTCGTCGCGCAGACCGACAACGACTACGGCTTCATCGACCTCACCCATTCGGCCTTCGACCTCACCGACCGCGGCGTCGACGGGCGCCCGGCGCCGGAATCGCTCGACGCGTTCCTGACGCCAGAGCGCGGCATCTACCGGCCGGGCGAGACGGTGCATCTCACGGCGCTCATCCGCGACGACCAGGCGAAGGCGGTGGACGACCTGCCGATGACGCTCGTGGTCGAGCGGCCGGACGGCGTCGAGTTCCTGCGCCAGACGCTGTCCGACAAGGGCGACGGCGGCTACTCGGCCGACGTCGCGCTCCAGGACACCGCGATGCGCGGCTCGTGGGACGTGAAGCTCTACGCCGACCCGAAGGGCGATCCCATCGCCGAGACGCAGGTGCTGGTCGAGGATTTCGAGCCGGAACGGCTGGCGGTGACGGTCGATACCGACGCGACCGCGCTCGACCGGACGAACCCGACGACGCTCAACCTCGAGGCCAAGTATCTCTACGGCGCGACGGCACCCGACCTCGCCGTCGAGGGCGAAATTTCGCTGACGCCGACCGACACGCTTGCTGCCTTCCCCGGCTACCACTTCGGCCTGACCGAGGAGCAGGTCGAGGCGACGCGCGACCCGCTCGACATCGACGCCACGACCGACGAGGACGGCAAGGCCTCGTTCGACGTGACGCTGCCCGACGACATGCCCTCGTCGAGCAAGCCGCTGGACGCGACGCTGATCATCCGCGTCGCCGACACCAACGGCACCGAGGTCGAGCGCACGCTCGACCGGCCGGTGGCGCCGGCCGATCCGCTGATCGGCATCAAGCCGCTGTTCGACGGCGACATCCAGGAAAACAGCAGCGCGGCATTCAACATCATCACCGTCGGCACCGACGGCAAGCAGATGGCGAAGACCGGGCTGGCGTGGAAGCTGGAGCGGATCGATTCCGACTACCAGTGGTACCAGACCGACGGCAACTGGGACTACGAGCTGGTGACGACGGCGAACAAGGTCGACGGCGGCACCATCGGCACCGACGCCGACAAGGCGGCGGCGATCTCGACCTCCGCGGTGCAGTGGGGCCAGTACCGGCTCACCGTTTCCGACGGCGACACGTCAGCGTCGAGCGTCGAGTTCTATGCCGGCTGGTACCAGGCGACTGCGACCTCCGACACGCCGGACACGCTGAAGGTGGCGCTCGACAAGCCGTCGTATAGCGTCGGCGACACGCTGCACCTGCGCCTCGACCCGCGCTTCGCCGGCACGGCGACGATCCAGGTGATGAGCGACCGCCTGATCGCGATGAAGTCGGTCGACGTGCCGGCCGACGGCACCACCGTCGACCTGACGATCACGCCGGACTGGGGCCCGGGCGCCTACGTCACCGCTTCGCTCTACCGGCCGATGGACGTCGAGGCGAAGCGCATGCCGGCGCGGGCGATCGGGCTGACGTGGGCGAAGGTTTCGCCCGGTGACCGGCAGCTCAACATCGGGCTCGACCTGCCGGACGAGCAGCGGCCGCGCGGGCCGATGACCATTCCGGTTTCAATCACCAACCTGAAGGCGGGCGATGAGGCTTACGTCACCATCGCCGCGGTCGACGTCGGCATCCTCAACCTCACCAACTTCAAGCCGCCGGCGCCGGACGACTGGTACTTCGGACAGCGCAAGCTCGGTATCGAGATCCGCGACGTCTACGGCTACCTGATCGACCGCATGCAGGGCGTGCCGGGCACGATCCGCTCCGGCGGCGACAGCGACGCAGTGCGGCTCAAGGCGCCGCCGCCGACCCAGAAGCTGCTGTCGTATTACTCCGGCATCGTGAAGGTGGACGACAGCGGCAAGGCGACCGTCTCGTTCGACGTGCCCGACTTCAACGGCACGGTCCGCGTCATGGCGATGGCGTGGTCGAAGGACGGCGTCGGCCACGCGTCGAAGGACGTGATCGTGCGCGACCCGGTGGTGGTCACGGCGTCGATCCCGCGCTTCCTCGGCGTCGGCGACACCTCGCGCATGCTGGTCGAGATCAACAACGTCGCCGGCGCGGCCGGGGACTATTCGCTCTCCGTCGCGATGGGGCCGGGCATCGGCCTTGCCGACAGCGACGGCAACCGCAAGGTGACGCTGGCGGCCAAGCAGCGGGTGTCCTTCAACGTGCCGATCTCCGGGGATTCGCCCGGCGACTTCGACGTGGCCGTGACGCTGACGGCGCCGAGCGGCGAAAGCTACTCCAACACGCTGCAACTCGGCGTCAGGCCGGCGGGCTCGCCGGTGACGCGACGCGACGTGATCGCGGTCGCCGGCGGCGGCTCGCTGACGCTGAACAGCGAGCTGGTGTCGGAATTCGTGCCGGGGACGGCTTCGGTCAACGTGTCGCTCGGCGGCGCTGGGCCGCTCGACGTCGCCGGCATCCTGTCGGCGCTCGACCGCTACCCGTACGGCTGCGTCGAGCAGCTCACCAGCCGCGCCATGCCGCTGGTCTATCTCGACGACGTCGCGGCCTCGATCGGCATCGCGGCGGACGCCGAGGTGCGCAAGCGCGTGCAGACGGCGATCGAGGGCGTGCTCGCCGACCAGGCGGCCTCGGGCAGCTTCGGCCTGTGGGGACCGGACGGCGCCGGCAACGACCTGTGGCTCGACGCCTATGTCACCGACTTCCTCGTGCGGGCGGCGGAGAAGGGCTACGACGTGCCCGACCTCGCCAAGACGCTGGCGCTCGACAACCTTGCCAACAAGGTCGCCTACGCCAACGACTTCGACCACGGCGGCGAGGACATCGCCTATTCGCTCTACGTGCTGGCACGGAGCGGCCGGGCGGCGATCGGCGACCTGCGCTACTACACCGACTCCAAGCTCGACGCGTTCGACACGCCGCTGGCCAAGGCCCAGATCGGCGCGGCGATGGCGCTCTACGGCGACCAGCAACGGGCACAGAAGGCGTTCAGCGCCGCGATGGTGGACGTGAGCAAGGCGGAGGCGGTGCCCTACTGGCGGCGCGACTACGGCACGGTGCTGCGTGACCAGGCGGCGGTGCTGACGCTGGCGGCGGAGACGAACACCGCGAGCGTCGACGTGCATACGCTGGCCATCACCATCGCGGCGACGGAGATGAAGGCGCAGTACCTGAGCACGCAGGAGAATGCGTGGATGCTGCTGGCGGCGGCGGCGCTGATCAAGGATTCGGCGCACACCGACTTCTCGATCGACGGCGAACGCATCGCGGCTCCCCTCTTCCGCCGCTTCACCGGCGAGAAGATCACCGCGGCGCCGATCGAGATCGACAACCTCGGCACCGACAAGCTGTCGGCCGTGGTTGCCGCGACCGGCATCCCGATCGCGCCGGAGCCGGCCGGCGGCAACGGCTTCACCATCGAACGGCACTACTACACGCCGGACGGCGACGAGGCCGACGTCTCGACCGTGAAGCAGAACGACCGCTTCATCGTCGTGCTCGACGTGACCTCGACGCACAACTTCGGCGGCCACCTGATGGTGACCGACCCGATCCCGGCCGGGTTCGAGATCGAGAACCCGGACATCTCGGCGAGCGGCAGCACGACCTCGTACGACTGGCTGACGACCGACGACACGACCCACACCGAGGCGCGCACGGACCGCTTCATCGCCGCGATCGACCGCGACGACGACGCGGCGACCGAGTTCAAGGTGGCCTATTCGGTGCGGGCGGTCTCGCCGGGCGTGTTCGCGCAGCCGGCAGCGACGATCGAGGACATGTACCGGCCCGAGTACAACGCGCGCACGGCGTCGGGCAAGGTCGAGGTGGTCGGACCGACCAAGTAGGACGATGAGCGAGCCAAGCGCCGGCGGGGCGGCTCCCCTTCCCGCCGGCCAGCAACGGAAGCGCAGGCGCTGGCCATGGTGGCTGGCGGCAGCCGTGCTGTTTGTGGTCGCGGCCGCGGGGGTCGTGGCGCTGGCGGCGTGGCAGACGATCGGCGAGATGGAGGCCGCGCTGCCGCCGCTGACCGCGCCCGGCGCCGTGCCGACATCGACCATCGTCGTCGACCGCGACGGCAAGCTGCTCCGGCCGTTCACCATCGCCGACGGGCGCTGGCGGCTGCCGGTCACCACGAAGGACGTCGACCGGCACTACCTCGCCATGCTGATCGCTTACGAGGACAAGCATTTCGCGACGCATGACGGCATCGACTTCGGCGCCGTCGGGCGCGCCGCGTTGCAGTTCGTGCTCGCCGGCGGGCACATCGTCTCGGGCGGCTCGACGCTGACCATGCAGGTGGCGCGGCTGATCGACGGCGGCGACACGCGCAATATCCAGGGCAAGCTCCGCCAGATGGCGATCGCAAGGAAGCTCGAAGCCAGCTTCAGCAAGGACGAGATCCTCGACCTCTATCTCACGCTCGCGCCCTACGGCGGCAACATCGAGGGCGTGCGCGCGGCGAGCCTCGCCTACCTCGGCAAGGAGCCGACGCGGCTGACTACGGCGGAGGCCGCGCTGCTCGTCGCCATTCCGCAATCGCCGGAGGCGCGGCGGCCCGACCACGACGCCGACGCCGCCAAGGCGGCGCGCGACCGCGTGCTCGACCGGCTGGCGCTGGCCGGGGCGATCGACGCCGACAGCGCGGATGCCGCCAAGACCGAGCGCGTGCCGAACGCGCGCCAGCCGTTCCCGATGCTGGCGCCGCATCTCGCCGAGCAGGCGGTATCGGCGCACCCCGACCGCTCGGTCGAGCGGCTGACCATCGACCACGACCTGCAGGCCTCGCTGGAGCAGCTCGCCGCCGACCGCGCCCGGCAGGTCGGCCCGAAGATTTCCGTGGCGATCGTCGTCGCCGACGAGATGTCGGGCGCGATCCTGGCGTCGGTCGGTTCCGCCGGCCTGTTCGAGGACGCGCGCAACGGCCACGTCGACATGACGCGGGCGCTGCGCTCGCCGGGCTCGACGCTGAAGCCGCTGATCTATGGTCTCGCCTTCGAGCAGGGGCTGGCGCACCCGGAGAGCCTGATCGAGGACCGGCCGACCGGTTTCGGCAGTTACGAACCGCAGAACTTCGACGGCTTCCATCGCGGCACCGTGACGATCCGCGAGGCGCTGACGGAATCGCTCAACACGCCGGCAGTGATCGCGCTGAACGCGGTCGGGCCGGCGAACCTGATGGCGCGGCTGAAGCGCGCCGCGGTGAACGCCGTGCTGCCCGACGCCTCGGCGCCGGGGCTTGCGATCGGCCTTGGCGGGCTCGGCGTGACGCTCCGCGACCTCGTCGGGCTCTATGCCGCGATCGCGCGCGGCGGCACGGCGGTAGCGCTGAAGGACGGGATCAACGATGCGCCCGAGGCGATGACCGGCGCGCCGGTGCTGTCGCCGGCCGCCGCCTGGTACGTCGGCGACATTCTCAAGGACGAGCCGCCGCCGGTGAACGGCTCGCCGGGGCGCGTCGCCTACAAGACCGGCACCTCGTACGGCTATCGCGACGCGTGGGCGATCGGCTTCGACGGCGCGCACGTGATCGGCGTGTGGATCGGGCGGCCGGACGGCACGCCGGTCGCGGGGCTTTCCGGCGTGGTCAGCGCGGCGCCGATCCTGTTCGACGCGTTCGACCGGTTGGGGCCGAAGCGGGCGCCGCTCCGCCCGCGGCCGGCCGACACCATCGTCGCGGCCAATACCGCGGCGCTGCCCGCCCCACTCCGCCACTTCCGCGATCCGGGACAGGCGACGGTGATCGACCGCGACACGCCGGAAATCGCCTATCCGCAGGACGGCGTGCTGGTCGATCTCGGCATCAAGGACGGCGACCCCTCGCCGCTGGTGATCAAGGTCAGAAACGGCGCGCCGCCGTTCACCTATTTCGTCAACGGCGCGCCGATCGCGCGGGCGCCGTTCGCGCGCGCCGAGACCTGGCAGCCCGACGGGCCGGGCTTCGTGACGCTGTCGGTGGTGGACAAGGACGGGCGCTCGGACCGGGTGACGGTGTTCGTGGAGTAGCGGGACGGCAGGCCGCGCTACGGCTGCGCCGACCGTTCCTTACCCGGAAATCGGCATCGCCCAGGGGCCGTGCAGGCCCTTGGCGTTGGAATCGGTGCGCTCGAAGCCGTGGGCGCCGAAGAAATCGCGCTGGGCCTGGATGAGGTTGGCGGTGGTGCGCGCCGTGCGGCTCAAGTCGAAATAGGCCAGCGCCGAGGACAGCGCCGGCACCGGGATGCCCTTCAGCACCGACGCCGAAACGACGCGGCGGAGATTGCCCTCGCTGGCCTTGAGGTTCGACGTGAACGGCTCGACCATCATCAGGTTCGAGATGGCGGAGCTCGACGTGTAGGCCTTGGCGATGTCGTCGAGGAAGACCGAGCGGATGATGCAGCCGGCGCGCCAGATCTTGGCGACGGTGCCGAGCGGCAGCTTCCAGTCCCATGCCTCTGACGCCTTGGCCATGACGGCAAAACCCTGGGCGTAGGCGGCGATCTTGCCGGCCAGCAGCGCGCGCTCGAGCGCGACCAGCGCCGACTTGCGGTCGCCGAGCGAGTCGCCGAGCTTCACCGGCGCGGCGCCGAACAGCTTGGCGCCGGCAAGGCGCGCATCGCGCTGCGCCGACAGGCCGCGCGCCGAGACCGCGGCCTCGATGACGGTGGCCGGGACGCCGAGGTCCTGTGCTTCCATCGCCGACCAGCGGCCGGTGCCCTTCTGGCCGGCGGTGTCGAGAATGACGTCGACGATCGGCCCGCCGGACTTCTCGTCCTTCGTGCCAAGCACCTTGGCGGTGATCTCGATGAGGTACGACTTCAGCGGGCCCTCGTTCCATGCCGAAAAGACATCCGCCATCTCCTGCGCACTCATGCCGAGGCCGTCGCGCATGACGCCGTAGATCTCGGCGATCATCTGCATGTCGGCATATTCGATGCCGTTGTGGATGGTCTTGACGAAATGACCGGCCCCCTCGGGACCCATCAGTGCAGCGCACGGCTCGCCTTCGAATTTCGCCGAGATGTCGAGCAGGATCTTCTCGACGCGGGCCCATGCCTTGGGCGTGCCGCCGGCCATGATCGAGGGACCGTGACGGGCCCCCTCCTCGCCGCCGGAAACGCCGACGCCGAGGAAATCGAGCCCGCGCTTCATGTATTCGCCGACGCGGCGGCGGGTGTCGCGGAAGTTGGCGTTGCCGCAATCGATCAGCATGTCGCCGGTGGCGAGGACGGCGGCGAGCTCCTGCCCGACCTCATCCACCGGCGGGCCGGCCTGGACCATGATGACGACCGGGCGCGGCGGCGCGATGGCCGCGGCGAGGTCCTTCAGGCTGTAGCAGGCGGTGATGCGGGGACGGAGATTGCCGGCCTCGGCGATGTAGGCCTCGGTCTTGGCGGCGGTGCGATTGAAGACCGCAACGTTGTGTCCCTTCTCGGCCATGTTGAGCGCGAGGTTCGCACCCATGACGCCAAGGCCCACCAACCCGATATCGGCCATTTCCAATTATCTCCGAAGCGTTTCCTGCGAGATGCCGGCGAGAATTGAGCTTTCCCGCCGATTGGCGCCGGCACACTAGGAAAGATATGCCGGACAAACAATTACAATCACGACGCAGCAATGACGCGCCGCCAGCGGGCTAGAGGCCTAGCCCCTCCTCACCGCGATCGAGGATCAACGGAACGACCAGATCCTCCTCGTCGCCGAGGTGGCGGGCGAGCATGGCCATGAGCGAGTCACCGGCGTCAGCGTAAGCATCGCCGGCGAAGCGCATGGCGTCGCGGTCGCCGGCCTCGGCCTGCATGAAGGCGTTGGCGGTATTCGCCATCCGGTCCATGGCGGCGTGGATGACGCTATGGTCGACCTCCAGCGTGTCGAAGCCGCGCACCAGCCGCGGCTCGGCCGCGCCGAACAGCGGAAACATCTCGAAGTCCTCGATGTGATGATGGCCGTTCAGATGATTGAGGAAGGTCTGGAGGCGCGGGGCGTACCACGAGCGGAAGCGATCCGGCGTGGCGAGGCCCCCGCGGAACTCACCGGTCGAGGCGGTGAGCGCCGCGCCGGCGCGGCGGAAGCTCTCGTGAATGCCCAGCCAGAAATTCGCCATGCCGGCGATGTTGACGTGGCTGTCCCAGGTTTCGCGCGGATAGCGGCGGAGCAGCAGCGTCAGCTCGTCGGGCCATCCGGTGCGCGTCAGGAGATCGAGCGAGGCGGGATCGGTCATGCCCTCAAGCTAGGGCGCGGCGGCGGAAGGTCGACTGAGGGTGCGGGCGACCGCATCGCGCCAGCCGGCTAGCCGCCGCTCGCGCTCGTCCGCCTTCATGCGCGGCACGAAACGGCGCGCGCGCTTCCACGAGCGCGCGAACTCCTCCGGCGGAGGACAGAGGCCCGCCTGGAGCCCGGCGAGGTAGGCGGCGCCGAGCGCAGTGGTCTCCAGCACGCGTGGCCGGTCGACGGGGGCGGCCAACACATCGGCGAGGAACTGCATCGTCCAGTCCGAGGCGACCATGCCGCCGTCGACGCGCACGACGGCTTCGCCGCCCTTGCCCTGCCAGTCGCGCTCCATGGCGTCGAGCAGATCGCGCGTCTGGTAGCAGACGGATTCGAGCGCGGCGCGGGCGATCTCCGCGGCGGTGGTGGCGCGCGTGATGCCGTAGATCGCGCCGCGCGCCCCGGCATCCCAATGGGGCGCGCCGAGGCCGACGAAGGCCGGCACGAGATAAACGGACTGGGACTTGTCGGCGCGACGCGCGAGCGCCGCTGTATCGGAGGCGCGGCGGATGATCTTCAGGCCATCGCGCAGCCACTGCACGGCGGCGCCGGCGACGAAGATAGAACCTTCCAGCGCGTAGGTGCGCTTGCCGCCGAGCTGAGTGGCGACCGTGGTGAGCAGGCGATTCTCCGAGGCGACCGCCTCGCTGCCGGTGTTGAGCAGCGCGAAGCAGCCGGTGCCGTAGGTCGATTTCAGCATGCCCGGCTGGAAGCATGCCTGGCCGATGGCCGCGGCCTGCTGGTCGCCGGCCACACCGAGGATGGGGATCGCGGCGCCGAGCAAGGCGGGCTCGGTGACGCCGTAATCGGCAGCGCAATCGCGCACCTCGGGGAGCAACGCGCGCGGCACGTTGAATAACGCGAGCAGATCATCGTCCCACGCGCCCTTGCGGATGTCGTAGAGCAGCGTGCGCGAAGCGTTGGTGGCGTCGGTCGCATGGACCTTGCCGCCGGTGAGCCGCCAGACGAGGAACGTGTCGATGGTGCCGAAGGCGAGCCGGCCCTGTTCGGCCTTCTTGCGCGCGCCCTTCACATGATTGAGCAGCCAGTTGATCTTGGTCGCCGAGAAGTACGGGTCGAGGAGCAGGCCGGTGCGCGCGCTGACCGCGGCCTCATGGCCGGCGTCGCGAAGCGCCGCGCACGCAGGCGCCGTGCGTCGATCCTGCCAGACGATGGCGCGGTGGATGGGCTTGCCGGTGGCGCGGTCCCACACGACGACGGTTTCGCGCTGGTTGGTGATGCCGATGGCGGCGACGGCGGCGGGCCTGACGCCGGCCTTGCGGATCGCGGCGCGCGCGGTGGCGACGACGCTCCGCCAGATCTCCTCCGGATCGTGCTCGACCCAGCCGGGCTGAGGAAAATGCTGCGCGAATTCCTTCTGCGCCATGGCCTTCAGGTTCAGCCGCCGGTCGAAGACGATGGCGCGCGACGACGTCGTGCCCTGGTCGATGGCGAGGATGACCGAGCTCACGCGGCACTCCGCGTGAGGTAGGCGGCGAGCGCGGCGGCGCCCTCGTCCGGCATGCGCAACCCGAGCTTCGTCCGCCGCCAGAGGATGTCGTCCACCGTCATCGCCCATTCGTTGGCGACCAGATAATCGACCTCGCGCTCGAAAAGGCCGGCGCCGAAATCGCGGCCAAGGCCGGCGGGCGTCGTCACGCCTTCGAGCAGCGCGTCGATGCGGGTGCCATAGGAGCGGGCATAGCGGGCAATGAGCGGCGCCGGCAGGAAGGCATAGCGGCGCGCGGTCTCCGCCGCCCAATCCTCGAACTTGCCGGCGATGTCGCCACCGGGGAGCGTCGAGCGCGCCGTCCAGCGCCGGGTCATCGCCGGGAAGGTGTGCTGGAACTTGTTCACCGCCTGCTCGGAAAGGTGGCGGAAGGTCGTCAGCTTGCCGCCGAAGACGTTGAGCAGCGGCGGGGCGCCGGCGGGCGCATCCATCTCCAGAACGTAGTCGCGGCTCGCGGCCTGCGCCTTGCCGCCGCCATCGTCCTGCAGCGGGCGGACGCCGGCATAGGTCCAGCGGATCGAGGCGCGGTCGATCGGCAGCTCCAGATATTCGCCGACCGCGTCAATCAGGTACGCGGTCTCTTCGGGGGTGATGGCCGCCGCCGACGGATCGCCCTTGTAGTCCTCGTCGGTGGTGCCGATCAGCGTGAAGGCGCCCTGATAGGGAATGGCAAAGCAGACGCGGCCATCGCCGTTCTGGAAGATGTAGGCGCGGTCGTGATCGAACAGGCGGTCGACGACGATGTGGCTGCCCTTGACGAGACGAACGCCCGTCGGCGTGGTGGTGTGGGTGACGCCCTCAATGACGTCCGCCACCCACGGGCCGCCAGCGTTGACCAGAGCGCGGGCGGCGATCGTCTCGTAGTGGGTCGCGCCGGTGCCGTCGTTCACGGTGAGGCGCCATACTTCGCCGTCACGCACGGCGGACAGGCACTTGGTGCGGGTGCGAATCTCGGCGCCACGATCGGCGGCGTCGCGCGCGTTTAGAACGACGAGGCGCGCATCGTCCACGGAGCAATCCGAATATTCGAAGGCGCGGGTGAACGACGACTTCAGGCCCTTGCCGACGGGATCGCTGCGCAGGTCGAGGGTGCGCGTGCCGGGGAGCGTGCGGCCGAGGCTGAGGTTGTCGTAGAACAGCAGGCCCAGCCGGATGATCGGCCACGGCCGCAGGCCCGCGTGATAGGGCAGGACGAAACGGAGCGGGTGGATGATGTGCGGCGCGAGCTTGAGCAGGACCTCGCGCTCGACCAGCGATTCGTGGACCAGGCGGAAGTCGTATTGCTCGAGGTAGCGGAGGCCGCCGTGGATGAGCTTGGTCGAGGCCGAGGACGTGGCGCCGGCAAGATCGCCCTGCTCGCAGAGAAAGACCGAAAGGCCCCGCCCCGCCGCGTCGCGCGCGATGCCACAGCCATTTACGCCGCCGCCGATCACGGCAAGATCGAAGACCTGGCCTGGCATTGCACTCCCCTGACGAGGCGCTAGCGATAACCCAACTCGGCGCGGCGTGAAAGCATGCCGGAAGCGCCCGCAAGCACGCGCTTTTTGCTATGGTGGCTGTGCAACCAGCAGGGGCCGGGAATGGCGATCGACACCAATCCGTTCGTAGTTCTCTCCTACGTCAGCGGACCCGCCCTGCTGACCAATGCGACGTCGCTGCTGCTGCTCAGCACGACCAACCGCTTCGCGCGGACAATCGATCGATCGCGGTCGCTGACCTCTTTGCTCAGCCAGGCGCCGAGCGGCCGCGACAATACGATCGAGGCCGAGGAACTGCGCATCGTCGGACGGCGTATCCGCCTGATCGGCATGGCCATTGCGGCCTTCTACCTGGCGGCCGCGATGTTCGCGCTGGCGACGGTGATGTCGATCCTCGGCGCGGTCATCGCCGAGGAGACCGGCGGGCCGACGCTCGACGTGATCGTAGTCTCCGCGGTCGGGCTCGGCGGCATCGGCTTCGCGGCGTTCGTGGCCGCGGCGCTCGCGCTGGTGATCGAGGCGCGCCTCGCGATCCAGGCGCTGACGCGCGAATCGTCGGTTGCTATCGCCGCCATGGAACGGGCCATCGACGACGGCCGAGCGTGACTTGATGACCAAACCGAATGCGGTGGTCCTGTGCACCGACGCCAATCTCTTCCCGGTCGCGATCGCCGTGGCACAGCGGCTGGCGTCGCTGAACCCGCGCGACGATACCGACATCATCGTCTTCGCATCGTCGCCGGAGGATGTGGCGAGCATTGCGGGCATGGACCCGCCGTTCGAGGTTCGGCTGGTGGAACGGCCAGCGAAGCTGCCGCCGAACCTGTTGCGCGAGCCGACGTTCCTGCGCTTCTTCGCGCTGGAAACGCTGAAAGACCGGCGGCGCGTCTTCTACCTGGACACGGACATCTATGCGGAGAGTGCGGCGGTCTTCGCGCTGCTCGACCTCGACATGGGCGGGCGCGTGCTCGCGGCGGCGCGCGACCTCGTGATCGCCCATGCGCCCGATCCGAGCGAGCGGGCCGCCACGGTCGGCGCCGGCAGCCGCCGCTACTTCAACGCCGGCGTGCTGCTGATCGACATGCCGACCTATAGCCAGCACAGAATCTACGGCAAAGTGGTGAAGCTGATCGGGCAGCAGCGCGTGCCGCTGCGCTTCTTCGACCAATCGGCGCTCAACACCATCCTCAACGGGGAATGGGTGGAGCTGTCGCCGTCGTTCAACATGATGCTGGCACTCTGGCGCTCTTCCCTGCGCAAGGTGTTCGACCCGGTCATCCTGCACTTCGCCGGCCCCAACAAGCCGTGGAACGGCCCGCGCTTCAATGTCGACCACCCGGCGCGGCGCGAGATCGAGGCGTATCTCCTCAAGTCGCCGTGGAAGGGATTCCTTGCCAGGCAATTCAGCCTGAAGGACGCGCTTTCGCTCATCGGCCAGAATACGCGGACGGCGCTTTCCCCGACCGAACATGACCTGAGCTTCGACAGCGATTTCATCGGCCGGCCGGCGTTCCTCGACTACCTCCGCCACACCCAATTCGCCGACGTCGAGGCCGGCATCACGACGCCGCATTGGGAGAATTTTCCGGCGGCGTGAGGGCCCGCGGCTGCCGCGAAAATCGCTGCCAGATCATGGGGATAAGGGAATGGTGCCCAGGGGCGGAATTGAACCACCGACACGCGGATTTTCAATCCGCTGCTCTACCAACTGAGCTACCTGGGCCCACCGGCCGAAGCGGCCGGAAAAGCGTCGCGGGGTTATATTGAACGCGCTTACGGCTGTCCAGTTACCGGCGGCCTATTCGGCATCCGCCGTCGCACCGAGGCCGATCGCCTCAAGATAACGGCGCTTGATCTCGCGCGAGCCTTCGCCGGCCAATTTGACGGTTTTCGGCAACGGAATCTCGTCCGTCGGCATCTCGACCCCGATATGCGCCAAGGCGCGGCCGACCTCGCGGCGGGTATCGGCCACCAGGTCTTCGTATGCGATCTCGATGACCGGCTTCAGGTTAAGCCGGCCGATCACGTCGATCCAGAATTGCTCGGCGGAGACGAGATAGGACAACGCGGCGGTGATCGCGACAACATCGCCGCGGCGGAAGCCTCGCTCCGGGAGCTTGTCCTCCGGATTGGTGGTCGTCCACAACTTGCGCTCGTTGGCGAGCACATTGGAAACGGCCTGAGCGACCTTGTCGCGGCGATAGGTGCGGATGAAGCGCTTGAAGCTGCGCAAGAAGCTGACACCCCCGCTATCGGAATTCTGAAACGCGGCGGTGAACTGATGCGGCATCAGTTTCATCCCGAAGCGGCCGTTCGGCGACGTTCGGCGCCGCACCATTTCGTTGAAGTAGGTGTTCAGCGGGACGGGGCCCTTAGCCTTCTGGTAAGTGCCAACCGAACTTGGATTCAGATATTCGATCGGCGTACCGGCAAGGCGAGTGAGGCTCAACGACGAGCACAGCATCGTGCTGCCGCTGCGCGGATGGGAGAGAACCAGGTAGGGAAGCTGGAGCGGCGCGGGGTTCGGATAGTCGTGCGCGGCGCCGAAGACCCGGTCCCAGTGTTCGCGTTCGAGGCGCTGATCTGCGGTCAACATCCCACTTTTCGTATCCTTGCGCGCTGACGGCAGCCTGAACAGCGCGTCTAACTTAGGTTGGCCGTTATCCACTGATCGAGGGTATCCGCCAGGTCGACCATGACCTCGGCGTCGGTGCGGCCTGATTTTTTCGGGACGTGGAAGCTGTGATTGGCGCCTTCGACCCAATGCAGGGTGGCGCGCTTTCCGAGGCTCCGGACAACGGGCCGGAGGAGGTCCGGACTGGCGAATTCGTCGTTGGTGCCCTGCAGGAAGAGCATCGGCACCGAAACGTCGGCGAGATGGGCGGCGCGGGTGTCGGCGGGGGCGCCGGGCGGATGGAGCGGAAAGCCAAGGAAGGCAAGGCCGCGGACAGCGAGGCGGACGTGGGCTTCGGCATTCGAGGTCATGCGGCCGCCGAAGGACTTGCCGCCGGCGAAGACCGGCAGGCCGGGCGCCAGGCGCTGTGCCTCGGCCACCGCCGCGGCGACGCAAGCCTCTGCCACGGCTGGCGAATCCGGCCGGCGGCTTTTCTTCTCCATGTACGGGAACTGGTAGCGCAGGACGGCGATGCCGCGTTCGGACAGCAGCGCGGACATCTGCGCCAGAAACGGATGGGCCATCCCCGCCCCGGCGCCGTGGGCCATGACGTAGATGGCGCGGGCATTTTTCGGGACGGACAGCAGGCCGGACACGGCCTGTCCGTCCGCAAGCGGGACGGTGACGGGTTTGGCCTCAGCCTTCGTCGTCGGCATCGTCGCCCTTCGGAGCCGCGGCACCGGGGATAGCGTAGCGGCCGCTCAGCCAGCGACCGAGATCCTCATCGGCGCAACGGCTGGAACAGAACGGGTGGTACTGGCGCACCGTGGGCTTGCCGCAGATCGCGCACTTGCGCGGGCGATAGAGGCCGACGATCTTGTCCTTCGCTGAAGCCATGGCCTCTCAGGTAGCGCTCAGCCAATTGAAGTGAACCGGGTAGCCCTCCCCGACCAGGAGCGTCATGGTCTCGTAGAGCGGCAGGCCGACGACATTGGAATAGGAGCCGCTGAGCTTGACGACGAAACCGCCGGCGAGCCCCTGCACGGCGTAGCCACCAGCCTTGCCGCGCCACTCGCCCGAGGCGAGGTAAGCCTCGATGTCTTCGCGCGACAGGCGCTTGAAGCGGACGCGCGTCTCGACCAGGCGCTTGCGCACATGGCCCTTGGCATTGGCGAAGGCGATGCCGGTGTAAACGCGGTGCGAGCGGCCGGAAAGCTGGCGGAGACACGCCGCCGCTTCCTCGATGCGCTCCGCCTTGGGCAGGATGCGCCGGCCGACGGCGACGACCGTGTCGGCGGCGAGGAAGAGCGCGCCGGCGAGCTCGGGCTCGTCCTTGGCAAGGTCCCGCGCCCACGCCAGCTTCTCGCCGGAGAGGCGGCTGGCAAGATTGCGCGGCAGCTCGTTCTTCTTCGGCGTCTCGTCGACCGAGGCCGGCATGATGCGATCGGGCTCGATGCCGATCTGGCCAAGCAGGGCGAGACGGCGCGGCGAACCCGAGGCGAGGACGAATTTCAGGCGACCGGCCATGCTGGCCTTGCTGGTTGAATGCCGGCAGCGCCGGCGGCACGGCTCACTTGAAGCGGTAGGTGACGCGACCCTTGGTCAGATCGTAAGGCGTCATCTCGACCAGGACCTTATCGCCGGCAAGCACACGGATGCGGTTCTTGCGCATGCGCCCGGCAGTATGGGCGATGATCTCGTGACCGTTCTCGAGCTTAACGCGGAAGGTGGCGTTCGGCAGAAGTTCCGAAACGACGCCGGGCAGTTCGATGATTTCTTCTTTGGCCATTCGTATCCTTGGAGGGCACCCCCCGAAAAGTGCGCGGAAACTAGCGGATTACGCCCGGAAAGGAAACCTTTCAGGACACGAAAGGAAATCCGCTAGCGACGATTGAGGCGGATCGCGACGGAGCGGGCGTGGGCCTGCAATCCCTCGGTTTCCGCCAGTGTGATGGCTGCCGGGGCAAGCGCGGCAAGCTGATCCGGCCCGAGCTTGAGAAGCGTGGTGCGCTTCAGGAAATCAAGGACGGACAGGCCGGAGGAAAAGCGCGCCGAGCGCGCCGTCGGCAAGACATGGTTCGGGCCGCCGACATAATCGCCGATGACTTCAGGCGTGTAGCGGCCGAGGAAAACCGCGCCGGCGTTGCGCACCTTCGTCAGCAGCGCCTCCGGATCGGCGACGGCGAGCTCGAGGTGCTCGGGCGCGATGCGGTTGGCAAGATCCATCGCGGCGGCCAGCGATTTCACGACGATGATGGCACCGAAATCGCGCCAGCTCGCGCCAGCGGTTTCGCCGCGCGGCAGCGACTGCAACTGGCCGTCGACGGCAACGGCCACCCGATCGGCGAGCGCGGCTGAATCGGTGATGAGGATCGCCTGCGCGGCGGCGTCGTGTTCGGCCTGGGCCAGCAGATCGGAGGCGATCCATTCCGGGTCGTTGTCGGCGTCGGCGACGACCAGCACCTCGGAGGGCCCGGCGATCAGATCGATGCCAACGGTGCCGAAGACATGACGCTTGGCGGCGGCGACGTAGGAATTGCCCGGCCCCATGATCTTGGCGACCGGTGCGATCGACTCGGTGCCGTAAGCGAGCGCGCCGATCGCCTGGGCTCCGCCGATGCGGTAGATCTCGTCGACGCCGGCGATCCCGGCGGCAAACAGCACCAGCGGATTGATCTTGCCATCCGGCGTCGGCGTGACCATGACGACGCGCTCGACGCCGGCGACGCGCGCCGGCACCGCGTTCATGAGCACCGAGCTCGGATAGGCGGCGGTGCCGCCCGGAACGTAGAGGCCGACCGAATCCAGCGGCGTCCAGCGGATGCCGAGACCGACGCCGGCGTCATCGACGTAGCGATCGTCCTTCGGCATCTGGCGGCGATGGAACGCCTCGATGCGGTCGCGGGCGAAAAGCAGGGCATCGCGCTGATCCGCCGGGACGGCGGACTCGGCAGCTACGATTTCGACATCGGCAACGCGAAGGGTTTCGGGCTGCAGCGCCAGACGATCGAACTTCTCGGTGAACTCGATGACCGCGGCATCGCCGTGGTGGCGGACGGCGCGCAGGATGGCGCGGACGCTGCCGGCGACGTCTTCGCTGACCTCGCGCTTGGCGGAAAGCAGCGCTGCGAAGCGGGCTTCGAAATCGGAATCGGACTGGCTAAGGCGAGCGGTCACGGGCGGTACCCAATGTGGATGCCGCCCCTATAGCTCAAGTGCCGGCGCTCGTCTCGCCTGCCAGATCGTGCTGCGGCTTGACGCTGGTCGACCACGCCGTGCCGAGATCGGCCAGACGCGACTCGATGACCTCGACCTCGATGCGGACGGCGGCGCCGCCGGCGAAGGTAAGCTCAATGACGCCCGCCGGGAGGCTTACAGGGAGAAACCGCACGGCGAGCAGCTCGAGCACGGCATCGGACTGGTTGCGGTCGATGCCGGTGGTCTTGACGCGCTCGACGCGATCGAAGGTGAGCGCGGCGCGGCGGCGCTCGAAATCGCGGCGCTGGCCTTCGAGCTTTTCCCAGATGAAGCGATTCATGGCGAGCGCGAAACGGCGCTCTTTCGGCAGGTAAAGCATGTCGCCGACCTTGAGCACGGCGTCCTGCACATAAGCAGAAACGACGGCGAGATCTTCCTCGTCGACGGCGGCAAGCTTCAGGAAATCGGGGTCGCTCATAACCGTTCAGGTAATGTCGGCCGGCGGCGGACGCAAGCCGCCTCCGGCCGAGGTATTTCCGCGGCTAATGGAACAAGATGCAGAAACCCGTGCACGAATGGGACGTGGCGGGCGGAGCGCCCGTGTAAGAAACGCCGCCGGAAGGCCCGGAACTCACGCCCTTGAAGCTGAAGCCGGACGTGCTCGTGGTAACGCCTCCCGAGGAACTACTTGAAGCATAAGAAGAAGCACTGACGGCGGCGAATGAACTGCTGCCGCCGCTGGCGCTGGCCTTGCCAACGACGAAAGACGACTGGGCGAAGGCACCGGCGCCGAGGCTCAGCAAGAACATGGTCGACAATAATACTCTGGTCATGGGCCTCTCCGTTCAGTCTAACGGCGAGCACGCTAGAGAAGGCGGGTGACGGGGAGTACCGAGGCAGCGGGCGGCCGGGGGGTTCTCCACAGCAAATGCACGGGAATCCACCGATTGCGGTGGGGTAAGAAGGCGCGCTGTCCGATTTGGGCGGCGATGTACCCGCGACAAACGAACTTCACCGCTACCCCGGCGGAGGCCGGGGTCCAGATTCATAGGGCGGGACCTCGCCGTTAGCTGGGTCGCG
>JBEHXS010000003.1:0-36517 GCA_048498575.1 Pseudomonadota bacterium
CGCCGCGAAGTCGCGGCCGTCGGCGACGGCATCGAACGCGCCCTCGCCCGCGCCTCCGAACTTGAGCTTCTCGTTCACAACGAAGTCGCGGCACTCGAGCGTTCGTACTCCGACAACGAGACGCGCATGCGCTCGCTGATCGACGACCTCGCCGGTCAGCGCGAAGCCATCGTCATCAACTCGGAGCGCGTCCGCACGTCCATCGTGTCGGCGCAGGAGGCCCTGTCCAAGGATCTCCGCATCGCGTCGGAGTCGATTGCCGACAGCGTCACCAACGCCGGCAACCGCATTACTGCCGCCCTTACCGATCGTGGCGAGCAGATCACCGCCGCCCTCGGCACCGCCGGCGAGGCGATGGTCGATCAGCTTTCGGCTCGCGGCGAAGACCTCGTCTCCCGCCTGGCCGATACGGTGAGCGACGTCGCGGTTTCGCTGGCCCAGACCGGCGCTGAGGTCACCGACGCCCTTCTCGCCCGCTCGTCCGAGATCAACGAGACTCTGTCCTCGACCGGGCGCGCCATGGCCGACACGATCGCCGAGCGCGGCCAGGAAGTGAACGATACGTTGTCGTCCGTCGGCGCCGAGTTGATCGCCGGGTTCGAAGGCCGCACCGACGACATCACGAAATCGATCAGCGAAACCGGCAATATGGCTGCCGCAACGATTTCGAAGCACGTCACCGAAGTGAACGAGGCGCTGAAGTCGAACGCCGACTCGCTCCTCGTCGACCTTGCCCTCCGCGGTCAGGAAATCGCCGACAAGCTCGACGAGACCGGCACGCGCATCGCCGAGACCATTACCAACCGCGGCGGCGAGCTCGCCGATCGCCTGTCGCGCACCGGCGACCGCATCTTTGAATCGATAGCGGTCAACGGCACCGAGCTGAACGAGCGCCTCGCTTCTACCGGCGAAGCCATGGCGAACCTGATCGAGACGCGGACCAACGGGCTGCGCGAAGCGATCAATTCGGCCACCACTTCCGTCTATGACTCCTTCGACGAGCGCAGCGCCGAGCTCACCCAGCGCCTTGCCTCCGTCGGCGGCGAAGTCGCCAAGGCAATCGCCGTCCGCGGCATGAAGATCAACGAGACGATCATCGCCTCGGGCAACGAGATCGCCGAGACGATCGCCTCGCGCGCCGGCTCTATCCACGAACGCATCGTGGACTCGGGCACGCGCATTGCGGATCGCATCATCGATCAGGGCAACACCATCCACGAGCGCATCGTGGAATCCGGCAGCCAGATCGCCAACGAGATCGAGTCGCGCGGCGCTTCGATCCACGAGCGCATCCTTTCGTCGGCCCGCGAGATCGCGGACTCGATCGAAGGCCGCGGCACCGCCATCTACGACTCGATCGTGGAAGCGACGCAGCACATCGGCGACGCCATCGAAAGCCGTGGCACGTCGATCCACCAGAAGATTCTCGCCTCCGGCCGCGATGTCGCCAACGCCATCGAGAGCCGTGGCGTCACCATCCACGAGAAGATTATCACCTCGGGCACGGAGGTCGCCGACGCCATCGACGACCGCGGCAGCGCCATCCACGGCAAGATCGTGGAAGCCGGCTCGCGCTTCGGGGAGGTCATCGAGCGCCGCAGCCGCGAGGTCGGCGACGTTCTCGACAGCCGCTTCTCGCGCATTGCCGACCTGATGAATCAGCGCGGTCCGGAGGTGATCACGACGCTCTCCGAGCAGGCGCACGCCATGGAGACGGCGCTGCAGAGCAAGCTGTCGCAGTTCGGCGACGGCATCCGCCTCAAGATCGAGGATGTTTCGGAGGCGCTGGAATCGAACGCCCACCGCATCGCCGAGGCGCTCGACCACCGCTCCCGCCAGATCAACCAGACGCTGATCGAGCGCACGCGCGAAATCGCTGAGACCTTCACCACCGGCCAGACCGAATTCGCTTCGATGATCGACGACCGCCTGATCGAGGTCGGCGGACAGCTCACGTCGCGTATCGAGAATCTCGCCGAGACGCTGACCGACCGCGCCAATTCGATCACCGACTCGCTCGCCGCGCGCAGCGAAGACGTGGCCCTCGCCGTCCGCGAAGCGGTATCCGACGTCACCCAGCGCCTGGTCACTGAGTCCGCCGAGGCGACGCGCTCGATCCGCGCTTCCGCCGGCGAAGCGTCGTCGGTGCTCGGCCGCGCCATCAATGAGATCGAGGGCATCTTCGGCGCCCGCGCCAACGCGGTTACCGAAGCCCTCGAGGAGCGCACCCGCGAGTTCAACGACGTGCTGGGTTCGCGGAGCGGCGAACTCGCCGCCCTGCTCGACGGCCGCTCGAATGCGCTCGTCCGCACGCTGGAACAGACCGGCGCCCAGGTCGTCAACCTCGTTGCCAATCGCAGCGAGGAAGCCGCCCGCACGCTCATGGCGAGCGGCGAGCGCGTCGCCTCGACCTTCGTGGCGACCAACCACACGCTGCGCACGGAAGTGACGGAGATCGCCGAGCGGCTGCGCCAGTCGAACGAGATGCTGAACACACTGCTCGGCACGACGGCGACCAGCCTCGACAAGATCGAGACCCAGCTTGCCCAGCGCTCGACCGAGTTCACCGCCGCGATCGGCCACGCCGTCGAGGCCACGCAGCTTTCGTCGAACGAGCTTGGCGGCCAGGTGAGCAAGCTCCGCGACGTTTCGCGCGACATCATCGAGGGCGTCGGCACGGTCGTGAAGCGGTTCGAGGAGCAGAGCACATCGCTGTCCTCCGCCACGAAGAACCTCGCCGACGTCAACCGCCAGATCCAGACCACCGTCGAGGAACGCCGGCCGGCGCTGGAGAGCCTCACCTCCGGCCTCAAGCAGCGGAGCGAGGAACTCGATGGCCTGATGAAGTCGTTCACCCGCATCATCGCCGAGACGCTGAAGACGGCCGAGGAACGCGCCACCGCGGTCAGCCGCATGCTGACCGAGAACACGGCGACAGCGACCAAGGGCGTCATCGACCACTTCGAGACCATGAACCGCACCGCCGGCACCGAGAGCCGCAAGGCTGCGGACGCGGTGCGCGAGGCCAACAAGGCCATGATCACCGACATGGGCCAGTCGATGACCGAGCTATCGCGCCGCTTCAGCGAGGCCGCCCGCGAAATGCGCCAGGCGACCACTGACCTGCAGCGCGACCTCAACTCCACGCGCGAGGAGCTCCGCAAGGGCGTCCTCGAATTGCCGGAGGAGGCGCGCGAAGGCGCCGAAGCGATGCGCCGCGTTGTCGGCGACCAGATCAAGGCGCTGACCGAGCTGTCGGACATCATCAATCGCCACGGCAAGAACCTGGACGTCTCGAGCCCGTCGCTTGGCGAGCCGCGTTTCCGTGTCGAGGCCACCGCCGTGAATGCCGAGACTCTGCCGGTGGCACCGCCACCGCTGGCGCTCGATGCGCCGCCGCCCCGTTACAGCGAACCGCCGCGCCGCACCGGCACGAATGGCAACGGTGTTGCGGCACCGCCACCGGTCGCTAAGGCGGCACCACGGGCGGTGCCGCGCCAGGCGCCGGCCGCCCTGCGCACCTCACAAGGCAGCGATGACGCCGGCGAAGGCTGGGTTTCCGACTTGCTTCGTCGCGCCTCGACCGAAGAGGAAGCGGCCCCGGCCGTCGAACGTCACCAGCCCGAAGCGGCCGTGATCGCGGCCGAGCCTCCCGCTGCCCCACCGGCAAACGGCAGCGGAGGCCTGGGAGCCATCTCGGCGGATATCGCCCGCGCCATCGATCACGATGCGGCAGTCGAACTCTGGGCGCGGCATAACAAGGGTGAGAAGAACCTCTTCACTCGTCGCCTCTACACGCTTTCCGGCCAGCAGACGTTCGACGAGATCCGCAAGAAGTATCAGCGCGACGCCGACTTCCGGTCGGCGGTCGACCGCTACGTCGCGGACTTCGAGAAGCTGCTCGCCGAGGTCACCAAGTCGGGCAAGGATCGCGCCGCCGGCGGGGCCTACCTGACTTCGGACACGGGCAAGGTCTACACCATGCTCGCCCACGCCAGCGGCCGCTTCGACTAGGCGGTTCGTTCGGTACGAAATCGGGGGCGCATCCATCGGATGCGCCCTTTTTGTTGGGCTATTCCGTTAGCGCGCGCTGCAGCGTCGCCGCCTCGATGTTGCCGCCCGACAGCACCACGACGACGGTCTGCCCGGCGAGTTCCGCCGGCCGCCTTGCGAGCACTGCCGCCAGCCCCACGGCACCGCCCGGCTCGACCACCAGCTTGAGCTCGCGGAACGCGAAGGCGACTGCCGCCAGCGCCTCCTCGTCACTGACAACGAGCCCGCGGGCATGGCTGGCCTGGTTGATGGCGAAGCCGATCGCGCCCGGCGAAGGCGCCAGCAGCGCGTCGCAAACGGAGCCCGAGGTTCCCTTGTTGGCGACCGGCGTACCCTCCACCAGCGAACGGCCGTAGTCGTCGAAGCCTGCAGGCTCGACCAGGAGTACGGACGTACGCGGAACCTCGGTCCGGACAGCAAGCCCGACCCCGGCGGACAGCCCACCGCCGCCGCAGGGAACGAGAACGGCATCCGGCACCAGGTGCAGCTCGGTGCACTGCTCCACAATCTCGAGTCCGATCGTCCCCTGCCCGGCGATCACGTATGGATCGTTGTAGGGATGCACCAGCGTTCCGCCGTGCTCGGCCATGAAGCGCGCGGCAACCGCCTCGCGATCCTCGCGCCCCCGATCGTAGGCAATGACGTGCCCACCGCTTCGCTCAGTACGCGCGCGTTTAAGCGCCGGCGCATCGGCCGGCATGACGATGGTCGAACGCAGGCCAAACAGGCGGGCGGCTTCGGCAATCGCCTGCGCGTGGTTGCCGGAGGAGACGGCAACGATGCCCCCGGCGCGGGCTTCGTGGGAGATGGCCGCAATGGCGTTGTAGGCGCCACGGAACTTGAACGAACCGGTGCGCTGCAGGTTCTCGCACTTCAGCAGGACATGCGCGCCGGCGAGTTCATCGAGCAACGGGCTTGAGAGCAGCGGCGTGCGCAGCGCTTCCCCGCGGATGCGAAGAGCGGCAGAACGGACATCGGCGATCGTCGGAAGCGAGTCCATGGCCAAGCCTATTCGAAAAGCGTCGGCACGACGGAGAGGATAAGCAGCGCCGCCATGATGAGGTTGAACCAGAATCGGACCCGGTCGTTCTGCAGGTAGCCTGCAATCGAGCGGCCAAAGAGCGCCCAGGCAACGCCATTGGGCAGGCATGCCAGGCCGAACAGCGCGGCGATCAGACCGACCTGGACCGGCCGGTTGCCGGCGGCGGTGGTGAACAGCGCGAGTGCCCCGATGAACATCGCCCAGCCCTTGGGGTTGACCCATTGGAACGCCGCCGCCTGCAGGAACGTCATCGGCTTGACGAGGCTACCTTCCGGATCCGGCCGCCCGGCGTGAGCGATCTTCCACGCCAGCCACAGCAGGTAGGCGAACGTCACGTATTTCAGGATGACGTGGACGATCGGGTACTCGTCGAAGACGAAGCCCAGTCCGAGGCCGACGGCGATGATCATCACCGGGAAGCCGCACGCGATGCCGAGGATATGCGGAAGCGTCCGGCGGACGCCGAAATTGGCGCCGGAGGCGAGCACCATCAGGTTGTTGGGGCCCGGGGTGCACGTCGATACAAGGACGAAGCCGAGCAACGGGAGGAGCGTTTCCAAAGGCCGCCTGCTTGTTATTAGGTCAAGAATACTGACCGGAGTTGCGCGGCGCCAGTGCGAACGGTGGCGGACCGCGCGCACTTGTCGCTTGAGGCCGGACGGCGATCTGCGCTACGTCCTGTGTCGGACTTTCTCGCCAGTTTTTCTCGGCATCACCGACATCCGCACACGGGGGAATCGCAGCGCATGAAACTCGTTCGCTTTGGGCCGAAGGGCCGTGAGAAGCCCGGAATTATCGACAAGAACGGGGTCATCCGTGACCTCTCCCGCGTTGTCCCGGACATCACGCCCGAGACGCTGGCTGACGGCGCGCTGGCCAAGATCAAGAAGGCCAAGATCACCAACCTGCCCGCCGCCCCGAAGACCGCGCGCCTCGGGCCGTGCATCGCGTACACCGGCAACTTCATCGCGATCGGCCTCAACTACATCGACCACGCCAAGGAAACCGGCGCCACCGTTCCGAAGGAGCCGATCATCTTCAACAAGGCGCCGAACTCGCTGAGCGGCCCGAACGACGATGTCGTCATCCCGAAGAATTCGAAGAAGACCGATTGGGAAGTCGAGCTCGCGGTGATTATCGGTCGCGGCGGCAGCTACATTCCCGAAGACAAGGCGCTTGCCGCGGTCGCCGGCTACGCCCTCTGCAACGACGTCTCGGAGCGCGAATTCCAGCAGGAACGCGGCGGCCAGTGGACGAAGGGCAAAGGCTGCCCGACGTTCGGTCCCCTCGGCCCCTGGTTCGTCACCCGCGACGAGATCAAGGACGTGCAGGACCTCGACATGTTCCTCGACGTCGACGGCGTGCGCCGCCAGACCGGCAACACGCGCACAATGATCTTCGGCGTCGCGCATCTGGTCAGCTACTGCAGCCAGTTCTTCCGCCTCGATCCGGGTGACGTCATCACCACCGGCACCCCGCCGGGCGTCGGCATGGGCATGAAGCCGCCGGTGTTCCTCAAGGGCGGCGAGAAGATCCACCTCGGCATTGCCGGCCTCGGCGAGCAGACGCAGAAGGTGGTGAAGTACAAGGGCTGAGCCAGAAGCCGGCCGTCAGGTCGGCGTCTGCGCACGTTTGGAGCGGCTGCGCTCGATGCCGAGCGCCCGCTCCCGCCAGATCACGAACAGCCCGGCGATTATCACGACGGCCGCGCCCGACAGCACGATCGGGCTCGGCCACGTTCCAAAGATCGCGAGGCTGACGATCAGCGTCCAGATCATGGACGTGTAGTCGAACGGCGCGATGACCGAGGCATCGCCAAAGCGATAGCTTTGCGTCAGCAGCACCTGCCCTATCCCGCCGAAGATGCCGGCGCCGCAGAGCGCCGCGATATCGAGCCCGTGCGGCGCAGCCCAGCCGAAGGGCAGCGTGAACAGCGCGAAGAACGCGGTCAGCGACGAGAAATAGACGACGATGGTGGACGCCGCCTCCAATCGCGTGAGGCTCCGCGTCTGCGTGGCCGCGAGCGCCCCCATGATCGCCGCGGCCACGGCGAACGTCGCACCGAGCGCACTGGCCCGCGACGTATCGCTCGCTTCAGGTCCAAAGTAGTCGGACAGGATGATGAGGACACCGCCGAGGCCGATGGCCACCGCGGTCCAGCGATAGGCGTGCACCTTCTCGTGCAGAAGGAGCACGGCGAACACCACCGTCAGCAGCGGCGACGCATAGTTGATGGCGGTAGCGTCGGCGATCGGGAGCAGCGACAGCGCGCTGAAGCTGCAGAACATCGAGATCGAACCGGCAATCGAGCGGACGATGTGACCGCCGAACCGCGCCGTCCGGAAGATGTACGGGAACTCGCGCCAGCCGACCCAGGCCGCAACCGGAACCAACGCCAGCGCCGAGCGGAAGAAGACGATCTCGCCCACGGGATAGCGATCGCTGACCAGCTTGATCAGCGTCGACATCGCGGTGAACGCCAGCGTCGAGGCAACTTTTAGCGCTATGCCGAGGAACGGCTGCGCGGACGTGTAGGTAGGCATGAGACCGCAGCCAACCGATCACAGTCGGCGGACCCGGGCAAGGGCGGACCGGACTCTGGACAGGCCGGGCAAGGCGCCCGCTCCGCTTGCCCTCAGACCTTCACCTGCTTGCGGAGCAGATCGGCGATGGCGACGGGATCCACTGGCCGCGAGAAGTGATAGCCTTGGAATTCGTCGCAGTCGTGACTGCGTAGGAAGTCCATCTGCTCCTGCGTCTCCACGCCCTCGGCAATGACCCGCATATGCAGCTTCTGCCCGAGCGAGATGACCGCGGTAGCGATCGAACGGTCGTTGTCGTCGCGCGGCAGGTTCTTGACGAACGACTGGTCGATCTTCAGCCGGGCGACCGGGAAGCTCTTGAGGGCGCTCAGGCTGGAGTAGCCGGTCCCGAAATCGTCGATCGAGAAGTGAACGCCGAGCGATTGCAGCTCGCGCATGGTGGCGATCGTCTGCCCGACATCGTGCATGAGCAGGCTCTCGGTCAGCTCGAGCTCGAGGTATTCGGGAGCAAGCCCGGTCTCCTTCAGAATCTCTGCGACGCGCAACACCCACGTCCGCTCGCGAAACTGTCGTGCCGATACGTTCACGCACACACTGATCGGCGGCATGCCGGCGTTCTGCCACGCCTTGTTTTGCCGGCATGCTTCGCGCAGCACCCAATCGCCGAGCGGTACGATGAGCCCGCTCTCCTCCGCCATGGGAATGAACTTCGCCGGGTGAATGACGCCGAGCTCGGGATGATGCCAGCGGACCAAGGCTTCGACGGCAAATATCGCCCCGGTGCGCAGGTCGATCTGCGGCTGGTACACCAGCGCGAACTGGTGCGTGGCAATGGCCTGGCGCAAGCCTTCCTGCAGCACGCGTCGTTCCCGCGCCACGGCGTTCATCTCGGCCGTGTAGAACTGGAAGGTGTCGCGGCCGGTTTCCTTCGCTTGGTACATCGCGACGTCCGCATTGAGCAGCAAAGTCTCCGCGTCCTCGCCATCCGACGGGTAGCGCGCGATGCCAATCGAGCTCGTCACGCGGAAGAGCTGCCCTTCAATCTCGACCGGCTCGGCAATCGCGGCGCGCAGCCGGCCGAGAACGTATTTGGCATCGGAGCGCTCGTCCTGCCCGCTGAGCAGAACGACGAACTCGTCGCCGCCCAGGCGAACCACCGTGTCCGAGCCGCGCACGCACCGCATCATGCGGTCGGCGACGGTCTTCAGCAGCATGTCGCCGGCGCCATGCCCCATGCTGTCGTTGACCATCTTGAAGCGATCGAGGTCGATGAAGATGACCGTGACGCCTCCGCCCGAGCGTTTGGCCTGCTCGATTGCGCCGGACAGGCGCTGCATCAGCGTGTTGCGGTTGGGCAAGCCGGTCAGCACATCATGGTGCGCCATGAAGTGGATCTGCTCTTCGGCGCGCTTGCGCTCGGTCACGTCGCGGCAGATGCCGACGATGCCGATGATGTTGCCGTGCTCGTCGCGCAGCGGCACCTTGCTGGTCGAGAGCCACTTCTGGCGCCCGTCGTGATCGACGATGAACTCGTCGATGTCGATCATCGGCTTGCCGGTGGTGATGACGCTCTGCTCGTCGGCGAAGAACTGCCGCGCCCGCGTCATCGGGTGAACCTCGAAGTCCGTCTTGCCGATCAGGGCATCGGGCAGCAGCCCGAGATCGAAGGCGACGGCGCGGTTGGCGATGACGAAGCGGCTCTGCGTGTCCTTGACGAAGAGGTAGTCGGGCACCTGGTCGATCATCGCACGCCAGATACGCCGCTCGTTGTTCCACGCGGCTTCCGATGTCGCGCGATTGGCGACCGTGGCTTCGAGCTCGGCGTTAAGCTCGACGAGATGCTGCAACTGCCGTTCGGCGGATGCGAGCTCCGCCTGCGCAGCGCTCTGCGCCTGACGCTCGGCCATCGTGAACCCGTGTGTCGTCGTGCGATTTTCACGCGCGTGCGCGCGCGCAGTCCTGCCTCCCGCAGGGCACCGTGGAATCTAGAGGCTGAGTTGTTGCGCCATCATTAATGGCGAAACGGAACGATAAACGTCCGACAAATCAGAGGTTTCTGAGCTCGCGAATGGCCGACATCAGCCCTTCGGTTGAGGCGTCGCGCGGCTTCTCGGGGTCGCTGCGCACCAGCAGCGGCAAGAGTTCGACGGCCAGTGTCTTGCCGAGTTCCACACCCCACTGGTCGAACGAGTTGATCCCCCAGATCACGCCCTCGACGAATATCTTGTGCTCGTAGAGCGCGATGATCATGCCGAGCGTGTGGGGATCGAGCCGGCGATAGAGGATCGTGTTCGACGGACGGTTGCCCGGACAGACCTTGTGCGGCGCAAGCTTGTCGATGGCGCGGGCGCTGAGGCCCTGCGCCTTCAGCTCCGCCTGCGCTTCGGCCAGCGTCTTGCCGCGCATCAGGGCCTCGCTCTGCGCCAGGCAGTTGGCGAGCAGCAGCGACTGATGCTCGTCCTCACCGATATCGGACAGCGCGCCCACGAGGAAATCGGCCGGCACCGTATCCGTGCCCTGATGCAGCAACTGGTAGAACGCATGTTGCCCGTTCGTGCCGGGTTCGCCGAACACGATCGGCCCCGTCTGGCCCCGCACCTGGTTGCCGACGGTTCGCACGCGCTTGCCGTTCGATTCCATATCGAGCTGCTGGAGATAGGCCGGCAAGCGCGCGAGCCGCTGGTCATAGGGCAGTATCGCCTGGACGGGAAAGCCAAGGACGTTGCGGTGCCAGACACCGATCAGTCCCAGGATCGCTGGCATGTTGGCGCTGAGCGGCGCGGTCCGGAAATGATCGTCCATCGCCCGCCCGCCGTTCAGAAACTCGCGGAAGCGCTGTGGGCCGATCGCGATCATCAGAGACAGGCCGATCGCCGACCACACCGAGTAGCGGCCGCCGACCCAATCCCAGAAGCCGAACATGCGCTCCGGCCCGATGCCGAAATCGGCGACCTTCTCGCGCGCCGTCGAGATCGCGGCGAAATGGGCGCCCACGTTCTCCTCGCCGACGCCAGCCACGATCCAGCGGCGCGCCGTCTGCGCGTTGGTCATGGTTTCGATCGTGCTGAAGGTCTTCGACGCGACCAGGAAAAGCGTCGTCGCCGGATTGAGGTTCGCCAGCGTGTCGCGGATGTGCGCGCCGTCGACGTTGGAGACGAAATGGCAGCGCGGCCCATCGTGGAAGGGCTTCAGCGCGCGCGTCGCCATCTCCGGGCCGAGATCGGAGCCACCGATGCCGATGTTGACGACGTCGGTGAACTTGCCGCCCTTGCCGGCGATCGCGCCTGAACGAACCCCATCCGAGAATTCGCCCATGCGCGACAGAACGTCGAGGACGTCCGGCACCACGTTCTTGCCGTTGACGCGATAGACGTCGTCCGGCGCAGCGCGCAGCGCTACGTGCAGCACCGGCCGGTTTTCGGTGACGTTGATGGGTTCGCCCGCGAACATCGCGGCGCGGTGCTTTTCGATCTCCGCGGCTTCAGCCAGCACCAGCAGCTGCCGCATGACATCCGCGTCGATCAGGTTCTTCGAATAGTCGAGCAGGAAATTCCCGAACGACAACGAGAAGCGCTTGAAGCGGTCCGGATCGTCGGCGAAGCGCTGGCGCAGCGGCACCGCAATCGCAGCCGTGCGCAACGTCTCCAGCGCGGTAAATGCCTTGACCATGGTGGGGGTCACGAGCGGCACGCCTCCATTCGGGGAATCCCGAGATTTGATACCAACTCAGGCTATTTGAGCCAATGAGCCAGCCGGTCAACCGCCTCGGCGATATCTGCCTCACGGCCAGCGAAGGAAAAACGCACGAAGTCGTGGCCGCGCTGGTTGTCGAAATCGCCACCCGGCGTCGCCGCCACTCCCGTTTCCGCCAGCATCCGCGAGGTGAACAGGCCGGAATCGTTGGCGAAGCGGCGCACCGAGGCATAGGCGTAGAAGGCGCCGTCGACCGGGTAAAGGTCCTCGAAGCCGATCCTCGGCAGCCGGTCGAGTAATAGCCGCCTGCTGGCAGCGTAGCTGTCGCGGATTACATCGAGTTCCGCGGTGGCGTCAAAGGCGGCAATCGCCGCCCGTTGCGAGATAGTCGGCGCACAGATCGCGAGGTTCTGCGCGATGCGCTCGACCGGCCGCACCAGCGACTCGGGCAAGACCATCCAGCCGACGCGCCAGCCGGTCATGCAGTAGTACTTGGAGAACGAGTTGACGACAATCGCCTGGTCGCTGAACTGGAGCGCGGTCGCCGCAGTGCCGGCGTAGAGCAGCCGATGGTAGATCTCGTCCGAGATGAAGACGATGCCGAGCGCCTCGGCGGCCTCGATGAGCGCCCGCAGGGCTTCGGGCGTCATGATCGTGCCGGTCGGGTTGGCCGGACTGGCGACCAGGAGACCCGCCAGCGGCTTCTCGGCATGGGCTCGCGCCAGCATTTCCGGCGTGATCGTGTAGCCAGTCTCGGCCGTGACCTCGATTTCCACCACCTCGAGGTTCATGGCCTTCGCCAGATTGCGATACGCGGGGTAACCGGGCGACGGCAGCGCAATCCGATCGCCGGCGTCGAAGGCGGCAAGAAACGTGAGATTGAACCCGGCCGAGGAGCCAGTGGTCACGGCGATGCGGTCCATCGGCACGCTCAAGCCATGATGTTCCGCGTAGTAGGCAGCGATGCGCTGCCTCAGGCCGCGGTGACCGAACGCCTCCGTGTAGCCGAGCTGCCCGTCGGCGAGCGCCGCCCTGGCAGCCTCCACCACCGGCTGCGGCGCCGGGCTGCCGGGCTGCCCGACTTCGAGGTGAAACACCCGCTCGCCGGCGTGCTCGCGATCAGCCGCCGCCCGCATAACGTCCATGACGATGAATGGCTGAATCTGGCTGCGCCGTGAGGCGGCCGGCACCTTGCTCATTGGCTGCTTCCGGCGTCTTGCTGTCGCCAGATTTTCCCTTCTAGGGTGCGCCGGTTCGCGGTGCCGGCGATCGGAATTCTGCGGTCAGGAGAGGTCATGGCGTCTTTGGCGGGGATTAGCAGGCCAACGGGGCGTTGGAAAGTGCGGCTTGTCTCCGCCGGCCTCGCTATGGCGCTGGCGGGCGCCCTCGCCGCGCCTCCTGCCTACGCCGACGGGATCCCGGTCGTGCGCGACGCCGAGACCGAGGCGCTGCTCGCCGATTATCTGCGCCCGATTTTCAAGGTGGCCGGCATCCCGGCTCCCAAAATTCACCTTGTTGCCAGCGACGAATTCAATGCGTTCGTGACCGACAATGGCAACATGTTCGTCAACACCGGCGCGATCATCCAGACCGAAACGCCGAACGAACTGATCGGCATCCTCGCCCACGAGACCGGCCACATCGTCGATCAGGATACCGCGCGTTTTGCGCAGCAGGTCGCTGACACCAAGACCGCGATGCTGATTGCGAGTCTGATCGGCGCGGGCGCCGCCGCCGCGGGGGCTGCGACCGGATCGGTCGATGCCGGCCAGGCGGGCGTCGGCATCTTCTCGGCCGCCCCCAACATCGCCGAGCGTAGCCTCCTCACCTTTCGCCGCGACCAGGAGTCGGGCGCCGACCGGAACGCGGTCAAGTTCATGAACGCGACGCACCAGTCGAGCGCTGGCATGCTGGCCGTGATGAAGCGGATGGCCGACCAATCCCTGCTCCTGTCGCAGCAGATCAATCCGTTCTTGCAGACGCACCCGCTGCCGCGTGAACGCGTCACCCAATTCGAAGATCTGATCGCGACGAGCCCTTACACCGCCGTGAAGGACCCGCCGGCACTGCAGCAGCGGCACGACCTGGTGCGCGCCAAGCTGGTGGGCTTCACGTGGACCGCCGACAAGGTGCTCCGGCGCTACCCGATGAAGGACCAGAGCCTGCCGGCGAAGTATGCGCGCGCCGTCCTCGCCTATCGCACCGGCAAGCCGGGGCCGGCACAGCAGCAGATCGACGATCTCATCAAGGCGAGCCCCAACGATCCCTATTTCTATGAGCTGAAGGGGCAGTCGCTGCTTGAGACCGGCAACGTCGCGCCGGCCATAGCCGCGTTCCGCAAGGCTGTCGCCCTGGCGCCCGCTGCCAGCGCGAATATCCTCAAAATACTGCTGGCGCAGGCGTTGGTCGCCCAGAACAGCCCGGCAGTGGCCGACGAGGTGATCGGCCTCCTGACCGTTGCCCTCCAGAAAGAGCCGGACATGGGCATCGGCTACCGGGCGCTCGCCCGCGCCTATGCCTTGAAGGGCAATGAGCCGATGGCCCAGTTGGCCACAGCGCAGGGCCTGTTTGCCGAGGGAAGCTTCGACGACGCCCGCATTCAGGCCATACGAGCTCAAGCAAAGTTGAAGAAAGGCACGCCGGCGTGGCTTCGCGCCGACGACATTGCATCCTATAAACCGCAGAAATCGCAGCAGTAGAGGGCGCTTAACCCTTTTGGCCGTAGCTTCCGGCCCTCGGAGCACTCCACGCATGAACTTCCGCCTCACCGCCCTTTTCGCCGTGCTGCTGGCGATTGCCTTCGCCGCCGCCGGCTATTCGATCGGCATGCGCCACAACGGCGTCGACCGCGTCGCGGTCGAATCGATCGTCCAGGACGTGATTGCCAAGTCGAAGCCCGCGGCATCGGTGCCCGCGTCCATGGCGAACGGCCAGTCCGCCCCCCAGATGGCGGAACTGTCAGACGATGAGCGCAAGGACGTCGAGGCGACGATCCGCAACTACCTGATCGCCAACCCCGAAATCATTCGCGACGCGATCGATGCCCTGCAGCAGAAGGAAGACGCGGCCGCTCAGGTAGCGCAGGCGACAACCATCAAGCAGAACAGCGACGAGCTGTTCGATTCGTCGCGTGAAGTCGTTCTCGGCAACCCCAAGGGCGACGTGACCCTGGTCGAGTTCTTCGACTACAACTGCGCCTACTGCCGCCGCGCCCATGCCGACATGCTGCAACTGCTGAAGGACGACCCGAACCTGCGTATCGTCCTGAAAGAATTTCCGATCCTCGGCGACGGCTCGGTACAGGCTGCCCAGATCGCGGTCGCCGTGCTCCTCACCGCACCGGACAAATACCTAGCATTCCACGACGAGCTGATCACGACCCCGGGTCAGGTGGATGGCGCCAAGGCTCTCGCGGTCGCCGCCGACATCGGGCTCGACCAGGACAAGCTGAAAACGCTCGCGGCGTCCGACCAGGTGAAGGATAACCTCAACGAGGTTCGCGACCTCGCCGCGAAACTGGACCTGACCGGAACGCCCTCCTACGCCACCAAGCTCAAGGTTGTGGTTGGCGCCGTCGGCTACGATCAGTTGGTTCAGGAGATCAAGGCCGTCCGCGACTGCGCCAAGGTCGCCACCTGTTAATCGTGCCTGTTTTGGCGGCAGTCGGGGCTTTTCCTTCGCTTTTTCTACCCGTATAACCGCGCTTTCCTGTAGGGATTGCCGCCTCTATCGGCGTTCCCGGGGCCACGGTCGGTCATGGCGGCAACAGTCTTCATTCTCAACGGTCCGAACCTCAACATGCTCGGCAGGCGCGAACCCGCGCTTTACGGCACGGGAACGCTCGCCGACATTGAGGCGCTATGCGCCGCGCGGGCGAAGGAACTCGGCCTCAAGATCGATTTTCGCCAGGACAACCGCGAAGGCATCCTGATCGACTGGCTTCAGGAAGCGGGCGACAAGGCGGCCGGCATCGTGCTCAACGCCGGCGCTTACACCCACACCTCGATCGCCATCCACGATGCCATCCGCGGCACCGGGCTGCCGGTGATCGAGGTGCATCTTTCCAACATCTTTGCGCGCGAGACCTTTCGCCATCATTCGTTCGTGTCGCCGGTGGCGAAGGGCATGATCTGCGGCCTCGGACCGCAAGGCTACGTCCTGGCGCTCGAGGCGCTGGCGACGATCATCGCCGCCAACAACAGCGCCAAGAACGCAAAGGGCAAGAAAAGCTGATGGCCGACCAGAAATCGATCCTCGATCAGATGCTCGTCCGCGAGCTGGCGGAGTTGCTCACCGAAACGGGACTGACCGAGATCGAGATCGAGCGCGAAGGCACGCGCGTAAAGGTCGCCCGCAACGTGACGGTCGCAGCTGCGCCCGCAGTAACGGCAGCGCCGGCGGGCGGCGCAGCAGCCGCGCCGATCATTGCGCCGGTGACTGATGCGAACCACCCGGGCACGGTTCACTCGCCGATGGTCGGCACCGCGTTCCGCGCGCCGGAGCCCGGCGCCCGTCCCTACGTCGAGGTTGGCGACCAGGTGCGCCAGGGCGACACGCTCCTGATCGTCGAGGCAATGAAGACGATGAACCAGATTCCGGCGCCGCGCTCCGGCAAGGTCACCAAGATTCTGGTCGATGACGGGCAGCCCGTCGAATACGGCGAGCCGCTGCTGATCATCGAATGACCGCTGCGCCGCGCCTGTTCTCCAAGATCCTCATCGCCAATCGCGGTGAGATCGCGCTCCGCGTGCTGCGCGCCTGCAAGGAGCTCGGCATCGCCACGGTCGCGGTGCATTCCACCGCCGACGCCGACGCCATGCACGTCCGCCTTGCCGACGAAAGCGTCTGCATCGGGCCGCCCCCGGCCCGCGACTCCTACCTGAACATTCCGCAGATCCTCGCCGCTTGCGAGATCACCGGCGCCAACGCCGTGCACCCCGGCTACGGCTTCCTGTCGGAGAACGCGCGCTTTGCCGAGATACTGGCGGCGCACGATGTCGCCTTCATCGGCCCGAGCGCCGAGCACATCCGCATCATGGGCGACAAGATCGAGGCGAAGCGCACCGCCAAGCGGCTGGGCATTCCCGTCGTGCCGGGTTCGGAGGGCGCCGTCTCCAATGAAGCGACCGCCAAGAAGATCGCCGACGAGATAGGCTATCCGGTGCTCATCAAGGCGTCGGCCGGCGGCGGTGGCCGCGGCATGAAGGTCGCGCGGAGCGCGCTCGAATTGCCGAACGCCTTGGCCAATGCCCGCGCCGAAGCCCGCGCCGCCTTCGGCGACGACGCCGTTTACATCGAGAAGTACCTCGCCAAGCCCCGCCACATCGAAGTGCAGGTGATGGGTGACGGCGCCGGCAAGGCAGTCCACCTCGGCGAACGCGACTGCTCGTTGCAGCGACGGCACCAGAAGGTGATGGAGGAGTCGCCCTCCCCGGCCATCACGCCGGAGCAGCGCGCGCGGATCGGCGGCGTCGTCGCCAAGGCGATGGCGGACCTCGGCTACGCCGGTGCCGGCACCATCGAGTTCCTGTACGAGGACGGCGAGTTCTACTTCATCGAAATGAACACGCGGCTCCAGGTGGAGCATCCGGTGACCGAGGCGGTGACCGGACTCGATCTCGTCACGGAGCAGATCCGCATCGCCAGCGGCCTCGGCCTGTCCTTCGAGCAGAAGGACGTGAAGTTTACCGGCCACGCCATCGAGTGCCGCATCAACGCCGAGGACCCGAAGACGTTCGCGGCTTCGCCGGGCCGTATCGCCTACTATCACCCGCCCGGCGGGCTTGGCGTCCGCATCGACAGCGGCGTTTATCAGGGATACGTGATCCCGCCGTTCTACGACTCGCTGATCGGCAAGCTGATCGTGCACGCCCATTCGCGCGACGAGGCGCTGCGCCGGCTCGCCCGTTCGCTCGATGAGTTCGTCATCGACGGCATCAAGACGACGATCCCCCTTTTCCGCGAGCTGGTGAACGACCCCGACATCATCTCGGGCAACTACGACATCCACTGGCTGGAGAAGCGGCTGGCGAGCGTCTGACGCCGGGCTTGCGCCTGCCCCGCCGCGACCGTTACGGTCGCGGCCAAATGGCCTCCCGCGACGACATTCTGCTCGAGATCACGCCACAGGTGCTGCTGAAGGCATACGCCGTCGGCATCTTCCCGATGGCCGAGTCCGCCGACGATCCGGGGCTGTACTGGATCGAACCCGAGCAGCGCGGCATCATTCCGCTCGACGGCTTTCACCTGCCGAAGCGCCTGCGGCGCACGGTCGCTTCCGGCAAGTTCGACGTCCGCGTCGACACCGACTTTGCCGCCGTCATCGACGGCTGCGCCGGCGGATTCGAAGGCCGGCCGAAAACGTGGATCAACGCGCGCATCCGCCGTCTCTATGGCGATCTCTTCGAGATGGGCGCCTGCCACACCGTCGAGACTTGGCGCGATGGCGAGCTGGTCGGCGGCCTCTACGGCGTCCAGCTCGGTGCGGCGTTCTTCGGGGAAAGCATGTTCAGCCGCGAGCGCGACGCCTCGAAGGTGGCGCTTGTCCATCTCGTCGCCCGGCTCAAGGCCGGCGGCTTCCGGCTGCTCGATACGCAGTTCACCACGGAGCACCTTCGCCAGTTCGGCGCGATCGACGTGCCGCGTGAGCGCTACCAGGCGATGCTCGATGAAGCGATCAACGCCGACGCGGACTTTTACTTTTTCGGCGGCGGGACATTGGATGTCATTTTGCAGTCGGTCAGCCAGACATCATAGACCGGATCGTCCACCGCGTGGAGGCCGGGACTGGCGGCGAACATCCACCCGGTGAAGATGCGCTTGACCTTGCGGTCGAGCCCGATGGCGTCGACCTCGACGAAGGCATCGGTCTGCGGCTCGTCCGTCGGCGGGCGGTTGTAGCAGACGCGCGGCGTGATCTGCAGCGCGCCGAAGCGCACCGTTTCGTCGATGTAGACGTCGAAACTGATGATCCGCCCGGTGATCTTGTCGAGGCCCGCGAACACCGCGACCTTGTTGGCGATCTTGTCCGCCGCCGCAGGACTGGCCATGGCCACCGCGAGCAGGCCGGCGGCGGCGAGCGAGCGCGCGAGCGTCGCGAAGCGGACTGGGATCGCTGGGATCATGTGAAGGGCGCGGAGGCTCGGTCGTAACGGGATTGCGGAGCGTGTCTAGCAGGCGATTTCGGCACCGAAAAGGCAGCCGTCACGCGACAGCCGGCTCCACCTCGTGCCGGGTCATGCCCCTTTCGAGGTCAGCCGCCTCGGCCGCCGTGAAGCGCAGGCCAAGCTTGGAACGCCGCCAGAGCACGTCCTCGGCGTTCTCCGCCCATTCCTCTTCTCTCAGGTACTGGACCTCGGCCTGCGTCAGGTCGCTGCCGTAGAGGCCGCCAAGATCTGCCGTGCTCCGCTTGCCGGCCAGGATCGTGGACGCCCGCGTCCCATAGGCCGAAACCAGCCGGGCGACGGTCGCCGGCGCTAGGAACGGATAGGCAGCCGACAGCGCCCGGGCGATCCCGCCGAAATCGGAATGCGGAAAACCGCCACCCGGCAAGGACGCATTCTCCGTCCACGCCGGCGCAATCTGCCGCACCCTGCCCATGCGATCGACCGCGAGCTCCGCCAATCGCCGGTGGGTCAGGAGCGAGCCCCCAAATGCCGAAAACAGGGGCGCGACGTTTGGCGGGGCGTCGACCAGGGCGCCGTATCCGGCCTTCGCGATGGCCGCGTCGTCGGGCAGGGTCGTCACGCTCGCGAATGCCCAGAGCACGTCACCCGAGGCCGGCGGTACCTGAAAGTACTGGGCCAGCACGTCGAGGAGATACGCGACCTCGCCGCCGCTGACGGAGGGCTTCAATGGCTCGCCGGAATAATCCGTCGTCAGCGGCCCGACGAGCAGCGTGTCGCCTTCATACGGGACCGCGAAGACGATGCCGCCGTCGGCCGTTGGCAGTGCGTAGGCGGCCCCGTCCCGGTGCGGCCAGGGCACAACGATGTGCGCGGCCTTCGTCATACGTACGCCGACCCGGCCGCGCGAGTGCACGACATGGTTCAGTACATCGCCCGCCGCCGCGCCGGCGGCATTCACCAGGATGCGGGCAAAGACGACCGATCGCTCGCCTGTGCGCGCGCACTCCAGCGAAAGGCGCCAGCGCCCACCATCGCGCTCGGCAACCACGCACCGCATCCGGGGCTCGATCGCCGCCCCGCGGGTTCGCGCGTCGATAGCGTTGGCGATGACCAGACGACTGTCGTCAGCCACGCAGTCCTCGTACGCGAAGGCGGCGCGGAAGTGCGGCTGCAACGGGCTGTCATGTCCGTGCAGGTCGATCAGAGCAGACGGCGGCAGAGACGAGCGTGCAACGCGGTCAAAGGCCGCCAGCCCGAGACGCATCAGCACCGGCGACCACTGGCGCTCGTGATGGGGGATGAGAAAACGGCGCGGCCGGACGAGGTGCGGCGCGGTGCGCATCAGCACCTCGCGCTCGACCACCGCCTCGCGCATGGCGCGGAGACGAAACGACTCCATCAGCTTCAGCGACCCGTGGACCAGCTTCGTGGTCGCCGACGAGCTCCCGCCCCCGAGGTCGCTCTGTTCGGACAGGAAGACGGAAAGGCCGCGACCGGCAGCGTCGCGCGCGACGGCGGCCCCCGTGAGGCCGCCACCGATCACGCCGACATCGAATACCCTGCCTGACAGAACGCCACGCATGTCCGGCCGCACCACGCAGGCGACAGAGCCTGCAAGCCGGAACAATAGCGCCGTTGCACCGCGGCAGCGCCCGCGGCCGGACCGCTATCCCCAGTAATTGGTGCGTAGGGCAGTTTGCTGTTTTGGGCGTAAGCTTCGCGCCACTTCGCCGCGGAAGCCCGCGGAACCTTCACGCGATGACGGCCGTTTGGCGTAGGGAGGGCACTTCATGACTTTCATCACGGACCAATCATTGCGCAGGACCGGTTGGCCGCGCGTCGGCGACTGGATCGTTGCGATTGCGGCGATACTCGGCTTCGTCGAAGCCGTGCTGGACTACTTCTTCGACGTCGGCATCGGCTGGTCCGGCGGCGCGCTTCTGGTGCTCATTTCCACGCTCCTCATTCTCGTCGCCCTTGTGACTTTCCGTGTGTGGGCAGCCATGCCCCGCTGGTTTGCGGTCGTGCTCGGCATCCTGACGGTGTTGGACTTCGTCGGCACGGCGCTTGCCGCCTACTTCCTCGAGGCCGACCTGCTCGTGCTGCTGATGCTGATCGCGCTGATCGCCTGGCTGTTCACCGCATTCATCCGGCCCCGTTCCGTGGAGCGCGCATCATGATCGTCGCGAGAACCGTGTGGCTGCTTGCGCTCCTCGCCGCCTCACCGGCATTGGCTCAGGAGGCGAGCACCCAGCAAGACTGGTACACGTTCAACGGCGATCTCAAGGCCGACAAGTACTCGACCGCCGACCAGATCACCCCGCAGAACGTGGGCCAACTCCATGTCGCCTGGCAGGTTCACACCGGCGACGTGTCCGACGGCAAGAATCCCAATGGCCCGAAAGCCTCGGACTGGGGCGCAACGCCCCTCTTCGTCAACAACACGCTTTACGTATCGACGCCGTTCGACCGCATTTTCGCGCTCGAGCCGGACACCGGCAAGGTCAAGTGGATCTTCGACACCAAGATCAAGCTTGTTGATCCCACGCAGGGCGAGCTGAAGAACCGCGGGCTCTCCTACTGGGCCAGCCCACAGCCCGTCGCCGGCCAAGCCTGCCAGAAGATCGTCTATCTCGGCACCATGGACGGCAAGGTGTTCGCGGTCGACGCCGATAGCGGCCAGCCCTGCACCAGCTTCGGCCAGAATGGCGTTCTCGATATCAACCAGTGGAACACGGTCAACGCCAAGTGGCCGCTATCCATTCTGCAGTCGCCCACCGTCTACAAGAACCAGCTGTTCATCGGCTGGTCGGGGCAGGACTGGACTCAGGCGGTGCAGCCGCCCGGTTCGCTTTTCGCGGTTGATACCGAGACCGGCAAGCTGAATTGGAAGTTCGACTCGATTCCGCCCGACCTCGACCCCAAGACCGGCACGTCGAACGTCTGGTCATCGATGTCAGTCGATCCGGACAACAACCTGCTGTTCATTCCCATCAGCTCACCGAGTCCCGACTTCTTCGGCGGCGACCGCACCGCGCCCATGCCGCTGTCGACCTCGGTGACCGCGCTCAACCCCGATACCGGCCAGGTGGTGTGGAGCTACCAGATCGTCCATCACGATATCTGGGACTACGACACGAATTCCGCCCCCGTCCTGTTTGACCTGAAGCAGGCAGACGGCACCACCGTGCCGGCGCTGATCCAATCGAGCAAGATGGGCTTCCTGTTCGTGCTCAACCGGCTGACCGGCAAGCCGATCTTTCCGATCGACGAGAAGGCGGTGCCCAAGTCCGATGTCGCGGGCGAGCAGGCATCCCCTACGCAGCCCTGGCCAACGACGCCGGTAGCGACGACGCCGGATCAGTTCCCGGGCATCTCGACCCTCGCGGACATCGCCAGCGGCGGCTATTGCAGCCGCACCATGGCGGGGCTCCGCTATGACGGCCGCTACACGCCGCCGAGTCTCAATGGCAGCCTGGCCTTCCCGGCCACTGCCGGCGGCGTTGAATGGGGTGGCGGCGCTCTCGATCCGACTACCAACACCTACGTGGTGAACTCTTCGCAGGTGGCGCAAATCTACAAGCTGCTCACGCGGTCGGACTACGACAAGGTCAATGCCGGCGAGAGCATCGGACAGAAGAACGCCAACGGCTATTTCGCCATGCTAGGTGCGCCCTATGGATTCGAGCTCCAGACCTTTCTGAACCCGGAAGGGATGCCGTGCTGGAATCCGCCCTACGGGACGTTGTCGTCCTACGACCTGAACACCGGCAAGCTGAACTGGCAGGTGCCCTTCGGCGTGGTGCAGAAGTGGGGCTTCTACATGCCAGATTCATGGGGATCGGTGACCATTGGTGCCCCGCTTATCACCAAGACCGGACTGATCTTCATCGGCGCCTCGATGGACTCGCGCGTGCGCGCCGTCGACATCAAGACGGGCAACGTACTGTGGAAGGCACAGGTTGAGGCGCCGGCCGTCGCCCTGCCTGCCACTTACGTCTACAACGGCAAGCAGTATGTGGTATTCGCCGTCGGCGGCAACTCGATCCTAGAGCCGCGGGTCGGCGATCAGCTCGTGGCCTACGCCCTGCCCTGAGCTGAGCTCGTTCTGGCAACTTTACACGGCGGAGGCGCTTTGCTAAGCCACCGCCTCGCTTGGCGGGGTTGCGGCTTGCATCCTCGCCGGCGGGGCGCATAGCTCAGTTGGTAGAGCAGCTGACTCTTAATCAGCGGGTCGTAGGTTCGATCCCTACTGCGCCCACCAATCCATCCTACAGGGATGGCTGCCGAAGCACCCGTATCTGGTGCCCGTCCATGGCGACGCCGCCTTCCTTGGCAAGGGCGCGCAGCTGCTTGTTGACCGCCTCGCGGCTGGCACCAAGCATCTGGGCAAGCATGCCCTGCGTCACGTCGAGATCGACAACCGCCACATCCTTTTCGATGCGTCCGTGGATCACGGCAATCTGGCGGAGCAGCACCAGCAGCCGGTAACGGAGATCGTGGAAGATCGCCTGATCCACCTGCTTGTTGGCGGCACGCAAGCGCTCGCACAGCATCAGCATGACCTGGCGCGATAACCTCGGCGAACCGTCGAGCAATTCGATGAACGGAGCGTGCGGGATAAACAGCAGGCGGGTATCTGTCAGGGCCGCCGCACCGGCGCTCCGCGGCAACCCGTCGAGCAGCGCGATCTCGCCGATCATCTCGCCATCCTCGAGCAGGCTGATGGTCGCCTCGCGCCCGTCGTCGGCGGTCAGGTAGATGCGGATGATCCCCTGAATGACGATGTAGAGGCCGTCCGACTCCTCGCCCTGCTCGAAGAGCACATGGCTCGCCGGCAAGGACACTTCGCGCGCAATTCCGGACAGCCGCTGGAGCTCGGCCTTGTCGAGGCCGTGAAACACGACACTGCGGCCGAGCTGGTGAGCCAGGTCGGTGGAAGCCATTTCGCTACTATCTCCGCCCTGCCTCCCCTAGCATCGCCTGAGGTCGCTGGCGAGGGGGTCGGAACCGGCGGGGCCGCCCGTGCGTTCCCCAGTGGTTCGGGCCGAATTACCGTGGAGCTTCAACTTGGATGGAATGCAGGCGCCGGCCCAACTGAGCGCGGAAGCCGCCTTGGTCTGGACTTGGCTCGCCGACGCCGTTCCCCGCCTGGGATCTGCGCTGATTGTCGCGTTTGTCGGCTATCTGGCGGCGCGCTGGATCGGACGCGCCGTATCGAACCTCGCCGTTGGCGCCTTCGGCCTCGATCCAACCATCGCGGCACCGCTTGGTATTGTTCTTCGTTACGGGCTGCTGTTCTTTGTCGTCATTGCGACACTCGGGCAGCTCGGCATCCAGACGACCTCGGTTGTGGCTGCCGTCGGCGCGATCGGCCTCGGCATCGGCCTTGCCCTCCAGGGAACCCTGTCCAACATCGCAGCCGGCTTCATGCTGCTGTGGCTGCGCCCGTTTCGCGTGGGAGACTACATCGAGAATCCGATCACATCCGGAACGGTCCACGAGATCGGCCTGTTCGCGACCGAGCTGCAGACGTTCGACGGCATATTCCGCTTCGTTCCGAACTCTGCCTTGTGGAACACGCCGCTGGTAAACTACACGCGCAACCGCACGCGCCTGTTCAACGTTACGTTCGGAATCAAGCTGGAGGACGACGCGTCGAAGGCGCTGAGCATCCTTGCGGAAACGACACGGACGCAGTTTCCCGGCGGCGAGCGGCCGCCGGAGATTTTCATCGACGGCGCCCTGGATGCGTTCACCTACCTGATCGTTCGCGCCTGGTTACCCAGCCGCAGCTTCTGGTCGTCGCACCGCCAGCTCGTCGCTGCGCTGAGAGTAGCGCTTGCGGACAGTGGCATCGTCGTCCAGCGGATCATCCACACCACGCCCGACGTCGGCGACCAAGGCGCCGCCGTAGCCGCGGTGCAACCCGGTCTGCTGCGATGGTGGAGGCCCGCCCGGAACCGCGCATCTCCGTCGACTGGCCGAACAAGGCCGGGCTAGCGATCCTCGTTCACAAAGCGGCTGCCGCGCGACCACGACGCGGCGGCTGCAACGGCGCAGGCCACGGCGGCGAACACGAACGCCTCGGTCAGGCCGGCATGGAACGGCGCCGAGATCAGATCGGGAAAGAACGAGTGGCCGGTCAGAACGGCCTGATCTGCTTGCGGCAACTGGCTGAGCACGGTCGGACCGACCAGTGTCGCGATCGGGTTGTAGCCCAGGAACGCGGCAAACAGGATCGACACCGGCGGCAGCGCGCCGATCTCTGCGGCTGCCGCTGCCGGCACCCCGTGCGCGGTCAGCCCCTGTACCAGCGTCGTCGACAACGTCGTCGACAGGCCGATGATCATCAGCGTGAAGAAGATGCCGATCGACAGCACCTGCGCGGCGTTCTGGAACGTCGAGTTCATCCCGCCGCCGGCGCCGCGATCCGCCGCCGGAAGGCTGTTCATGATCGCCGCGCGGTTGGGGGCAGCGAAGGCACCCATGCACAGGCCATTGACCAGCAGGATGACGGCGAAGCCGCGGTAGTCGAAATTGATCGGCAAAAACAGTAGCAAAATGAAGGTGATAGCGGCGCCGATCATTCCGCCCGTAGCGAAGTAGCGCGCGCCGAGCCGGTCGGACAGGAAGCCGGACAGCGGTCCTGCCAGCAGAAAGCCGGCAGTCAGCGGCAGCATCAGGATGCCGGCCCACAGCGGCGTTTCCTCGAAGGAATAGCCGTGCAGCGGCAGCCAGATGCCCTGCAGCCAGATGATCAGCATGAACATCAGGCCACCCCGCCCGATGGCGGACAGGAAGGTGGACAGGGTGCCGAACGTGAAGGCCTTGATGCGGAAAAGCGGCAGGCGGAACATCGGCGCGCTGCTGTGCGTCTCGATGAAGCCGAAGGCGATGAGCGAGAGCGCCCCGAGGATAAGCATCGACAGCACCGGCACGCTGGTCCAGCCCATCGTGTGCCCGTTGGCCGGCTGGATGCCGTAGGTGATGCCGATCATGATCAGGATCAGGCCGACGCCGAAGGTAACGTTGCCGGCCCAGTCGATCCTGGCGGCGTGCCGCTCTCCGAGCTCCCTGAGCTTGAGATAGGACCACACCGTTCCGAATATGCCGAACGGCACCGAGACCAGGAACACGAGGCGCCAGCTCACGGCGGCGAGCACGCCGCCGAGCACCAGCCCGATGAACGAGCCGCTGATGCCGGCGATGTTGTTGATGCCGAGCGCCAGACCGCGCTGGTTGGGCGGAAACGCATCGGTGAGGATCGCGCCGGAATTGGCGATCAGGAAGGCAGCGCCGATGCCCTGCACTATCCGCCATGCGATCAGCCACAGCGCGCCGGTCTCGCCGACATAGGGATCGACCGACAGGATCAGCGACGCAATCGTGAAGACGACGAAGCCGAGGTTGTACATGCGCACGCGGCCGAACATGTCGCCAAGGCGGCCGAGGCTGACGACCAGAACGCTGGAGACGATCTGGAAGCCGAGGATCATCCAGAGCAAGTAGAACGTGTTGCCCGGCGCCAGCGGGTTGAGGTTGATACCGCGGAATATCTCCGGCATCGCGATCAGCATGATCGACGAGTCGATGGTGGCGAGCAGCACGCCGATCGTCGTGTTGGAAAGCGCCAGCCACTTGTAACGGGGAGACGGGCGAGCCGCCTCGTCTGGAATTGCAACCGCAAGGCTCATGATCGTCTTCTTGGGTTAGGCGTTCGACTTGTCGAGCAGCGCGAGAATCTCGGCGGAGGTTCCGGTTTCTCCGAGGCGCGGGAAGATGCGCGTGATGCTGTTCTCATGTGCGTCGGCGTTCATGTCGGTCATCGCATCGATCGCGAGGGTGACGTTGAAGCCCGCCTCGAAGGCCTGACGCGCGGTCGACTCGACGCCGGCGGTGGTCGCAATGCCGCACACCACGACTTGCGTGACGCCGAGCTTCTTCAGACGCGCTTCGAGGTCCGTGCTGGCAAAGGCGCCCCATGTCCTCTTGGTGACGATGATGTCCGTCGGTTGCTGGCCGAGATCAGGCAGGAATTCGGCCCACTCGGGCGACGGATTGAGTGATCGGCGCGGGCTTTCCGTGCGCCCCGGTGCCCCGCCCATGACGTTGACCAGTACGACCGGCAAACCCTGCTTGCGGAAGGCATCGCAGAGGTTGCCGGCGGCGCGCAGGACGCCGGAGATGGCCTCCCCGCTGGCATAGGCAAGAATGCCCTTCTGGAGATCGACGACGATGAGCGCGGTCTTGGGATCGAGGACGGTGAGCGGCATGGGAAAACGCCTTCAGAAAACAGGAATCAGGATTCGAGTAGTCGGTTGAGAAGCCGCAAGGCCGAGGCGAGTTCCCCCTGCTCGCTCGCATTGAGCTTCGACTGGATGGCCTGGTGCAGCCAATCTTCCTTCGCGGCGCGCGTTGCCTTGATTTGGGCACGGCACGCCTCGGTGAGCGACAGCACGGTCTGCCGGCCATCGTTCGGATCGGGCGTGCCCTCGATCAGGCCTGCGGCACGGAGCACGGCCACGGTGGCGCCCATGGATTGCGGCCGGACTCCCTCGGCCTGGGCGAGCGTCGTCACGGTTGCCGGCCCGTCACGCTCCAGCCGTAGCAGCACCTTCTGCTGCGACCAGGTGAACTCTCCCGACGGCGCCTGCTCCCGCAGGCGGCGGGTGATTTTCGAGACGGCCGAGCGCAGTTCCACGGCGAGCGCCGAGGGCCGCGCCGCCTTGGGCCGATCCGGTTCCTTGATGTCCATAAGCGGCCATATAGGAAGGCTAACTACAAAGGCAAGCTGATAAGTTTACCTTCGTAATTTTTCATGCTGCCTCCACAGGAAAGGCGCGGCCTTCACCGTTGCGTCACGACGGCGCAATGCCTGTGTCATCTGCGTTTCCTAAGGCCGGAGCCGCTTCCAAACCCCTATTGAGAGAGGCTCCCATGACCCTCCACCGCAGCGGCATTTTTGTCGCCGTACTGCTTGCCGTTCCCGTGGCCGCGCAGGCAGAAACCATCACCGTCTTCAACGCAGCCCCCGGGCAGGCAATGTTCCAGCCCGTGCCGTTCCAGTCGACCATTCCCGGAGCCAAGGGGCTTAACCTGGATATCGGCATCGGATCGGCCATGTTCCACGACCCGAAGGACGGGCCGTGGGTCTATTGGACCGTGTCAGACCGCGGCGCCAACTACACGTGCGACGACGCCGTTGACCTGCTTGGCGTTCCCGCCGAGGTCAGCTGCCCGGCTGCCGATGGCGTCAAGGCGGGTGCGGGTCGGCTCTATCCGACGCCGGACTACAACATCGCCCTTTACCACGTCACTCTGGATCCGACCGCCAAGTCGTTCACGGTGACTGAAACCGTCCCGTTGAAGACGCCCAAGGGTGCGCCGATCGTCGGCCTGACCAATCCGCTGACGGTTGCCGCCACCGAGGCGCCGCGCGACGGCAACGGCAACCCGATCGCCTTCAACGCAAACTCGATCGATGCGGAAGGCATCGTGCGTCTGCCGGACGGCCGCTTCTTCATCGGCGAGGAGAATGCAACCGGCGTTGCCGAGGTTGCCGCCGACGGCACGATCATCCGCCGCTTCGTTCCGGCCGGCACGGAAAAGGACTTCGCCGCCGCCGACTACCCGGTGACGGGGAGCTTGCCCGCTATCCTTGCCAAGCGCACGTCCAACCGCGGCATCGAAGCCCTGTCCATGTCCGATGACGGCAAGTACCTCTACGCCCTCGTCCAGAACCCGCTGTCCAACCCGGACGGCAAGGCCTATGGCACGGCGCTGAACACGCGTCTGTTCAAGCTCGAAATCGGTAAGGACGGCGACGCGACGACGCTGAACCCGGTGGCGGAATACGTCTACCAGCTTGACGACTGGCAGAAGTTCAAGGACCTCGGCGCCACCGACGCCAGCAAGGCGTCTTCGCTCCGCATCAGCGAGATGACTGCCCTCGGTCACGACCACTTCCTCGTCGACGAGCGCACCGACCAGATCGCCAAGCTCTTCGAGATCACTCTCGACAGCGCGACCAACATCCTCGGCACGAAGTGGGACGACGCGGCGACGAGCCCGACCCTCGAGCAGTCGAACGACATCGCTTCGATCAGCGTCGTGCCGGTGATCAAGACGGAGCGTCTCGTGGCGTCCTCGGTCGCGACCGCCACGGTCAAGTACCCGGGCAAGATCGAAGGCGTCTCGTTGACCCCCGACGGCAAGCTGCTGCTCGTCAATGACAACGACTTCGGCATCTACGGCATGCCGACGCAGTTCGTCCTGGTCGAGGGCACGGATATCGGCCCCCGCTAGTTCCCCGTAGCGAGAGGCCACGAAAGGGCGCGGGCCGGCGGTCCGCGCCCTTTTTGCCGGGTCTTATCCCGCCGCGCCGGCCTGCGCGTGGATGCGGCGGCGCTTGGCGCCGAGCTTGTTGATCGCCGAGATATAGGCCTTGGCCGAGGCGACAAGGGTATCCGGATCGGCACCGCGCGCGGTCACCGACTTGCCGTCCTCCTCGAGCCGGATCGAAACCTCGGCCTGCGCATCGGTGCCCTCGGTAACCGCCTGCACCTGGTAGAGCGACAGCTTGGCATTGTGCGGGACGATGGCACGGATGGCGTTGAAGATGGCGTCCACCGGCCCGTTGCCGGTTGTTTCCTTGGTCACTTCCGTGCCTTCCACGTCCAGGGTCAGCGTCGCCTTCTGCGGCCCCTGCGTGCCGGCGATGATGGTGAGCGAAACCAGGCGGATCGACTCGGCTGCGATCGTTGCCTGGTCTTCGACCAGCGCCTCGATGTCCTCGTCGTAGACGTGCTTCTTGCGGTCCGCGAGATCCTTGAAGCGGCGGAAGGCGTCGTTCAGCGCATTCTCGCCGAGCTCGAAGCCGAGCTCGCGCAGCTTCTCGCGGAAGGCGTGGCGGCCGGAATGCTTGCCCATGACGAGCGAGGTCGCCTTCACGCCGACGCTGTCCGGCGTCATGATTTCGTAAGTCTGGGCGTGCTTCAGCACGCCGTCCTGGTGGATGCCGCTCTCGTGGGCGAAGGCGTTACGGCCGACGATCGCCTTGTTGTACTGGACGGGGAACGCCGAGACCGTCGATACGAGCTTCGAGGCGCGCGTCAGCATCGTCGGATCGACGCCGGTGACGTAGGGCAGCAGATCGTGGCGCGTGCGGATCGCCATGACGATTTCTTCGAGCGCCGCGTTGCCGGCGCGCTCGCCGAGGCCGTTGATGGTGCATTCGATCTGGCGGGCGCCACCGGCGACACCGGCGAGCGAATTCGCGACGGCGAGGCCGAGATCGTCGTGGCAGTGCACCGAGAAGATCGCCTTGTCGGAGTTCGGTACGCGCTCGCGGATGGCGCGGAACATCGCGGCATATTCCTCCGGCACGGCGTAGCCGACGGTATCCGGCAGGTTGATCGTGGTCGCACCGGCCCTGATCGCCATCTCGACCGTGCGGCAGAGATAATCGATCGGCGTGCGCGTGGCATCCATCGCCGACCACTCGACGTCGTCGACCAGATTGCGCGCCTGCGTGACGGTGGTGGTGATGATCTCCAGCACCTCCTCTTCGCTCTTCTTCATCTGGTACTGGAGATGAATCGGCGAGGTGGAAACGAAGGTATGGATGCGCGGCTTCTTCGCGACGCGCACCGCCTCGCCTGCCCGCGCGATATCGGCGGAGATGGCGCGGGCGAGCCCGGCGACGGTGGCGCGCTGGCAGCGGCGGGCAATTTCCTGCACCGCCTCGAAATCGCCCTGGCTGGCGATCGGGAAGCCGGCCTCGATGATGTCGACGCCCATCTCGTCGAGGAGATCGGCAACCTGGAGCTTTTCCTCCGTCGTCATCGAGGCGCCCGGCGATTGTTCGCCGTCGCGGAGAGTGGTGTCGAAAATGACGACCCGGTCTTTCTCGGAGGTCGTCGCGGATTTGGCGGCGGTCATGGCATTCGGTCCTTCGGATGGTGCCCGCATTCTAGGGGCGCGGCCTTAAGTGCTGGTTGCGACGTTTCATCCCCTGAACGCGTGCCCATGAACGGGCAGCGGACGCTCAGGGGCGTCTAAGCAGCAGGCCGAGAAGGAGAAGCGAGGCGCGCGCCGACGAACCGCGAACTGTCGCGGCGTCACCCGAAAGGGAAGAAATGCGCGTCACCATGGCTGGGCTTTTACCGGCACCGCCCGGCGGCAGCAAGGCCGATTTGGGTCAGCCTTCCTGCCCTTTTCTCAGTGATACGGGTTGAAGGCGAGCACGGCGCTGATGAGGATCAGGAGGAGCAGCACCGCCATCGCGATGCCGTAAGCGGGCAGCCGCCTGGCCGCTGCGAGGTCGCCGGCCTGGACGCGCTTCAGCGTGAGGCCCGCCATCACCACCGCGATCGTGACGAGGATCACGAACAGGATTTTCGTCGAGAACCAGAAATTCGAGGGCACGTTCTGCGGCCCGCCGAACATGGTCCACAGCATGATGAGGCCGGTCAGCCAGAGCAGGCCAAGCCCCATCTGCCCAACCCGTGCCAGCCGCGGCGGCACCTTCATCAGAACGGGGCGATCGCCGGGAGCGTCCGCCACCAGCCTGAGGATGACGAAGTTGCCGGCCGACGAGGCCACGGCCGCGCCGAAGCCGAGCAGGTGAAGGATAAACAGCGTGTCGTTCATCGACGCCTCCGCTTGTCCGGAATCAGGGCGGCAAGCGTACCAAGGTTTCGCGGCGCCCGCGAACGGCAGCCTTGCCGCATAGCAGCACCGCGATCGGCGGCCTAGAGGTCGAGCGTCCCTTCCCCGACGACGACGGCATCGCCCCCGACCCGCGCCGCGGCAATCGATCCGCCTTCGACGTCGATCTCGAGATGGATGATGCTCGGGCGCCCCATCTCGAAGCCCTGCTCGATCGTGTAGCGATGACTGCCCGCCGGCGGCTGGTCGAAGCGATGGATCACGGCGGCGAAGGCGGCCGCCGCCGAGCCCGTCGCCGGATCCTCGGCGATGCCGAACTCCGGCGCGAACATGCGGGCGTGGAAATGGTTGCCGGCGATCTCGGTCTGGCGGCAATAGACGTACGCGGCAAGCGGCGCATTGCCGAAGGCGCCTGCGATGCGCGCCGCGTCGGGGCGCAGCCGCGCCATCACCGCAAGATCGCGAACGGGAATGAAGGCGAACGGCAGGCCGGCGGAAAAAGCGGACGGCCGGTGATTCTCGAAGCCGACCTCAGCCAGCGACAGGCCGAAGGCGGCGGCCGCGCGATCCGCATCGAGCGTCGCCGCGACGGGCTCCGGCAGGCGCGGCAGGTCGAACACGGCATGGCCGGACGGACCGCCGGTGACGAAGACGCCGCAACGGATGCGGCCGACCTTCTCCTCGAGGACGAGGACGCCCTCGCGCCGCCCCTGCCCGATGCCGGTGAGTTTCTGCATCGCCAGATAAACCGCGGCGCCGACGGTCGGGTGTCCGGCGAAGGGCAATTCCTCACGCGGCGTGAAGATGCGGAGCCGCGCCGTGTGGACGGGATTCTCGGCGGGCAGGACGAACACGGTTTCGGACAGGTTGAACTCCGCCGCGATCGCCTGCATGCGCGCTTCGTCGAGGCCGGTGGCGTCCGGCAGGACGGCGAGCGCATTGCCGGTGAGCGGCCGGTCCGTGAACACGTCGAGTAAGGCGTAACGATAAGCCACGGGCTGCCCCCACAGGTTGAAGGCGCGGCTTTTCGCCCGCCGGACGCCCGGCGGTCAAGGCGCCGCAGGCGGAAGCCACGATTGTGCCACAGCTCCTGTTCAGCCTGTGTTCAGCCTCGATCGGCGATCCTTCCTGCGAACCGGCGATATCCCGGGCATCCAATTTTCGCGAATGGAGTTGTCTCGATGAAGACCCTCGTTTCCGTGGCCGTGGCTGGCGCGCTTGGCCTCGCCGCCGTGGCGGCAAGCGTCACCGGCGCCAGCGCCAACGGCTGGAACCACGGGCCGTACAACAACGGCCCGTACTGGGGCCACCCGCATCCCCACTACGCCTACGCGCCGGCCCCCGATGGCGGCGCAATTGTGGCGGGTGCGCTGTTCGGCCTGTTCGCCGGCGCTATCGTCGCCGACGCCGTCAACCAGCCGCCGCCGTCCTATCCCGCGTACGCCAGCTCCTACGAAGCCCACGTCGCGTGGTGCCACCAGGCGTACACCTCGTACGACGCACGCTCGGATACGTGGATCGATTTCGAGGGCGCCCCGCACCAGTGCATCGAGCGCATGCAGTAGTTCGAGACGGTAACAACAACCAGAGGTGACACGAATGAAGAAACTGCTGGCTCTGGCAACCGTGGCCGCGATCGCCGTTGGCGCGCTGGCCGTGTCGGGCGAGGCGAACGCCAAGCCCTGGCATCCCGGCCAATACCCGCATCCCCATCCGGTCTATCCGTATCCCGGCCCCGGCTGGGGTTGGGGCTATCATCCCGGCTTCTACTTCGGCTTCGGTTTCGCGCCGCACTATCCGCGCGTGTACGTCAGCCGGCATGTCCGCTGGTGCGCGGAAAACTACCGGACCTACAACCCGGCGACGGACACCTTTCACCCGAAGATCGGCGTGACGGCGGTGTGCGTGTCGCCGTGGTGGACATACAATTAGGCGCGTCTTCCCTCCCTCGCGCCTGACAAAACCGCCCCGGGGATGACCCGGGGCGGTTTTAATTTGTGCGGTATTGGGTAGAGCGCGGGCGCGGCTAGTTGCGTTCCTTGTCGACCAGCTTGTTGGCGCCGATCCACGGCATCATGCCGCGCAGGCGCTGGCCGACTTCCTCGATCGGGTGCTCGTCGTTGAGCCGGCGCGTCGCCTTGAACATCGGCAAGCCCGCCTTGAACTCGCGCATCCACTCCGAGGTGAAGGCGCCGGTCTGGATATCCTTCAGCACCTTCTTCATCTCCGCCTTGGTGGCGTCAGTGATAATGCGCGGTCCAGACTTGTACTCGCCGAACTCGGCGGTGTTGGAGATCGAATAATTCATGTTGGCGATGCCGCCCTCGTAGATGAGGTCGACGATCAGCTTCACCTCGTGCAGGCACTCGAAGTAGGCCATCTCGGGCGCGTAGCCCGCCTCGACCAGCGTCTCAAAGCCGCCGCGGATGAGCTCGACCAGGCCGCCGCAGAGCACCACCTGCTCGCCGAACAGGTCGGTCTCGCATTCCTCGCGGAACGTCGTCTCGATGATGCCGGAGCGGCCACCGCCGATTGCCGAAGCGTAGGACAGCGCGAGCTCCATGGCGTTGCCGGAGGCATCCTGCGAGACCGCGACCAGGCACGGCACGCCGCCGCCCTTCTGGTATTCGCCGCGCACGGTGTGACCCGGGCCCTTCGGCGCGATCATGATGACGTCGATGCTCTTCTTCGGCTCGATCAGATTGAAGTGGATGTTGAGGCCGTGGGCGAAGGCAATCGCGGCACCGTCGCGGATGTTGTCGGCGATGGAGTGGCGGTAGATTTCGCCCTGCAGCTCGTCCGGGGTGAGGATCATCACGAGGTCCGCCCACTTCGACGCGGCGGCGACGTCCATGACCTTGAGGTTGGCCTTCTCGGCCTTCTGGGCGGAGGCCGAACCCGGGCGGAGCGCGATCACCACGTCCTTCACGCCGGAATCGCGGAGGTTCAGGGCATGCGCATGGCCCTGGCTGCCATAGCCGACGATCACGACCTTCTTGCCCTTGATCAGATTGAGATCGGCATCCCGATCGTAATAGACGCGCATGACAGCCCTCTTCCGTTTCCTTGGTTTTCCTGCGAAATCGCGGCGGTTCTAGCCGCCGCAAAGGGGAAGCGCAATCGGCGCCGCCTCGGCACTGGCCTTAGTCGACCAGGGTTACGCCGTTGATCACATCGCGATAGCGGCCACGGCGGAGCCGCGCCACGATCCGGAGCGACAGGTTCTTCGACACGCCGGGCATGGCCTTTTCCAGCGATTCGATGGTCTTCTCCAGCCGGACGATCTCGTCGCCGCCGTTGGTGCGGAAAAACAGGTCGAAGAAGGCGATGTCGAACAGCGAGCTGCGGATGTAGTCGATTTCCTCGCCGTAGCCGCCGACCCAGATGAGCCGGCTATCGATCTCCTCGCCGCGGATTTTGGCCGGGCGCAGCATCTCGAGCAGGTTGAATTCGTCGCCGAACTTGCAGGAGCCGAAGAGCACGCCCTTGAGGCGGCGCTTCTTGCGGTTCACGTCCACGAACGAATTGCGCAGGAACGTCCGCGACAGGCCCGACCCGTCCGGCGCTTCGATCTTGCCGAAGTCGCCATGTGCCGCGACGTAGAGGAAATCGACGTCGCCGCCGGACAGGACGAAGCGCACGGCATCGCGGAATGACGGGGCACCGACGAAGCGCTCGTAGGTGAACGCATCCGGGCGGTCCTTGAGGGCATACGAAAGGAACTCGAATAGCGGCCGCACCGTGTGGTGCCGCTCATCGAACCAGCGCGTTTCGAGCACGCCCAGCCCGAGATGCCGCGTCGACGCCATGCCTGCCCTGCCCCTTCTTCTGCTTCGTCCCGACGCTGGCACGGAAAGATGACCGCGCGGCGGCCAGGAACGGCCGCGCGCCTCATGTTTCTGCCAGCGGAATAGACTTTATGTATCAGACGCTTAGGCGTCTGTTCAAGGCCGGACAGTGGCCCTACTTCGAGCCGCGGCCGATGGCCGCTACCCCGGTCCGGCAGACCTCCGCCAAACCGAGCGGGGCCATGACGGCAATGAATTCGTCGACCTTCGGCGAACTGCCGGTAACCTGGAAGACGAAATGGCTAGCCGTGGCGTGCACGACCGAGGCTTCGTAGGCCTGGGCGAGCTGGATCGCCTCAAGGCGAGCCGGGCCGGAACCAGCAACCTTGACGAGTGCCAACTCCCGTTCCAGCGGCCGCCCCTCGGCCGTGAGGTCGGTGACCGAATGGACCGGCACCAGCCGCTCGAGCTGGTGCTTGATCTGGGTGAGGATCATCGGCGTCCCGGTGGTGACGATGGTAATGCGCGAGATGTGGCGCGCATGCTCCGTCTCCGACACTGTGAGGCTTTCGATGTTGTAGCCGCGGCCGGAGAACAGCCCGATGACGCGGGCAAGCACGCCCGGCTCGTTGTCGACAAGCACCGAGAGCGTATGGCGCTCGGTGCGGTCGTGTCGCTCCTCCATGAAATACACGGACAACGGCTGCGGCGCCCCGGCGGCGGGTTTCTTGGCCGGCTTCTTCGTCACGGTCTTGCTCACACCAGCGCCTTTCCGGCCTTGCCGATCGCGTTGCGGATCGTCTCGGCGCTGACTTCCGCGCCGAGGATCATCTCGTTGTGCGCTTTGCCCGACGGGATCATCGGGAAGCAGTTGGCGAGCGCCGCCACGCGGCAGTCGAACAGCACCGGCTTCTTCACCGCAATCATTTCGCGGATGGCGTCATCGAGATCGCGGGGCTTCTCGGCGCGAATGCCGACGCAACCGTAGGCCTCCGCCAGCTTGACGAAATCAGGCAGCGCTTCGGTGTAGGAATGCGACAGGCGGTTGCCGTGAAGCAGCTCCTGCCACTGTCGCACCATGCCCATGTATTGGTTGTTGACGATGAAGATCTTGATCGGCAGGTCGTGCTGCACGGCCGTCGACATCTCCTGCATGGTCATCAGCACCGAGGCATCGCCGGCGATATCGATGACCAGCGACTTCGGATGCGCCACCTGCACGCCGACCGCCGCCGGCAGGCCGTAGCCCATGGTGCCGAGCCCGCCCGACGTCATCCAGTGGTTGGGCTCGTCGAAGTGGAAGAACTGCGCCGCCCACATCTGGTGCTGGCCGACTTCCGTCGTGATGTAGACATCCTTGTCGCGCGTCAGCGCGTACAGCCGCTCGATGGCGTACTGCGGCATGATGATGTCGTCATTCGCCTTGTAGGCCAGGCAATTGACCGCCCGCCACTTGTCGATCTGCGCCCACCACGCCTTGAGCGCCGGCTTGTCCACCGCCGGTTTCAGCTCCTTCCAGACGGCCAGCATGTCCTCGAGCACGCTCGCGACATCGCCGATGATCGGGACATCGACGTGGATGTTCTTGTTGATCGACGA
>JBEHXS010000004.1:0-35578 GCA_048498575.1 Pseudomonadota bacterium
GGACGCGCTGGCGGCGATTTTGTCGCGGCCCGTCCACGGCTTTCACTCCGGGCAGCTTACGGTGCTCAGCCTCACGCAGCTCACCGAGCTCGGCGCGGCCTACACGGTCGACGAGGTCGCCGCGCTCGCAAAGCTGGCGAAGGGCGCCGGTCTTGCCGTCCACATGGACGGCTCGCGCTTCGCCAACGCGATTGCCGCGCAGAAGGTCTCGCCGGCCGAGATGACGTGGAAGGCGGGCGTCGACGTATTGTCCTTCGGCGGCACCAAGAACGGGTGCATCGCCGCCGAGGCGGTGGTGTTCTTCGACAAGGCTCACGCCCGCGACGTCGGCTTCGCGCGGCAGCGCGCCGGGCAGGGCTTCTCCAAGAACTGGTTCCTCGCCGCGCAGATGCTGGCCTACCTGGAGAAGGATCATTGGCTCGATCTCGCTCGTCATGCCAACAGCATGGGCGCGCGCCTTGCCAAGGCGCTGCATGGCTCCAGGCGTGCACGCCTGGCATTTCAGCCCGCCGGCAACGAGTTGTTTGCGATCGTCGAGAATGGGCTTGACGAGAAGCTGCGGGCGGCCGGCGCTGTCTACTACCCGTGGGTCGCCGACAGCCTGCCGGTTGCCGAGCGCCCGGGTCCCGGCGAGACGATGATCCGTCTGCTCACCTCGTGGCAGACGAAGGCTGAGGAAGTCGAGCGCTTCGCCGATCTGGTGGGGTGACAGCTACCGCACGATAAAAACACAAAGGGCGCCCCGTTTCCGGGACGCCCTCTGCTTCTCTCAGGTCACGGATGCCCGTGGGAGGTCAGGCTGCAACCTGATTGATCTGCGGGGCCGCGGCCTTCGCCTTGCCGTTGCCGATGGCAATCGTGCGCGGCTTCATGGCCTCGGGAATCTCGCGGACGAGGTCGATATGGAGCAGTCCGTTCTCAAGGGAAGCGCCCTTTACCTCGACGTGGTCGGCGAGCTGGAAGCGGCGCTCGAAAGCGCGCGAGCCGATGCCGCGGTAAAGGAACTCGGCGTCCTTCTTCTCGGTCTCGGCCTTTTTCTCGCCCTTCACGGTAAGGGTGTTCTCGCGGGCTTCGATGTTGAGGTCGCCCTCGCCGAAGCCGGCCACGGCCATCGTCACGCGGTAGGCGTTCTCGCCGGTGCGCTCGATGTTGTACGGCGGATAGGTCTGGGGCTCGGCGCCGACGTTGGCATCGAGCAGGTTGAACAGCCGGTCAAAGCCGACGGTCGAACGATAGAAGGGGGAAAGATCAAACGTGCGCATGGGAAGTCCTCCTGGAAGCGACTTGGTTGCGATCGAGCCGGCCAGCCCTGCCGAATGGCCAGGATTTCCGCCGGTTCCGCGGGCCCCAAGGGGCACCCGCACACCCTAAATGGGCATAGCAAAATTGCCCTTCAAGAGGTCTCGGCGGCACCTCCATCGCCACCTGAACGCCAGATGAACGACCGCTTCGGTCGCGGTTCAGCCGCCGCGCGCTAGTCCTGCCGGCATGCTCAAGGCAGCCTGACATTGCGGGTTTGCTGGAGGGCACTTCCCGGCGCCGCTTATCGCCCCCCTCGCGGCGTCGGATTGAACCGCCGGCGGCGTCCATCCCCAACCCGGACGCCGCCGGTTTCGTTTGAGCGGCGCGGCACGCTCGTCTAATCAGACTTGCATGGAACTCCACGCCATCGACGGCAATCCGATTCCAGAGGGCGCCGTCGTCGGCATGGTGGTCGCCGCCGATGGCGTGCGTCTGCGCTTCGCGCGCTGGCGCACGACGGCGCGCCGTTCGCTGGGCACCGTCTGCCTGCTGCAGGGGCGTGGTGAGGCCATCGAGAAGTATTTCGAGGCGATCGGCGACCTTCGCCGCCGCGGCTTCGCCGTCGCGGCGCTCGACTGGCGCGGGCAGGGCGGGTCGGAACGGCGTCTGCGCGACCCCGCCAAGGCCCACGTCGATTCCTTCGCCGAATACGACCGCGACCTCGAGGCCTTCATTCAGCAGGTGCTGCTGCCCGATTGCGCGCCGCCCTATTTCGCGCTCGCCCATTCCACCGGCGCGTTGATCGCGCTCCGCGCGGCGCGCGAGGGCCGCGCGCGCTTCGACCGCATGGTGCTGCTCGCGCCGCTCGTCGATTTCGGTCCGACGCGCCCGCCGCGGGCGATTGCCTCGCGGATCGCCGCCATCATGACGTCGCTCGGGCTCGGCGAGGTGAGCGCGCCCGGACAGGCGGCCGAAACCATCCAGGCCATCCCGTTCGAGGGCAACAGGCTCACCGGCGACCGGCGCCGCTTCGATCGGGGCCGGCAGCTTGCGCTCGGCCTGCCGGACATCTTCGTGTCCGGCCCAACGTTCGGCTGGCTTTACGCCGCCTACCACGCCACCGAAGAGGCGCGGGACCCAGCCTTCGCCCCGGCGATCAAGGTGCCGACGCTCGCCATTGTCGGCGCGCTCGATCGCGTCGTGTCGCTCACTGCCGTCGAGGATCTGGCCGATGGGCTTCGTGCCGGCGGCAAGGTCGTGATAGCCGGCGGCGAGCACGAGTTACTGATGGAGCGCGACGCGATCCGCGAGCAGATGTTCGCGGCGTTCGATGCTTTCGTGCCGGGCGCCTAGCCGGCGAGCATTTCCAGCACTTGCTCGTGGAGAGCGGGGTCGCCGGAGGCGACGACGCGTCCGCCCTTGGCTGCTGGGCCCCCCTCCCAGTCGGTAAAACGGCCGCCGGCGCCCTCGACGATCGGGATCAGCGCGACCACGTCGTAGGCCTGCAAGCCAACCTCCACCACGAGGTCGGCGTTGCCGGCGGCGACCATGCAGTAGGCATAGCAATCGACGCCATAGCGCGGCAGCCGTGACGCGGCCTCGACCCGATCGTAAGCGACCCGGTCGGCGCCCTTGAACAGGGCGGGTGTCGTCGTGAACAGCGACGCCTCGGAAAGCTTCGGGCAGGGGCGGGCGCGGATGATGTTCTCGCCGCCGGGCCCGCTGTACCAGGCGCGCCTGCCGTCGCCGGCGAAGCGTTCGCCGGTGAAGGGCTGCGCCATCATGCCGAGCACCGGCTTGCCGTCGCGGAGGAGCCCGATCAGCGTGCCCCACACCGGCAGGCCGGTGATAAAGGAACGGGTGCCGTCGATGGGGTCGAGCACCCAAGTGTACTCGGCGTCGGCGCGCTCGGCCCCGTATTCTTCGCCGACGATGCCGTGCTCGGGAAAGGTCGCGTTGATCAGCGCGCGCATCGCCTGTTCGGCGGCACGGTCGGCGACCGTTACCGGATCGAAACGACCCCCCCCTTTGTCCGTAACCGCGAGGGGTGCCCGGAAATGCGGCATGATCGCTTTTGAGGCAGCGTCGGCGAGATGATTTAGGAATTCCGCAGGGCTCGGACTTGTCATTTCAGGTATGTGTCACCTAGTAGCCACAAGCCGACGACGGCCCGGCTTCATCGCCAACATATTGAAATTGAACGCTTTTCGTACGCGCGCGCCGACATTTTACACGCGTCATTCTGTCAACGCGATAAAGTTACGAGCCTCTTGATTTGTGCGCTGCATCGTTAGAGTATTGCAGTGCGGTAGTGATACCGCATGCCCTCCTTGGGCGTTTCCTCCCTAGACTTGGGCCGCCTCGCCCCCGCGAGCGGCCCTTTTTCTTTTCTGGCTTAGCTCACTCGGCGGCTTCGCGCCGCGACAGGAAGCCATCGCTGAAAGCGCTACCAAGGGCCTCGATCAGACGAGCAAGGTCGGCGGCCAGTGCCGCAAAGCGTGGGGCCTTCGCCAGCGTCTTCTCGTCCATGTACATGCTGCGGTTGAATTCGATCTGCATGGCGTGGAAGCCGCGTGCCGGCTGGCCGTAATGCTCGGTGATGAATCCCCCAGCGTACGGCTTGTTGCGGCTCACAGAGTAGCCGAAGCTGCCTAGAACACTCGCCACGAAATCGGTCAGCTCGCCGGCGCAGCTCGTGCCGTAGCGGTCGCCGATCACGATGTCCGGGCGGCCTCGGCCATGCATGCCACGGACGGACGAGGGCATCGAATGGCAGTCGATGAGGACGGCGAGGCCAAACTCGTTGCGCGTGTCCAGCACAAGCTGGCGGAGTGCGCGGTGGTAGGGCTTGTAGACCTGGTCGATGCGATCGAGCGCCTCCGGCACGGACAGCGGCCGCGAGTAGATTTCCTCGCTTTCGGAGACGATGCGGGCGATCGTGCCCAAGCCGCCTGCCACGCGCACCGAGCGGACGTTGGCGTAAGTCGGCAGGGTTTCAGCGAACATCTTGGGGTCGAGCTCGTACGGCTCGCGGTTCACGTCGAGCCAGGCGCGCGGGAAGTTCGCCTTCAGCAGCGTGCAGCCGAACTCCGCGGCCGGGGTGATCAGCTCATCGACGTAAAAGTCTTCCGAGCGGCGGATGGCGTTGGCGTCGAGGCGCGAAGCGGCGAGGAAGGCGCGCGGATAGCAGGCGCCCGAATGCGGCGAATTCAGAACAACCGGAAGACGCCGTCCGTTCGGCTCCAGGATCTCGAAGGCAGGTTTGCCAGAGAAGTCGGCCGCAGGTTGCATCGCTGCGATGTTGCCAACAACGGCGGGGGGTGTCCACAGCGCCGGCCGTGACCTTTGCGCGCTGTTCACGCGATCTTTACTCGGATAAGAATAATCCGCCGAGGTACCGCTGTCGCGGTGTCCATGGGGTTCTGCACATCCGCACATGACGCGCATCCTGCTTGCCGAAGACGATACCGACATGCGCCGCTTTCTGGTGAAGGCGCTGCAAAATGCCGGTCACGACGTGGTCGCCTTCGACAACGGCAAGAGCGCGTATGAGCGCATCCGCGAGGAGCCGTTCACGCTTCTGCTCACGGACATCGTCATGCCGGAGATGGACGGCATCGAGCTCGCGCGCCGCGCCACGGAACTCGACCCCGACCTCAAGGTGATGTTCATCACCGGCTTTGCCGCGGTCGCGCTAAACCCGGATTCGAACGCTCCGAAGGACGCCAAGGTCCTGTCGAAGCCGTTCCATCTCAAGGATCTGGTAAACGAGGTCCAGAAACTTCTGGCGGCTTGAACCGGGCCGTTTTGCCGGCGGGCTTGAAGCCGCCGCCGTAGCCCGATATATCCGCGCGATACCAAGGATGGGCGCGTAGCTCAGCGGGAGAGCACACCCTTGACATGGGTGGGGTCACAGGTTCAATCCCTGTCGCGCCCACCATCCTTCTACAGATACCTGAATGTGAAGCGCGCGACCTCGGCCGCGCGCCTCCATATGTCGTTGGCTATTTCTTTCCGACCTTGCGTGGCCGGCTCGCGGCCTTGCGCACTTTCGGCGCGGCCTTGGCCTTCGTCTTGCTCACTGCGGCTTTCGCAGCGCGCTTGGTGCGCGACGTCGCGGCCTTTGCCGTGCGCGATGCGGCGGCCTTTACGCGCGCGCCAGCGGTGCGCGCGCTCTTCGGCGCGGTGCCGATCTTGCCTTCGACCGTGTGGAGGCCGGCGCTCATGCCATCCTTCACGGCTTCCACCGCGCGTTCCGTCTGCCGCGGTGCCAGCAGGCGCGCGACGCCCGCTGCTGCGACTGCGCCGATAACCACTCTTGCGATACCCATGATGTCCCTCCGGAAGGCAGGTGCCAATCACCGTAACAACGCGGCGACCGGCCTGATGTTCCGAGGCGCCCCTCAGGCGTAGCGCAGGAAGCGCATGGTGTCGCCGACCTGGCGGAGGGCGAGTTCGCGCAAGGCTTCGACGTCGGGGGCGGGGAGCGTGCCGGGATGCACGCCCTTGATGACGTTCTTGGTCCGGTCGGGCGGTGTCGTGCTGGCCGGCGAGCGCCCGACGACGGCGCTGAAGCGCGCAATCATGTCAGGGTAGGAATCGCGCAGGTCCTCGTAGCGGACGAGGACGATACGGCGATGGTGTTCGGCAGCGCGCGTCCAGCCCTCGACGTGGCGCGCCCAGCGCTCAAGCATGCTGCTGCGCTGACGCATCTGGTAGCGCAGCAGGTGACCCTCGGGCTCGGCCATCGCAAACTCGAGCGCGGTCGGCACGCGTGGGCCTTCGTGCCACGACCAGCGATGCATGAAGCGCCAGAACGAGATCATCACATCGACTGGGTCGCGGTAGATGTAGAAGATCAGCAGCCGGTGGGACACCGCCGGCAAGGTCGGTTCGAAGAAATCGACGGCGTGGTGCGACTTGATGATTGCGCCGCTGTGGCGCGCGGCGATCCGGGTAAGCGTGTTCGATACCACTGCCGGATCGAAAAAGTTGATGTTCAGCGTCGGCTCGTCGAACATCGTGAAATCGGCGTTCGGGTACCCGAACGCTGCGCCGAGCGCGTTCATCAGGAAATGCGTGCCAGAGCGCTCATGACTGACAACCATCGCCTCCGGCCGGCGGAGCCCGGTCGCAGTGGGAGGGTTGGGCGTGGCGGCATGGGGAAATGGCCTCGCCAGCTGATGCATGCCTACGGCGGTTCTCCGACGAATCACTCCCCCATGCAAAAAAATACTCTGCGTCGGAGTCGCTGGGAACCCGCCGTCGCTGCGGCGGCATCACAATCAGGCGAGTTTTGCCATGATGTGACGCACGACCGTGTAGTCCTCGAGCGCGTAGATGCTGAGGTCCTTGCCGTAGCCGGACTGCTTGTAGCCGCCGTGCGGCATCTCGTTGGTCAGCGCGAAGTGCGTGTTGATCCAGGTGCAGCCGTACTGGAGCCGCGCGGCGACGGCCATCGCCCTGCCGATGTCCTTGGTCCACACGGATGAGGCGAGGCCGTAGTCGGAATCGTTGGCCCAGGTGACCGCTTCCTCGGGATCGGAGAAGCGGGTGACCGAGATCACCGGTCCGAAGACTTCCTTCTGTACGATCTCGTCCTTCTGCAACGCGCCGGCGACTACCGTCGGCTGATAGTAGAAGCCGTTGCCGGCGCCCGGGCCGCCGCCGGCCGCAATCTCTACGTGCTTGGTGGCAACGGCCCGCTCGACGAAACCGGCGACGCGATCGCGCTGGCGGGCCGAGATCAGCGGTCCGATCTCGTTCTCGTTGTCGTTCTGCCGATCGTAGACGATCGAGGAGACGGCGGTGCCGAGGTCGGCGACGAGCTTGTCGTAGACCTTGGCACCGGCGTAGAGGCGCGAAGCGGCGGTACAGTCCTGGCCGGCATTCGAGAAGCCATAGACGCGCACGCCTTCCACCACCGCCTGGATGTCGGCATCATCGAAGACGATGACCGGCGCCTTGCCGCCGAGTTCCAGATGCGTGCGCTTGATCGACTTCGATGCGGCCATCAGCACCTTCTGGCCAGTGGCGATCGAACCGGTGAGCGAGATCATCGCGATGCGTGGATGGTTGATCAGGGCATCGCCGACGGTCGAACCGCGACCGACGACGACGTTGAGGACACCCTCGGGCAGAACCTCCGCGGCAATCTGCGCCAGCTTCAGCGTGGTCAGCGGCGTGTGCTCGGACGGCTTCAGCACCATCGTGTTGCCGGCGGCGAGTGCCGGGCCAATCTTCCATGCCGCCATCAGCAGCGGGTAGTTCCACGGCGTGATCGAGCCGATCACGCCGATCGGGTCGCGACGGATGATCGAAGTATGGCCGGGCACGTATTCGCCGGCCGCCTGGCCGTTGCGCACGCGGGCCGCCCCGGCGAAGAAGCGGAACACGTCGATGACCGATGGCGTCTCATCGCGGGTAACCGTGTAGCGCGGCTTGCCGCAGTTCAGCGCCTCGAGGTCGGCGAACTCCTGCTCCTCGGCGGCTATGCGATCGGCAAGCTTGTAGAGATAGCCGGCGCGCTCGGCCGGCGTGGTCCGCGACCAGGTCGCGAACGCTTTCTCGGCGGCAGCCACTGCAGCGTCGACGTCGGCGGGCGTGCCCTCCGGCAGCGGCACAATGATGCCGCCGGTACGCGGGTTCAGGATTTTCTCCTCCGGCCCCGAGCCTTTGACGAAGCGCGAGCCGATCAGCATCTCGGTCTGCATGGGATCACTCCTTCTTTCGGGGTCGCTCCGCGGCGTCCTATTTCCCCTGGCCCGCGACGGTATCGCGGCCGGCGCTCAAATAATACGCCGCCAGGATCGGCAGGAACGTGATGGCGATGACGAATACGGCGACGACGTTGGTCACTGGGCGCTGGCGCGGGCGCACCAGCTCCGACAGCATCCAGATCGGTAGCGTCGTCTGCTGGCCGGCGGTGAAGGTGGTGACGATGACCTCGTCGAACGACAGGGCAAACGCCAGCATGCCGCCGGCAAGCAAGGCGGTCGCGATATTGGGCAGGACGATGCGTGCGAAGGTCTGGAAGCCGTCGGCGCCGAGATCCATCGAAGCTTCCATCAGCGACGGCGACAGGCGGCGGAAGCGGGCGATGGCGTTGTTGAACACGACGACGATGCAGAAGGTCGCGTGGCCGAGGACGATCGTCCAGAACGAGAAGGGTATGTTCGCGATGTCGAAGGCGGCGCGGAGCGAGATGCCGGTGACGATGCCGGGCAGCGCGATCGGCAGCACGAAGAGCAGCGAGAGCGCGTCGCGGCCGAAGAAGCGCGAACGGGAGAGGGCCGCGGCGGCGAGGGTGCCGAGGATGAGCGCAGCGATCGTCGCGAGCAGCGCGACGCGGACCGACAGCCACAGCGCCTGCCAGATGTCGTCGCGTCCCCAGGCAACTGCGAACCACCGCCAGGTATAGCCCGGCGGCGGGAACTGGAAGCTGCGGTCCTCGCTGGTGAAGGCGTAGAGCACAATGAACGCCAGGGGGATGTAGATGAACAGCAGCCCCGCGGCGGTGGCGATCTTCAGGCCGGGTGAGGCGCGCTCGTTCATGGCCGCCTCACAACGCCTCGAAGGCGCCGGTGCGCCGGGCAATGGTCAGCAGCACGCCCATGATCACGATTGGCGCCACCGAGAAGGCGGCGGCGAGCGGAATATTGCCAGCGGTGCCTTGCTGCACGTAGACGACCTGGCCGAGGATCAGCGAGGACGGGCCGACGATCTCCGGCACGATGTAGTCGCCGAGCGTAAGCGAGAAGGTGAAGATCGCGCCGGCGACGACACCGGGTGCTGCGAGCGGCAGGATCACCTTCCAGAAGGTCTGGCGCGGATTGGCGCCGAGATCGCCGGAAGCCTCGACCAGCGAATTGGGCACGCGCTCCAGCGCCGCCTGCACGGGCAGCACCATGTACGGGATCCAGAGATAGAGGAACACCAGCACCATGCCGATGTAGCTGGTGGAGAGCGCCGGTCCGCCGATCACCGGGAGGCCGACGATAGCATCGAGCAGGCGCGAGGCGCCGAGCTGGTCGAACACCCAGCCGATGGCGCCTTCCTTGGCGAGCAGCAGCTTCCACGCATAGACCTTGACCAGATAGCTCGACCACAGCGGCATCAGGATGAGGACGTAGAACGCCGCCTTCATGCGCCCGCGGGCATAGCGGGCGGCGTAGTAGGCGATGGGAAACGCCACGACGATGGCAAGCAGCGTGACGGCGGTCGCGATCGCGACGGTGCGCTCGATCACGGCGAAGTTCGCCGACTGAAACAGTTCGCCGTAAGTGGCAAGCGTTGGCTGGCGCACGACCACGCCGGAGAAGTCGTCGATGTAGAAGAAGCTTTCCGCCAGCAGCGCGAAGAGCGAGCCGAGGTAGACGATGCCCAGCCACAACAGCGGCGGAATGAGCAGCAGGAAGATGTAGAAGCCGCGGTGCGTGGTCAGCACGTCCGAGACGCGCCGGAGCAGGCTGTCGCGGGGTGGCGGTATATCGAGTTCCGTCGCGGTCACGGCCCATCCATCAGGTGAAGGGCGGAGCGCGGGAAGGCAAGGCGCACCATGGCGCCGGTGCTGGCGTCGCCACCTGCCTGCGCGGGCACGGCGGCGACCAACCGGCCGGCCGACGTTTCCAGTTCGATCCGCCTGACCGCGCCATGATAGAGCACCTCGGTAACGCGGCCCTCGATGGTCACGGTGTCGGGCGGTGCCGATGCTCCCGCGGCGAGCAGCGCTATCTTCTCCGGCCGAAGACTGGCGGCGCGATCGCCCCCGATCCAGGCCCTCGTCGTCGCCGCTTCGATCACGTTCGAGGAGCCCACGAAATCGGCGACGAAGCGCGTGCGCGGCCGCTCGTACACTTCCTCGGGCGAGCCGACCTGAACGATTTGTCCGTCATTGAACACGGCGACGCGGTCGGCCATCGACAGCGCCTCGCCCTGGTCGTGGGTGACGAAGACGAAGGTCAGGCCGAGCGAGCGGTGGAGCGTCTTCAGTTCGCCCTGCATCTCTTCGCGGAGCTTCAGGTCGAGTGCCCCCAGCGGTTCGTCGAGCAGCAGTACTTTCGGCCTGACCACCAGCGCACGGGCCAGCGCCACGCGCTGCCGCTGCCCGCCCGAAAGCTCGGCCGGGCGGCGCGTCTCCATGCCCGCGAGCTTGACCAGCGCCAGCGCCTCGCGGCCGCGCCTCTCGCGCTCGGCCCGCGCAATGCCGCGGATGGACAGGCCGTAGCAGACGTTCGCCAGCACGTTCATGTGCGGGAACAGCGCGTAATCCTGGAAGACGGTGTTCACCGGCCGCCGGTACGGCGGCACGCCGGCGACCGCCTCGCCGAAGATCGCGATCTGGCCTGCGGTCGGCTGCTCGAAGCCGGCGATCAGCCTCAGGCACGTCGTCTTGCCGGAGCCGGACGGCCCGAGCATGGCGAAGAATTCGCCGGGCGCGATGTCGAGGTCGACGCCGTCCACCGCGCGCACCATGCCGAAATGGCGCGCGACTCCGCGAAAGGAAACGGCGGCGACCGGGCTATCCATGCTCATCGCAGGAACAATACCCAGCCACCGCCGCCAATGCCTATGCCCTCAGCTCACTGTCCCCCGACGATCGCGACGTAGTCGCTCGCCCAGCGGGAGTAGGGGACGCAGGTAGCCTGCGTCGTGCACTTGCCGATCGGCGTCTTCCAGAAGGCGATCTTGTCGAAGTTGTCGAAGCCGTTGGTCGAGCAGCCTGTATCGGTAAGCAGGGCATTGCCCTTGCAAGCGGCCGGAACTGCCGGAACCGAGCCGAACCACGCCGCGACGTCGCCCTGCACCTTGGGCTCCAGCGAATGGTTCATCCAGAGATAGGCGCAGTTCGGATGCGGCGCGTTCACGTGCATCATGGTCGTATCGGCCCAGCCGGTGGCGCCTTCCTTCGGGATCACCGAGGCGATCGGCTGCTTGTTCCCCTGCAGCAGATTCACCTGGTAGGGCCAGGACCCGGCGGCGACGACGCCCTCGTTGGTGAAGTCGTCGGTCTGCACGGTGGCGTCGTGCCAGTAGCGCTGGATCAGCGGGTGCTGCTCGCGCAGCAGGTCGAGCACGGCCTTGTACTGGTCCTCGTTCAGCTCGTAGGGATCCTTGATGCCAAGCTCGGGCTTGGCGGTCTTCAGGTAGAGCGCGGCGTCGGCGATGTAGATCGCGCCGGCGTAGGCCTGCACGCGGCCCTTGTTGGACTTGCCGTCGGGCAGCGTCTGCTCATGGAAGACGACGTCCCAGGAATCCGGCGCCTGTCCCTTGAAGGCATCGGTGTTGTACATCAGCACGTTCGGGCCCCACTGGTAGGGCGTGCCGTAGTGGACACCGTCGACCGTGTGCCAGGCGCCATTCTTGAGGCGGTCGTCGACGCCGGCCCAGTTCGGAATGAGATCGACGTTCACCGGCTGCACGGTCTTGCCGGCCACGAGGCGCAGGCTGGCGTCACCGGACGCGGTGACGAGGTCGAAGCCGCCGCCGTTCATCAGCGTCACCATTTCGTCGGAGGTGCCGGCGATCTTGACGTTGACCTTGCAGCCCGTCTGCTTCTCGAAGTCGGTGACCCAGTCGTAGTTCTTGTCGTTCGAGCCGTTCTCGACGTAGCCGGCCCAAGCCACGATATCGACTTCGCCTTCGCCGGGTCCGACTTTGGTCATCTCGGCCGCGTTGGCGGCGTATGACCACACGAATGAAAGCGCGACCGCGCTGACGGTCGCTGTCTTCAGCGCTCTGAGCATTGCCTGGTCTCCCTCTAGCCGTGCGCCAAAAACGCTGATTTCCGCGCCGGGCGCCGGCTTCCTGAGGCCAAATCTGCCCCGCCGCCAGAATTGGGGCAAGCGGCGTAATCTCCGTCCGGACAGCGGGGCGGACTAGGCGCTGTCCGGCAGGTCCTCCTGGAAGGCATCGGCAAATCTACGGAGGAGCCGCACGAGTTCGTCGACGTCGCGCGCTTTCCACGTCCGGAAGATCGCGCTGAGCAGGCGGTCGCGCGCTGCGTCGATGCTGTCGGTCATCGCCTTGCCTTTTGCCGTGACCGTCGCCAGCCGTAGCCGGCGGTCGTCGGGGCTGGCCTTCCGCCGCACCAGGCCGAGATCCTCGAGTTTCGCTACCTGCCGGCTGACGGTGGTGTAGTCGCGCCCCGCGCGCCCGGCGAGATCGACGACCCCGATCGGGCCGAAGCGCTCGATGCCGACGAGCAGGGGAAAGAGCGCGCGGTCGAGCGCGACGCCGGCCCGGCGAACCAGTGCGGCGTCGCGCTCCGGCCGGTTCATGGCACTGACAACGTCGAGCACGGCGCCATGAAGCGCGCGGAGCTGCGCCGCATTATGTGTATTTTGCACGCGTGTTCTTGATGTCATAGCTCTGTCCCCATATATGTGCATTGTACACATATAGGTCGGTGAATGAAAAGGAACGCCACAATGCAGGCGGCGATCGTACGGGAAGCAGGCCAGGAGCCCACCTATGGGGACTTCGCCGAGCCGGTGGCGGCGGAAGGGGAAGAACTCCTGTCCGTGCGGGCGGCGGCGATCAGCCAGGTGGTGCGGAGCCGCGCCTCGGGACGCCACTACAGCTCGGCCGGTGCGTTTCCGTTCGTGCCCGGTGTCGACGGCGTCGGTCGGCGTGGCGACGGCCGCCGCGTTTATTTCTTCTTCCCGCGGGCGCCCTACGGCAGCATGGCAGAGCGCACCGTGGTCCCGGCCGCTCTCTGCGTGCCTTTGCCCGATGATCTTGACGACGTTACCGCTGCGGCCATTGCCAATCCCGGCATGTCGTCATGGGCGGCCTACACCGAGCGGGCGCAGCTCAAGGCCGGGGAAACGGTGCTGGTCAACGGCGCTACCGGCGCGGCGGGGCGGCTGGCGGTGCAGATCGCCAGGCATCTCGGTGCGCGCAAGGTCATCGCTACTGGCCGCAACGCCGCAGCGCTCCGCGACGTCGAGGCGCTCGGTGCCGACGTCGTCATCCCGCTCGGCGACGATGCCCATGCGCTCGAAACCGCGTTCCAGGGGCAGTTTGCGGCCGGTGTCGATGTCGTCGTCGACTATCTGTGGGGCAGAAGCGCCGAAGCGTTGCTCACTGCGGCAGCCAAGGCCGGGCCGGATGCCGTGCCGATCCGCTACGTCGAGGTCGGGTCGGTAAGCGGAGCGGAGATCGCTCTCCCCAGCGCCGTGCTGCGTTCGACGGCGATCGAGCTCATGGGCAGCGGCATCGGCACCATCCCGCTGCCGCGGCTGACGGCCGTCATCCGCGACCTGCTCGGCGCGGCGGTGCCGGCCGGCCTCCGAGTAGCGACCCACACGGTTCCGCTGTCGGAGGTCGAGGCCGCATGGCGGCGCGACGACAGTCGCAGCCGGACCGTGCTGACGGTAGCGGAGACCGGAACTTAGCGGGCAGGCGGCGCTTCGCTGCTTTCGCGCCGGATGAGGCGGTATCCGAGATCGATGGTGCGATCCTGCGGGCGGGTGCCCGAGCCACGGATGATCTCCAGCACGATCGCCGCCGCGCGCTCGCCGATCTTGTAGCGTGGCGTCGCCACGGTCGTCAGCGAGGGAAACGACGTTGCCGCAAAATCCAGGTCGTTGAAACCGACGATCGACAGATCGTCGGGCACTTTCATGCCGCGGCGCTGTACGGCAAACATCGCGCCCAGCGCGAGGTTGTCGTTGCCGGCGAAGAGCGCCGTCATTTGCGGCCAGCGGCCCAGCATCGTCCCGATCAGCTCGGCGCCATAGGCGAAGGTCGAGGGCGCATCCATTGAGACGTGGAACGGCTCGAGGCCGGCCTCGGTCATCGCCCGCTGGTAGCCCTTGACGCGCTGGCGGGCGCGCGAATCGAGCGGCACCGCCATCTGGCCGATGTGGCGATGGCCGAGCTGGATCAGATGGCGGGTCGCGGCGTAGCCGGCGTCCTCCTGAGACAGGCCGATGACGATGTCGATCGGGTCGTCCGTCACCTCCATGGTCTGGATCACGGGGATCGCCGCTTCAGCCAGCATGCGCCGGGCCTGCTGTGTCTGGTCGATGCCGGTGACGATCATCGCCTCGGGGTGCTGGCCGAGCATCGTGGCAATGGCGCGCTCCTCCTTGCCGGCGACGTAGCCTGAATTCAGCACCAGCACCTGGAAACCCGCTGGCAGAAAGGCGTCGTGGAGGGCGCGCAGGTATTCCCCGAAGACGCCGTTGGTGAGGGAAGGGACGATGACGCCGATCCGTCCCGTGCGGGCGGAGGCCAGAGCGCTGGCGAGCTCGTTCGGGATGTAGGCGAGTTCCTCGACCGCGCTCCGAATGCGCTCGCGCAGATCCTCGGAGACCATTTCCGGCCGGTTCAGCGCGCGCGAGACGGTGACGGCGCTGACGCCGGCGCGGGCGGCAACATCGCTCAGCGTCTTGCGGCGTCTTTTGCCGTTACCGTTGCCCTCAGCCATTCGCGCGTCCCGCCAAGCCCGTAGGCAGAAATAGCATCGCGGCGATTCCGGTCGATATCGGCAATTCGAACTGCGACATCCTGGTTTCGCCGTCCCCCGGCTGTGCTCCGATCGCGGTTTGCCTTGTGCGCATATCGACGACTGTGGAGCGGTGTAAGCGCTTTCATATTTCGTTGACAGCGCTTTCATTAGCACCTATAGCTGAAGGGCACGCATCGGGGAAGACTGTTCTTAAAGTATTTCTGTCTATACTTCTGCGACAGAAGTAAAAGATAAGAATAGTGAACAGGATGCGCGCTGCGACCAAAAGAAACTCGGATCGCTAGGGAGGAATTCCGATGAAATCTACTGCCTTGCTGCGCCAGTGCCTCGGCATGGGCGCCGTGCTCGGGGCAGCCATGACCTTCAGCGCCGCCGCGCATGCGGCCGGCCCCCAGGTCGTTGCTGGCCCGTCATCCGACCCGCAGTGCTTCGCACCGTGGGCGGCCGATACGAAGTTCGTCCAGTACCCCGCCAAGAAGGGTCCGTTCCGGATCGCGCTTGCCAACGGCTACATCGCCAACACCTGGCGCATCCAGATGATCCAGACGGCAAAGGCCTACGCGGCCCAGCCTGACGTCGCCGCCAAGCTCAAGGAATTCAAGGTCGTGTCGACCGGCGAAGACGTGCCGGCGCAGATCTCGGCGATCAACAACTTCATCGATGCCGGCTACGACGCCATCGTCACCGACGCGCAGAACCCGACCGCCTTCGGGCCGGTCATCAAGCGCGCCAAGGATGCCGGCGTGATCCTCGTCGCCTTCGACAACATCCTGGACTCGACCGACGACATCAACGTCAACGTCGACCAGGAAGGTCTCGGCGAGCTGTGGGGCAAGTGGCTGGTCGATCATGTGCCGAATGGCGGCAAGGTGCTCGAAGTGCGCGGCGTCGCGGGCACGTCGGTCGACACCGATCGCCACAACGGCATCCACAAGCAGCTCGATGCCTCGGGCAAGACGTGGAATGTCACGGAAGTCGTCGGCAAGTGGGACGACGGCGTTGCCCAGAAGGTGACGGCCGACGCCATCGCGACCAACGGTCCGTTTGATGGATACACGGCGCAGGGTGGCGACACCGGCGTGGTGCAGGCCATGATCGATGCCAAGCAGCCCTTCGTGCCGTTCGGCGGCGAGACCGAGAACGGCTTCCGCAAGTTCTGCGCGGCGAACGCGGCCAACGGCCTCAAGTGCACCTCGGCGGGCACCGGCCCGGCTCAGGTGGCGGTGGCCATCAAGACCGCGATCGCAGCGCTTGAGGGCAACGTCATCCCGCAGTCGGTGAAGCTGCCGCTGGCGGTCGTCTCGGATCCGGACTTCAAGGCCGGCCAGGACTACTTCCCGGACCAGTCCGACAACTTCTTCGTCGGCAACTCCTTCCCGACCTGCGGCATCAACTTCACGGCGCAGGAAATCATGGGCCAGACTAAGGAAAACCAGTAAGGCCCAACGCACTTGAGCGGCGCCGCGGGGCGGGACCCCCGCGGCGCTTCTTTCTCTGCTAATCTTCGTCCTCGGGAGGACTTGGGATGGACGAGGCGATGCCCCTCTTCCGCATGGAGGGGGTTTCGAAGCGCTATGGCGGCGTCCGCGCGCTCGACAATGCCGATCTGACCGTAACCGCCGGGCGCATCCACGGCATTCTCGGCGAGAACGGCGCCGGCAAATCGACCCTGATCAAGATCATGTCGGGGGTGGTCGTGCCGGACGGCGGCCGCATGATGCTGGAGGGCAAGGAAGTATCGTTTGCCTCGCCGGCGGCGGCGAACCAGGCCGGCATCGTCTGCATCTTCCAGGAATTGTCGCTGATCCCCGAACTCAGCGTCGCCGACAACATCGTCATCAGCGGTCCGCCGAAGCGCTTCGGCATGATCGACCGCCGCGCCCAGCGCGCGATCGCGGAGGAGGCGCTGAAACGCGCCGGCGCCGACGACATCCATCCGCAGGCCCTAGTCAAGGACCTGCCGCTGTCGCGTCGCCAGATGGTGGAGATTGCCAAGGCGCTGGCGCGCAAGCCGCGCATCCTCATCCTCGACGAGGCAACTTCAGCGCTCACCGCGGCCGACGTCACCAAGGTCTTCGCCGTGCTGAAGCGCCTGCGCTCGGAAGGGCTGGCGCTCCTTTACATCTCGCATCGCATGCACGAGATCGCCGAACTTGCGGACGAGTGCACCGTGTTCCGCAACGGCAAGAACGTCGCGACCTACAAGGCCGGCACGAAGAGCGACAACGAAGTCGTCGAGATGATGATCGGCCGCGAATACAGCCACGTCTTCCCGCCGAAGCTCGCTACCGTCGCGCAGGACAAGCCGCCGATCCTCGAGGCGAAGCGGCTGTCGTGGACCGATCGCCTCAAGGACATTTCGCTCTCGGTTCGCGCCGGCGAGGTCGTCGGTCTGGGCGGCCTCGACGGGCAGGGCCAGCGCGAGCTGCTGCTCGCGCTGTTCGGCGTGCTGCGCGGCTGCTCGGGCGAGCTCCTCATCGACGGCAAGCGGGTATCCATCACGAGCCCGTCGGCCGCCAAGAGCGCAAAGATCGGCATGGCCCTCATCCCCGAGGACCGGAAGACCGAAGGGCTGATGCTGCCCATGACCGTGCGCGACAATCTTTCGTTCGCCGCGCTCGACCGGGTGTCGCACGGCACCATCATCGATTCGGCCGAGGAAACGCGCCTGATCGACGACATGATCAAGCTGCTCGGCATCCGCACCGCCGGCACCAACATCGCGGTCGGCGCGCTCTCCGGCGGCAACCAGCAGAAGGTGGTCATCGCCAAGTGGCTGATGAACCAGCCGCGCATCATCCTGCTCAACGATCCGACGCGCGGCATCGACGTCGGCACCAAGCAGGAAATCTACCAGCTCCTGCGCAAGCTCGCCGACGCGGGCGCCGCCATTCTTTTCTACTCCACCGACTACGACGAGCTGATCGGCTGCTGCGACCGCGTGCTGGTGCTTTACGACGGCGCGGTCAAGCGCGAGCTGGTCGGCGCCGAGATCACCGAGCGTGCGCTCATTGCGAGCGCCCTCAACATCGAGAGCGGGGAGGTCGGCCTGATGCCGGCAGGCGTGTCGTGAAGGACTGGCGCTTCTGGTTCGCCGAGCAGCGCGGCACGCTGCTCGCCGTCGCCATTTTCCTGGTGATGTTCGCCGTCTACATCATCAACCACCCGGCGATCGCGAACAACGGCTTCACCGTGGGGACGCTGAGCAACGTCGGGCAGACGGCGGCCAACAAGGGCGTGCTCCTCGCCTTCGTCGCCATGGCGCAGGCCCTGGTGGTGATCACCGCCGGCATCGACCTTTCGGTCGGCATGACCTTCACCCTGACCAATTGCCTGGCCTCGTGGATCGTCGTCGGCGATCCGCTGACGACCGGGCTCGGCGTGCTCGGGGTGCTCGCCACCGGCGCGCTCTGCGGCGCCATCAACGGCGCCATCGTCATCTTCGGGCGCCTGCAGCCGATCGTCACCACGATCGCCACCGGCGCCATCTACTTCGGCGTCGCGCTGCTGCTCCGGCCGTTTCCCGGTGGCAGCGTCAACAGCGACCTTGCCGATCTCCTCACCGGCAAGGTCTTCGATGTCTTCCCGGCGAGCCTGATCGTGCTGGCGGTGGTCGTGCTGGTGGTGTGGGTGCCGTTCAGCCGCTCGGTGACCGGCCGCGCCGCCTATGCCGTCGGCTCGTCCGAGGTCGCGGCGTACATGTCCGGGGTGCCTGTCCGGCGGGCCAAGTTCGTGGCCTATACGCTGGCCGGCGTGCTCGCCTCGATCGGCGGCCTGTTCCTGACGTTTTTCACCTACACCGGCGAGGCGGCGCTCGCCTCCGGCAACACCTACACGCTGTTCTCGATCGCGGCGGTGGTGCTCGGCGGCGTCTCCCTGTTCGGCGGCCGCGGCAGCGCCATTGGCGCGATCTTCGGCGCGCTCGCCTTCCGCACGATCGGCGATCTGCTGTTCGTCTTCAATTTCGACCCGCTGTGGCAGCCGCTGTTCCAGGGTGTGGTCCTCATGATCGCGGTCAGCCTCGGCGCGTTCGGGCTGTTCCGCGTGCGCAACCGACTGGAGTGGTTCGGATGACCGAGACTGCGCAGCCAACCTCGGGCTGGGCGAGCCGCCTGCCGCCGTTCATGCGCAGGATCGATCCCGCCGTCGCGACGTCGTTCGGCTGCATCATCCTGCTGCTCCTGCTCGGCAGCCTGTATTCGCGCAACTTCCTGTCGCCGGAATATCTGCTGCAGCAGCTCAAGGTCGCCTCGTTCCTCGGTGTCATCGCCACCGGGATGATGCTGGTCATCCTGCTCGGGCAGATCGACCTGTCGGTGCCGTGGGTGGTGACGACGGGCGCGATGATGGCGTCGTTTGCCTCGTCGTTCGGGACCTGGGGCGTCATCCTCGGCATCCCGTTCGGCATCCTGTGCGGCGTGCTGCTCGGGCTGCTCAACGGCGTCGGCGTGGCGTACCTCCGAATACCGTCCATGATCATCACCCTAGCGACGAACGCCGTAGCGCAGGGCCTCATGGTCGTCTACTCGGGCGGCTTCTCGCCGCAGGATTCGGCCTCGCGGCCGATGCGCTACCTTGCCACCGGCTTCATTATCCCGGCACTCCCCAATGCCGTCATCGTCTGGGCGATCATCGGGGCGCTCGCCGTCTTCCTGCTGACGCGCACCACGTTCGGCCGCTCCATCTACGGCATCGGCAACCGCGAGCGGGCCGCGTATCTCTCCGGCATCAACACCCGGCGCATCGTCATGACGACGTTTGCCATCTCCGGAGGCCTGGCGGCGGTCGGCGGCATTCTGCTCGCCGGCTACGCCTCCAAGGCGGCGCAATCCATGGGTGACGCCTACCTGCTGCCGTCGATCGCCGCCGTGGTGCTTGGCGGAACCTCAATCCTTGGCGGGCGGGGCACCTATCTCGGTACGGTCGCCGGCGTCATCCTGATAACCCTGCTCCAGTCGATCCTGTCGGTGATGCAGATGCCGGAAGCCGGCCGCCAGATCGTCTACGGCGTGGTTATCGTGGCGATGATGCTGCTTTACGGCCGCGAAAGGCTGGTCCGGCAATAGGTCCGGCGATGGTCCGTAAGCCTTGACTCGCCGCGGCGCGCCTCATATTTTCCGCCCCCAATCGAGGGCGTCGGCCGTGTCCGGCGCCCGTTTGTTTCTAGCTCCGCTGGCGCCATGAAGATCCGTAACTCACTCCGTTCGCTTCGCAATCGCCATCGCGGCAACCGGCTCGTGCGCCGCAAGGGCCGCGTTTACATCATCAACAAGACGAACCCGCGCTACAAAGCCCGCCAGGGGTGAGGAACGTCCGCCGTTTCAGGCGGTAAATCAGTCCGCTGGACTGATTTGAGTTCCGAACGCCCGAGCGTAAGCGAGGCCCGGTAACGCGCGTTCTGCGCCTCGGCATCCCGTAGCAGCCCGGTCTTTGACCCGCCGCAATCGCGGCCCTATCCTGATCTCATGCGGATTCTGGCAGCGCTAACGGCTGCAATGCTCGCTCTCGGCTCGATGCCGCCGGCGTGGGCGGATGACGCTCCCAGCAAAGCGGACGGGCGGGTCGGCGACGCGGCCCCGGTAACGCGGGAGGCGCCGCAGGGCGGCGCCACGCTCAGCCGAGCCGATCAGCTCGATGCCCTGTTCACGCAGTTGAAGAACGCGAAGAGCGAGGACGAAGCGACCTCGATCGAAAACAAGATCGCCGCGATCTGGTTCAAGTCCGGCAGCGACACGGTCGATCTGCTGATGACGTGGACGGAAGACGCCATCCACACCAAGGACTACAGTCTCGCGCTCGATTATCTCGATCGCATCGTCACCCTGAAGCCCGATTACGCCGAAGGCTGGAACACCCGGGCCACGGTGGAATACCTCAACGACGACTACGGGCATTCGATGGCCGACATCGAGCGCACGCTGAAACTCGAGCCTCGCCATTTCGGGGCGCTCGTCGGGCTCGGCAGCATTCTCCAGGATATCGGGCAGGACAAGCAGGCGCTCGAGGTCTACCGCTACGTCATCGGCCTCGATCCGCACCTCGGGAATGTCCGCGACGCGATCAAGGACCTGACCGACAAGGGCGCCGACGGGCGCGACAGCTAGGCCGAGTTACTGCGGCCGGTTTCTGCCGCCCGTGCCGACAACCGCGATGCGCAGCATGTTGGTCGCGCCAGGCGTCCCCAGCGGCACGCCGGCGGTGAGGATAATCTTCTCGCCGGCCTTGGCGAAGCCCTCGCTCTCGGCGATCTCGCAGGCGCGCTCGACCATGCCGTCGATGTCGCCGGGCTCCTCGCCGAACAGACAGTGCAGGCCCCAGACGATCGACAGGCGACGGGCGGTGCCGATCACCGGCGAAAGCGCCAGCACCGGGGTTTGCGGCCGCTCGCGGGCAGCGCGCATGGCGGTGGTGCCGGAGGCGGTGAACGAGCAGATGACCGCGACATTCAGTGTCTCGGCGATCTGGCGCGCGGCCGCGGAAATCGCGTCGGAGCCGGTGGGTTCCGGATCGGTGCGCTGGGCGCGCAGGATCTGCACGTAGTACGGGTCGCGCTCCACCTCGGTCGCGATCCGGTCCATGGTCGCTACGGCTTCCGTGGGGTAGGCGCCGGACGCCGATTCCGCCGACAGCATGATCGCGTCGGCGCCCTCGAACACCGCGGTCGCGACATCGGAGACTTCGGCGCGGGTCGGAGTCGGCGCCGAGATCATCGATTCCAGCATCTGGGTCGCTACCACCACCGGCTTGCCGGCACGGCGGGCGGCGCGGGTGATCTGCTTCTGGATGCCGGGGACCTTCTCGAGCGGCATCTCGACCCCGAGGTCACCGCGCGCCACCATCAGCGCGTCGGCCTGGTCGATGATCGCCGCCAGCCGCTCGACGGCCTGCGGCTTCTCGATCTTGGCCATGACGCTGGCACGCCCGGCGACGATCTTCTTCACTTCGCTCACGTCTTCGGCGCGCTGGATGAACGACAGCGCGATCCAGTCGACGTTCGCGGCGAGGGCCGCGTCGAGATCGGCGCGGTCCTTGTCGGTCAGCGCGGCAAAGTCGATCGTGGTGTCGGGGACGCTGACGCCCTTGCGGTTGGAAAGCATGGTGCCGACTTCGACGGTGGTCAGCGCGCTGGTCGGCGAACAGCCGACGACGCGCAGCCGTACCTTGCCGTCGTCGAGCAGCAGGCGGTGACCCGGCTGCAGGGCGGCGAGGATTTCGGGGTGGGGGAGTTCCACGCGGGTCGTGTCGCCGGGCGCGGGATCCGAATCCAGCGTGAACATCTGGCCGGGCGTCAGCATCACGCTGCGCTCCGCAAAAACACCAATGCGCAGCTTCGGCCCCTGCAGGTCGGCGAGAATGCCGATCGGGCGGCCGCTCTCATTCTCGATCTCGCGGATTGTGCCGACCAGACGCTTCAGCATGTCGTGGTCGGTGTGGCTCATGTTGATGCGGAAGACGTCCGCACCGGCCCGGAAGAGGGCGGTAATGCTGGCCTTGTCCGAGGATGACGGGCCGAGGGTGGCGAGAATCTTGACCTTGCGGGTGCGACGCATCAGCCGCCTGCATCCGCACTGTCGTTAGTGGCACCCGGTTCGGTCAGCTGCACCGTCCAGCTCTTCTGTTCGCCCGTGTCGACCTCGAAGAAGTTATTGCGCTCATAGCCGCGGGTCACGCAATCCTCGATGCCGCGGATGGTGAAACTCTTGTCGCTCGTGCACATCGCTGCCTTGCCCCCCCAGATGCCCCCGCGATCATAGTCCACCGCATACACATAGTAGAAGCGCGACACGAGCGTCCCCGGCACCAGCGTTTCGCAACTGTCCGGTGCCACGTTCCACCAGCCTTCCGTGATCCACTGCTGGCTCGACTTATAGCCGATCGCGACACCGACGCGGCTCGGCGTGCGGTTACACAGGCGCAAGCCCTTTGCGGACGCGTCCGCCGCGGCGCCACCGTCGCCGGCAGCGATGCGGCCGGCGGCATCCTTGCCCGCCGCCGGGCGCAGCTCCCAGTAGCCCACGGCGCCGATCACCAGCACCAGGCCGACGGCGACCACGACGGCTGCCTGCCGGTACCAGGTAGGGACGGTGAATGGTCGCTTGGCCACGGGCGTTCTTGTTAGCTGCGGGTCGCCTTAACGTGTGTGGTCCGCCAACTCGCCGGCACGTTATGCCGCCTTGAATGCGCGTTCGTCAAACCCGACCGTCCGCTGCTGAAAGCGCGCCTGCGCTGTCCATCGATGACCGCCGTCAGTGGCAACAGAACGCGGCGGCATCGTGACCCGCCACTGGCATGGCATGGGCGCGCTCACTATTGTCGCGCCATGGACAGCCTCGCAGGAGAAACGGCCTTCCCGCCATTCGTGCTGGTGCCCGGCGATGCGTCCTGCGGCCTCCTGCTGGTCTGCGACCACGCCTCGAACGACGTGCCGTCCGAATACGGCGATCTCGGCCTGCCGGCGGCGGAGTTTCGGCGCCATATCGCGTATGATCCAGGTGCTGCGGCGGTGACGCGGGCGCTGGCCGCCGCGCTTGGCGCGCCCGCCGTCCTTTCGACGTTCTCGCGGCTGCTCATCGACGCCAACCGTGGCGAGGACGACCCGACGCTCATCATGCGGCTGTCGGATGGTGCCGTCGTGCCGGCGAACGCGCGGCTCGACGGGGCGGAGCGGGCGCGGCGCATCGCCCGTTTCCACGCGCCCTACCACGCTGCGATTGATGCCGCGATCGACGCGGCGCTCGCCGCCGGGTCGGTTCCCGCGCTCTTCTCGGTGCACAGCTTCACGCCCGTGTGGCGCGGGGTGCCGCGGCCATGGCACTGCGGCGTGCTGTGGGACACGGACCCGCGCATGGCGGTCCCGCTGATCGAGGCGCTGCGCGCCGACCGCAATCTCGTCGTCGGCGACAACGAGCCCTATGCCGGCGCTCTCGTCGGCGATTGCATGTATCGCCACGCCACGCAGCGCGGCCTCGCCCACGCCCTGCTCGAAATCCGCCAGGACCTGATCGCCGATGACGTCGGGGTGGCGGCGTGGACGGCGCGGCTCACGGCGCTGCTCTCGGAACTCAACCGCGAGCCGGCGCTCCACCAGGTTTGCCGCTACGGCTCCAAGGCCGACTAGATCCGCTCCAGCCCCGGCACGAGATGAAAGAGGCCGAAGTCGACGAAGCTGCCGCGCGCCCGGCCGCCGCCGCTGTCGAGGTCGAGCACTACGGCCGTGTCGGCGCGCGGGTCGAAGATGCTGTCGTCGAACAGGTGATGGAAGAACTCGTCGATCGGCGCCTCGTCGGCGACCACGATCGTCGAACCAGTCTCCGCCCACCAGGTTCCCGGCGTCAGGCGGTCGTGTAGCTCGCGCTCGCGCCGATTGCGCGTCGGGCTCGCCGCGAAGTTAAAGATGACGACGTAGGTGGGCATTGCCGGCCTCCTCGAAATGCCACACGCAAGGCCCGATTTGTCGCATCGCACAGGCGCTTGGGGAAGCCGTGGAGAAGCCTCGCTGCGCGATTGACCGGGGGTGAGCGGTCAGGCACCAACATCGCCAGCATCCGCACGATATTGCGCAGGAAGGAATTTGCGATGGCAGCCGCCAGTCCCGCCAGCTTTGCCAGTGACCAGCTCCGCTCGATCGTCGAGCGCATCGAGCGCCTCGAGGAAGAGAAGGCGGCGCTCGGCGAGGACATCAAGGAGGTCTATGCCGAGGCCAAGGGCAACGGCTTCGACACGAAGATTCTGCGCACGGTGGTGCGGCTGCGCAAACAGGATTCGGCCGAGCGTGCCGAGCAGGAGGCGCTGCTCGACCTTTACCTGCATGCCCTGGGGATGGTGACCGCCGAAGCGGCCGAATGAGGCGCTAGCGCGCCGAGGCGACGACGGGCTGGAGCCCGAGATCGATCATCGCCGGCTGCTCGACCAGCGCGCCGGAGAAGCGGTCGGTGCGCAGGTCCTGATAGGCGACCTGGCCGAAGCCGGCGCCGTAGGTCACCACCGGCTTGTCGAACAGCCCGGGCGCGTTGGCGAAATCCGGCATGGTGAGCAGCGCGTAGGCCTGCTGGCGGGTCGACTGCGGTGCGATCCAGGTCCTGAGGCCCTGCGTGTCCAGCGTCGTCAGCGTCAGCTGCGGTGCCGGCATCTCCGGCAGCGCTGCGGTCGTATGGATGCTGGCCGTGTGCATGGCGTCGGTGCGCGGCCGGGCGATGGGGAGCGGGAAGCCGGTGACCGCGCTGGCGGTGCGCGGCTTCGTCGTCGCGGCGCCGGTGTCGTCGGCATAGGCGAGCACGGTCGGTACCGTCGACAGCGGCTCGGCGCCGTCGCGCATCACGGCGGTAGTGATCGCCTCGGCGCGGAGCGGCCGGTTGACGTCGATGGTCGCGACCACGGCTGTCGGGGCAATCGGGATCGATGCGCCGCCGTCGGTGTCGGTGGTGCCGCGACTGGCGAGGGCGCTGGCCAGAGCGGCCGGTACCGGCGCGGCGGACCAATTGTCAGGCGAAATGTAGCCGGGAGCGAGCGAGTCGTTGCCTGTGTCGGCACTGGCAAGGAGGGTGGGCTGCGACGGAGCCGCGGGAAGCGGTGCCGGGCCACTTACCGCCTTGGCATCGAACGCGGCGGCGAGCCGTAGTGCGGCGTCGAAGATCGTGGCGCGGCGCGGCGCCAGATGCGGCAGCGGCGGAACGATGTCGGCGCTCGCGATGGTCTGCGCCAGCCCGGTGCTGTCGTCGTTTTCGTCGTCCGCCTCGTCGGGATCGACCGCGGCAAGCTGGATCGGCGATCCAATCGCCTGGCGGGTAGTGGGGGACGGGGCCGGCTTCGCCGCGGCGGCAACCATGACCGGCGCCGGTGCGCCTCCGATTGTTGCGCCTGGCTTGTACGAGGCGTCGGCGAACATCGCGATCGGCTCGCCGGTCGCCTTCTTGGCGTTGTATTCGGCGAGCGCCTCGGCGTAACCGGGTAGCGGCTTGCCGTCGGTCGGGATGTCGAGGGTCTTGCCGTCCGGGAACACCTTGACGAGTTGCTGGCGCGTCATGCGCGGCCAGTGGCGGACCGAGCCGGTGTCCATGTGGACAAAGGGCGAGCCCGATGTCGGGTAGAAACCGACGCCGCCGGCCTGGAGGCGGAGCCCGATCTCACGGAGCTTCTCCAGCGGCACGTCGGGAATGAAGAAGTCCATCGCCTTGCCCTGCATGTGCAGGCTGTTCTCGGCCACACCGTTCGAGCGGCGGCGAAGCATGGCGTTGGTGACCGGCGCGCGGTAGCCGCAAACGACCTGGATCACCGCATGCGAACCGGACTCGCTGTAAACCTCCCACAGGAGGTCGAACAGATGCGGGTCCATGTTGGTCGGCTTTTCCTGCCGCCAGTCACGGAGGAAATAGTTCAGCTTCTGCAAGCCGGCCTGGTCGTAGACGCCGTTGCGCTTGAAAACGATGGTGGCGGTTTCGTCGGTGTGCAGGTGATGCAGGGTGAGGGAGAGGACCTGCGGGGTAGCATCGGTCCTGGCAACGGACACCGAGGCGAGGGCGGCCACGGCAGCGCCGGCAGCCAGATAGGCCCAGGCGCGCGTCTTCAGACGCGCCGCCAGCGACCTAACCACTCGTCCCCGTGTGTTGTTCCCCCGCCCCAGCAATATCCCGTTGTCCCTACCCGAAAACCCACCGACCCAACCGAGGTCACAGGAACAGAGATTGTCGGGACGCTAGGTTAACGTCCCTTTACCGACGGCAGTTTGCCCGATCAGACAGCCTGTCCGCCAGCAACTTGCACGATTACGGACGGATCATGGCAAATAGAAGGCTGATTCGGGAAGCCCTCTCGACCATAAGCCACGGGGGCAATTCGATTTTCCACCGAATCGAGCGCCCAAAACGACAGCGGGAACGGCCAAGCCGTCCCCGCTGATCCGTCAAAATGCCGGCCGGATGCCTCAGCTAAGGCCGAGCATCTGCTCCATGTGCTTGTCGTGGCCGTAGAGGTCGTTGCGGAGCTGGAGCTCACCCGAGTCGTCGATCCACGCCGTGAAATAGGTGATGTGGACGGGGATCTTGTGGGTCAGGGCCACCGCGGTTTCCTTGCCGCCGACCAGGGCCTTCAGCTTGGCAACCGAGACGTTGGGGTCGTCCTGGAGAAGGACGGCGGCAAAGTCCCACGGGTTCTGGACGCGCATGCACCCATGGCTCAGAGCGCGGTAGTCGCGGGCGAAGAAGCTCTTCGACGGCGTGTCGTGGAGATACACGGCATAGGGGTTCGGGAAGAGGAATTTGATCGAACCCAGGGCGTTGTCGTCGCCCGGCGGCTGCTTGATCTGGATGCGGCGCATGTCGACGCTCGACCAGTCGACCTGCGTCGGGTCGACCGGGCGGAAAGTTCCGTCGAGGTTCTCGAACACCTGGTAGCCGGCGAGCGAGCCCGGATTGGCGATCGCCTTCGGCAGCATCTCCTTGGTCGCGATCGAGGAGGGCACGTTCCACGTCGGATTGACGTCGGCGGTCTCGATCTCATCGGAGAAGATCGGAGTCTGCTTGTCCGTCTGCCCGACGACGATGCGGGTCGTGTAGATCACCTTCGCGTCGCGATAGATGTCGAGGTTGAAGTTCGGAATGTTGACGCGGACGTAGAAAGGCCCGAGGTCCTCGGGCATCCAGCGCCAGCGCTCCATGTTGACGAGAATGGTCGAGACCGGATTGGCGGGGACGGTGTTCAGCACGGCAAGGCCAGCCTTGCCGAGCATGCCGTCGGCCTTCAGGCCCTTGCTCGTCTGGAACGCCTTGACCGCTGCGACGACGCCATCGTCATAGACCAGCGGGTCGCTGGCCGGATCGGTGATGTTCAACCGCTGGCGCAGCGTCACGACGCGCCAATCGGACATGCCGGCCTTAAGCGTCGGCCCGTCGGCGATGATAAGCGGCGCCTCGGTCGGCTGGTTACGGATTGCGGCCAGCCGCTCGCGCAGCGCCTGGAACTCCGGGTGGGGCGGATTGTACGAGGTGAAGAGCCCATCCTCATCGTCGCTGGTCGAGGTCGCGGTGAGCACGGCGAGCGGGTCGAGCAGGTGCGGCTGGTAGCTGAAGTTCTCGCTCACAACGCCAGGGTCGAGACGGCCGCTGTGCAGATTGCGGGCAAAGGTCACCACGGCATCGGAGAGTTCGACATCGGCATGGGCGATGCCCGCCGCCGTCGGCATCTGCAACGCGCCGAATTGCACCGGCGGCAGGGCGTAAGCGGCCGGATCGAGGCCATCCTCATCGGCCTGCTTGATGCGCGCGATGATCTTCAGGGCGCGATCGCTGAGCTTGCCGTTCTGGATCCAGATCGGCGTGTAGCCCTGCTCGGCATAGTATTCGGCGACGCCGGCGGCATCGCGCTTGTCGAGGAACGACCCTTGCGTGCCGGCGCCGGCAAGCTCGGCCTGGATGGCGGCGTTCACCGGATCGATGAGGCCGTCATACACCGGGTAGTCGTAGGCGCTGTCGATGACCTTCGGCGCCGGAGCCGGCTTGGCTTTGGCGGCAAGGGCATCGCCGGTCGGGGCGAGGGCGAATAGGGCGGCGGCGGTGGCGGCCGCAAGCATTACGCGGATGTGCATAGGGCGTCTGGCCTTGATTCTGTCCGGAACAAGGATGCGCGAGTCCGGTAAAGAAAAAGGCCAAAGCCGTCGCGGTTTCAACCGCCAGGCGCCTGCCTCAAGGGGAATTTACCGGCTATTCGGCAGCTATTCCGGCGACTGTGTCAGAAATGCCGAGTTCCTTCAGCTTCCGGTAGAGCGTCGAGCGCCCGATTCCGAGCCGCCGGGCCACGACCGTCATGCGCCCGGAATACCGTTCCAGCGCCAGCCTGATCATCGCGGCTTCGACCTCGGCCAGCGGCCGCAATTCGCCGTCGGCGCCGACGGCCGCAATCTGGTCGCCGGGAAGCGGGGTTTCCGGCAGGGGCGGCAAGCCGAAGTCGAGATCGACCGGCTCAACCTCGCCGTGAAGGACGGGAATAGGCCCGGCGTCGACCGCTGCCTCCGCCGTCCAGGCCGCGCCGTTCACCTGCGCCGCGACCTGCGGGAATTCGTCGATGGTCAGCACTGGGCCATCTGTCAGGACGACAGCGCGGAACACCGCGTTCTCCAGTTGCCGGACGTTGCCCGGCCAGTCGTAGGCGGCGAGCATCTGCAACGCGGCGGTGTTGATGCCGCGGATGAAGGCCTTGCCTTCCTCGGCGGCGAAGCGCGCGACGAAGTGGCGGGCGAGGGGAGCGATGTCGTCGCGCCGCTCGCGCAGCGGCGGCACGCGGATCGGGAAGACGTTCAGGCGGTAATAGAGGTCCTCGCGGAACTTGCCCGCCTTCACCAGGTCGATCAGGCTTTTGTTGGTCGCCGAGATCAGGCGGAAATCGACGCGAAGCGGCCGCTTGGCGCCGACCGGGTCAATCTCGCCGTCCTGAAGGGCGCGGAGCAGCTTGACCTGAATGTCGAGCGGCAGCTCGCCGACCTCGTCGAGGAACAGCGTGCCGCCGTGGGCCTCGCGAAACTTGCCGGTGTGCTTGTCGGCGGCGCCGGTGAAGGCACCCTTCTCGTGGCCGAATAGGATGCTCTCCACGAGGTTTTCGGGGATGGCGCCGCAGTTCACGGTGACGAACGGCTTCGACCGCCGGTCGCTGCTGCCCTGGATGGCGCGGGCGATCAGTTCCTTGCCGACGCCGGATTCGCCTTCGATCAGGATCGGGATCTGCGAGGCGGCCGCTCGCTGGCCGAGGCGGATCACGCGCTCCATGGCCGGCGCGTGGGTGAGGATATCGCGGAAGGTCAGGGTGCCGGCATGCACGCGCTTCATGCGCGCGATCTCGCCCTCGAGCGCACCGAGCTTCAGCGCGTTTTCGATCGAGACCTGGAGGCGCTCGGCCGACGCGGGCTTGACGACGAAATCGACGGCGCCGGCACGCATCGCCGAAACCACCGTGTCGATGCCGCCATGGGCGGTCTGCACGATCACCGGAATCTGGCGGTCGCCTTCACGCAGCTTGGTGAGCACCGCCATGCCGTTCACCTCCGGCATGATGAGATCGAGGATGATGAGGCTGATCGCCTCGCCCTCCTGGCGGGCGAGCAGATCGATCGCCGCCTGGCCGCCTTCGACGGTCACCGCCGAGTGCCCCATGCGCTCGATCGCTGCCGCGAGCAGGCGGCGCTGGATCGGGTCGTCGTCGACGATAAGGATCTCGCTGGCCATCGTCCGTTCCTGTCGCGCGTCCCGTTGCGGCACAGATAAAGCCGATGATCGGGGGGCGCAGTTAATCGGCGCTTAAGGAGCGTCGCTTGTCCCCAACCAATTCGGGACTGTCTTTCCTATGCGCGGACTTGCCCCGCGCCGCCATCGCGCCGTAATTGAACGGTTAACGCTGATCGCCGTCCCAAGCCCGGAACATGCCCATGAACGCCGCCGCCAAAGCCGTGCCCGCTCCCGATCTCGGCCCGTTGCCGGAATGGAATCTCGCCGATCTCTATCCCGGCATGGATGCCCCGGCGCTGGCTCGCGACCGTGCCTTGGCGGAGACGCAGGCGGCGGAGTTCGAGGAGCGCTACAAGGGCAAGCTGGTCGAAATCTCGACGCAGCCGGATGCCGGCAGGCAGCTCGCCGAGGCGATCGTCGCCTTCGAGCAGCTCGACGAGGTGGTCGGGCGCATCGCCTCCTTCTCCGGCCTGCTCCACGCCGGCAACACGACCGATCCGACGATCTCCAAGTTCTACGGCGACATCCAGGACTGGCTCACGGCGGTCACCGCGCATCTCATCTTCTTCGGGCTCGAGCTGAACCGCATCGAGGACGGGTCGCTCGCGACTGCGCTGAAGGAGCCGGCGCTCGCCCGTTACGCGCCGTGGATCGCCGACGTGCGCGCCGAAAAGCCGTACCAGCTCGAAGACCGGGTCGAGTTGCTCTTCCACGAGAAGTCGGTGACCGGCTACGGCGCCTTCAACCGCCTGTTCGACGACACCATGGCCTCGCTCCGCTTCACGGTCGACGGAGAGGAGCTCGCCATCGAGCCGACGCTCAACCTGATGCAGGATCGCGATGCGGCGAAGCGCCGGGCTGGCGCGGAGGCCCTCGCGGTCACGTTCAAGAAGAACATCCGCCTGTTCACGCACGTCACCAACACGCTCGCCAAGGACAAGGAAATTTCCGATCGCTGGCGCGGCTTCAAGGACGTTGCCGCCGCCCGCCACCTCTCCAACCGGGTCGAGCCGGAGGTGGTCGATGCCCTGGTTGCGGCGGTCCATGCCGCCTATCCGCGGCTGTCGCACCGCTACTACAAACTGAAGGCGAAGTGGTTCGGCCGCGAGACGCTCGACCATTGGGATCGCAACGCGCCGCTGCCGGACGTACCGATGGAGACGGTTCCATTTGCCGAGGCGCGGGCGACGGTGCTCGAGGCTTACGGGGCCTTTGCCCCGGAAATGGCCGAGATCGCCGACCGTTTCTTCGAGCGCCGCTGGATCGACGCGCCGGTGCGGCCCGGCAAGTCGCCGGGCGCCTTCGCGCATCCGACCGTGCCGTCGGCGCATCCGTACGTTCTGCTCAACTATCAGGGCAAGACGCGGGACGTGATGACGCTCGCCCACGAGCTCGGTCACGGCGTGCATCAGGTGCTGGCGGCCGGGCAGGGGGCGCTCATGGCCTCCACCCCGCTGACGCTGGCGGAAACCGCGAGCGTCTTCGGCGAGATGCTGACCTTCCGCGCGCTTCTCGCCAAGACGAAGGAGCCGGCGCAGCGGAAGGCGATGCTCGCCGCCAAGGTCGAGGACATGATCAACACGGTCGTGCGCCAGATCGCCTTCTACACGTTCGAGCGTCACGTCCACATGGAGCGGCGCGAGGGCGAACTCACCGCCGAACGGATCGGCGAGATCTGGCTGAAGGTGCAGGGCGACAGCCTTGGCCCGGCGATCAAGTTCCACCCGGGCTACGAGACGTTCTGGTCGTACATCCCGCACTTCATCCATTCGCCGTTCTACGTTTACGCCTATGCCTTCGGCGACTGCCTGGTGAACTCGCTCTACTCGGTCTACCAGCAGGCGGCGTCCGGCTTTCAGGAGAAGTACTTCGCCATGCTGAAGGCGGGGGGCAGCAAGCGCCACAAGGAGCTGCTCGCGCCTTTCGGCCTCGACGCCAGCGATCCCGGCTTCTGGAACCGCGGCCTCAGCGTCGTCGAAGGTCTGATTGCCGAGCTCGAAGCCATGGAAGGCTGAAATCGACGAAAACCGGTAGCGGCGCGGGCCGCAGATACTTACATCTGCCGACGTCTTCGTCAGGGTCTGAATGCCATGCGCTTCATCTTCTTCATCCTGCTCGTCCTGCTGATCGCCCAGATCGGTTTCTGGCACACGCTTGGCGCGGTGCTCGGGGCGGTGCTGATGTTCGTGCTGTTCATCCCGCTGCTTCTCGTTGTCGTCGTGCTGGGCGGAATCCTGCTGCTAGCGGGCCTTCGCTAGCCGTTTTACATTCTGTACAACGTTGTGTTATACGGAATGTACAACGGAGTGCCTGGCTATGACTGAGCAGATCAAGGACGTCGAAGTTGCGGGCGCGATGGTGCAGGTCCGCAAGATCGGCAACTCGCTCGGTATCATTCTGCCGAAGGAATTGTTGGCGCGCCTCAATCTCAAGGTCGGCGACAAGCTGCATCTGGTCGAGCAGACCGAGCGCGGCTTCAAGCTCAGCCCCTACGATCCGACCCATGCCAAGGGCATGGAAATTGCGCGGCGTGCGTTTCACAAGTACGCCGATACCTTCAAGGCTCTCGCCAAATGATCGAGCCAACTTGGCTCGATCGCGACCTCGTTCTCGATATCCACGCGGAGCAACTGGCGCTTTTCGGCGGTGCCGACGGGCTGCGGGATCAGGGGTTGCTCGAGTCGGCGCTCGCACGTCCGCTCAACAAGCACGCCTACGGTGAACAAGACCTCGCGGCCTTGGCGGCAGCCTACGCGTTCGGTCTCGCGCGCAATGATGCGTTTGTCGATGGAAACAAGCGCGTGGCTTTCGCCACACTGCTGGTGTTCCTCGGGCTGAACGGTATTGATTTCGATGTGCCGGCCGCTGCGGCCACCGCCATTATTCTCGACCTTGCCGCGGGCGTCGTCGCCGAGGATGGCCTGACACGATGGATCCGCGACAATCTGTCGAAAGCTTAGGCGGCCGCCGATGCATGGTGCGATTGCCGCGGGCACGTCTTTTGCTATAAAGCGCGCGGCTTTCTAATCGCCGTTTAGGGGACTCGCCATGGCCGACCACGCCGAACACGCCGTCGAGATGGGGGGCGTCGTCGAATATACCGACCACCTCGCCACCTACGAAGGCTTCCTCAACCTTCTCAAGTACGGTGTCATCGCGATTGTCGTCATCCTCGTCCTGATGGCGTTCTTCCTCCTTTAGGCGCGACGCGCGAGGTATCGAGATGAAGATTGCCGTCCCCGCCGAGCACGACGAGCCGCGCGTCGCGGCGACGCCGGAGACGGTGAAGAAGTTCATCGGCCTCGGAGCCACGGTCGCCGTGGAAAAAGGCGCCGGCGTCAAGTCGCTCATCACCGACGCCGACTATCAGGCTGCGGGCGCCACCATTGCGCCGGATGCGTCCAGCACGGTCCGCGACGCCGACATCGTGCTGAAGGTGCGCCGGCCGGCTGAAACGGAGCTCGTCTCCTACAAGCCCGGCGCGCTGGTCGTCGGAACGCTCGACCCCTACGGCCACGAAGCCGCTATCCGCGCGCTCGCCGCGGCCAACGTCGCGGCCTTCGCGATGGAATTCATGCCGCGCATCAGCCGCGCCCAGTCGATGGACGTGCTTTCCTCGCAGGCGAACCTCGCCGGCTACCAGGCGGTGATCGACGCCGCCGAGCAGTATGGCCGCGCCCTGCCGATGATGATGACCGCTGCCGGAACGGTGCCGGCGGCGCGCGTCTTCGTCATGGGCGCCGGCGTTGCCGGCCTTCAGGCGATCGCCACCGCGCGCCGGCTCGGTGCGGTCGTCACCGCAACCGACGTTCGCCCGGCCGCCAAGGAACAGGTCGAGTCGCTTGGCGCAAAGTTCGTCGCGGTCGAGGACGATGAATTCAAGCAGGCCGAGACCGCCGCCGGCTACGCCAAGCCGATGTCGGCGGAATATCAGGCGAAGCAGGCGGCGCTGGTCGCCGAGCACATCAAGAAGCAGGACATCGTCATCACCACCGCGCTCATCCCCGGGCGGCCGGCGCCGAAGCTTGTCTCGGCGGCGATGGTCGCCTCGATGAAGCCGGGCTCGGTGCTGGTCGATCTCGCCGTCGAGCGTGGCGGCAACGTCGAAGGCGCGAAGCCGGGCGAGATTGCCGACGTGAACGGCGTGAAGATCGTCGGCTACCTGAACGTTGCCGGTCGCATTGCGGCATCAGCCTCCGCCCTTTACGCGCGCAACCTCTACACCTTCGTCGAGACGCTGATCGACAAGTCGACCAAGCAGATCGCCGTCAAATGGGACGACGAGCTGGTCAAGGCGACCGATCTCACGCGCGACGGCAAGGTCGTGCATCCCGCTTTCTCCGGTGAAGGGAAGTAAGCGATGGCCACCCTCACACCCGATCAGGCCGCGGCGGTTGCCGATGCCGCACAGAAGTCGGCGGATGCCGCCCAGGCTGCGGCAACCAGCGCCCAGGCCTATGCCGACCAGATTGCCGACGCCGCGGGCGCCGCGGCCCATGCCGCGAGCGGCGGGCTGATCGACCCGTTCGTCTTCCGCCTGTCGATCTTCGTGCTGGCGATCTTCGTCGGCTATTACGTCGTGTGGTCGGTGACGCCGGCGCTGCATACGCCGCTGATGTCGGTCACCAACGCCATCTCGTCGGTGATCGTGGTCGGCGCGCTTCTCGCCGTCTCGGTGCCGCTGGTGGAAGCGACCGGCGGCTCCGGCCACTGGTGGGCGAGGGGCTTCGGCTTCGTCGCCCTGGTGCTGGCTTCGGTCAATATATTCGGGGGCTTCCTGGTGACGCAGCGCATGCTCGCCATGTACCGCAAGAAGACGCCCGCCGCGGCGCCGGCGAAGAAGGCGGGCTGACCCAATGATCAACGCCAATTTCGCCGCCGTCCTCTACCTCGTCGCAGGCGTCCTGTTCATCCAGGCGCTGCGCGGCCTGTCCAATCCCGAGACGTCGCGTCAGGGCAATTATCTCGGCATGGGCGGCATGGCGATCGCCGTGCTCACGACCCTAGCCGTCGCCGCACCTGACTGGGCGAGCTTCGGGCTGATCGTGCTCGCCGTCGTCATCGGCGGCGGCATCGGCGCCTTCATCGCCCGCTCCATCGCCATGACGGCGATGCCGCAGCTCGTCGCCGCCTTCCACTCGCTGGTCGGCCTCGCTGCGGTCATGGTCGCGGCCGCGGCGCTCTACGCGCCGTCGGCATTCGGCATCCAGGCGCCTGGCGGCGCCATCGAGGGACAGAGCCTCATCGAGATGTCGCTCGGCGTTGCCATCGGCGCGCTCACCTTCACCGGCTCGGTCATCGCCTTCCTGAAGCTCGACGGCCGCATGTCGGGCAAGCCGATCCTGTTGCCCAACCGGCACTGGATCAACATCGGCCTCGCCGTCGCGCTCGTTGTCCTGATCATCGTCTTCTTCTTCACCGAGAGCCCGATCGCCTTCTGGCTGATCGTCATCGACGCGCTGGTGCTCGGCGTCCTGATCATCGTCCCGATCGGTGGCGCCGACATGCCGGTCGTCATCTCGATGCTCAACTCGTACTCGGGCTGGGCGGCGGCAGGCATCGGCTTCACCCTCGGCAATACCGCGCTCATCATCACCGGTGCGCTGGTCGGTTCCTCGGGCGCCATCCTCAGCTACATCATGTGCAAGGG
>JBEHXS010000005.1:0-35254 GCA_048498575.1 Pseudomonadota bacterium
CCAGCGCCGAGAGCCGCGATATGTGGACGACCTCCGCCTGCAGCTCCTGCAGTCGCGCCTCGGCGACCTGCCGCTCGCTCAAGTCGCGGATGAAGCCGGTGAAGAAACGGTGATCCGGCGACGCCACCTCGCCGACGGACAGCTCCATCGGGAAGGTCGAGCCGTCCTTGCGCTCGCCGACGACGATGCGGCCGAGACCGATGATGCGGCGCTCGCCGGTGGTCTTGTACCGGTCGAGGTACTTGTCGTGCGAGTCGCGGTAGGGCGCCGGCATCAGGCGCTTGACGTTCGTGCCGATGACCTCGGCCGGCGTATGGCCGAAGAGGCGCTCGGCGGCGCTGCTGAACGAGGTGATGGTGCCGCGATCGTCGATCACGATCATCGCGTCCGGGACGGTGTCCAATATCGACTGGAGGTGGGCTTCGCGTGCCCGCAGCTCGTTGGTCCGGCTCGTCGCCAGCTTCTGGCTGCGCTGTAGCCGGTCGCCGAACCACGAGATTCCGACGCCGACGAGGGCGAAGGTCGCGCCGTTGATGCCGCTGGCGAGGTCGACATTGCCCGGGCGCGTGACCAGCAGATACGAGCCGGCGAGGCTTAGCGCGGTTGCCAGCAGTCCGGGGCCGACGCCGCCCAGAACGGCTGCTGCCAGCACCGGCGGCACGAAAATGACGAGGAGCGGCAATCCCCCCAGAATCGGGCTGAGCAGCAGCCTTATGGCCAGCACGACAGCCACCAGGATCGCCGCCGCGAGGTAACTGGCGCGCAGCGAGCGGTCGGGGCGAGTGAGGACCGTGCCGGAATCGGGCATAGCGGATGGTTTTCGGAGCGTTACCAGCTAGGGGATATCCCGTAGGGACAATACCGGAATTTAGCGCGAACCGGGTCGGCTTTAGGAATCGCCTCACAAGCGAGAAACAAGGAGCCACCCATGTTCAGCACCAGCCACACCGCCCACACGAACGACCGTTCCCAGCGTTCCGTGCCGGCAGCCGAGGCGCGGGGTCTATCCGGCGCCTTCGAGATGTTTGCGGCGCCGATGAATTTCGGCCGCGACGAGGAAATCTACGGCGAAGGCGAGCCGGCGGAGTATCTCTACCAGGTCGTCCGCGGCGCGGTTCGCGCGACCAAGATGCTGGAAGACGGGCGCCGCCAGATCGGCGCCTTCTATCGCGCCGGCGATTTCTTCGGTCTCGAAGCCGGCGACGACCATTCGTTCAGCGCCGAGGCGATCTGCACGTCGGTGGTCAGGCTGGCAAAGCGCAGCAGCATCGTCGCCATGGCGGCCCGCGACACGACGCTGGCGGCGGAACTCTGGGCCTCCACGGCGCGCAGCCTGCGCGGCGCCCAGGACCACATGCTGCTGCTCGGCCGCAAGACCGCCGAGGAGAGACTGGCGACGTTCCTCATGTCGCTGGCCGGCGCCGCCGCAAACGGCCAGATCGTCGTCGAACTGCCAATGTCGCGGCAGGACATTGCGGACTATCTTGGGCTGACCATAGAAACCGTTTCGCGCACCTTCACCAAGCTCGAAGACACCGCGACAATTGCGTTGCCGAGTTCACGGCGTATCGTTGTGCGGAGCCCGAGCGGCCTCCAGCGCCTCAACGGCTGATCCATATTCCGCAGGCAAGGACATTTCACATGTTTCGCACGGTTCTCGTTCACCTCGACAGTGCCAAGGCTTCGACGACGCGGCTCAAGTTCGCGACGAGCGTGGCCCATGAATTCGATGCGACCCTGATCGGCATCACCGCCGCGCAGCCGCACATGCCGGTCGAGGTCTACGAAAGCGCCATGGGTGCTGCCGTCGTCGATCCGGACTACATCGACTACGACCGCCGGCGGCTCGAGGCGGAATTCGCCAAGACCGCGGAGACCTTCAAGCGCGAGGCGGAAGGCGCCGGCCTGGAGACAGGATGGCGGGCTTCTTTCGAGCCGACGTCCGATGCGATCGTACGCGCGGCCGTCGCCGCGGACATCGTGGTGGTCGGCCGCGGCGACGGCACGCCGATTCCCGACATGCAGACCGCGGCGCCGGGAGAGGTTGTGCTGCGTACCGGCCGCCCGGTCCTGATTGCGCCGGAAGGACAGGAAGCCTGCCGCCCGACCAACGTCCTCGTCGCCTGGAAAGACAGCGGCGAGGCTCAGCGGGCAATCGCCGACGCCATTCCATTCATGAAGCGGGCGAGCTCGGTTACGGTCGCCGCCGTGCGCGAACGCAAGGATGACGTCGTATCGGGCCTCGACGAGGCGCTCGGGTTCCTGCTTCGCCACGGCATCGCGGCGCAGTCCAAGACAATCGACTCCAAAGGCAGCGCCGGCCAGGACATCCTCGATTTCGCAGCCACCGCAAAGGCCGACCTGATCGTCGCCGGAGCCTACGGGCATAGCCGCTGGCGGGAGTGGGTGTTCGGCGGCGTGACACGCGAGCTGCTGCTCCGCTCGCCCGTGCCCTGCCTGTTCAGCCACTAGCGGGCGAATCCACCCGAAGTCCGAGGTCACGATGCGCGCCATGGTTCTGACGGCACCGCACCGCGACCTCGTGATGGAGGAGCGCCCCGATCCCGTGCCGGGACCGGGCGAAATCCTGATCAAGGTCGAGGCGTGCGGTGTCTGCCGGACCGATCTCCATGTGGTCGACGGCGAACTGCCCAATCCCAAGCTGCCGATCGTGCCCGGTCACGAAGTCGTCGGGCGGGTGGTTGCCGTCGGGCCCGGCGTTTCGGGGCGCGCGATCGGCGACCGGGTGGGCGTGCCGTGGCTCGGACACGCATGCGGGCACTGCCACTACTGCGAGACGGGGCAGGAGAATCTCTGCGACTTTCCGCTGTTCACCGGATACACGCGGGATGGCGGCTACGCGACGCACGTCGTCGCCGAGGCGGCCTTCACCTTCGAACTCGACCCCGCCGCCAGCGCCACTGCCGTAGCGCCGCTGCTCTGCGCCGGGCTGATCGGCTGGCGGGCGCTGAAGGCGGCCGGCAACGGACGCGCCATCGGCATCTACGGATTTGGAGCCGCGGCCCACATCATCGCGCAGGTCTGCCAGTGGCAGGGCCGCGAGGTCTATGCCTTCACCCGCGGCGGCGATGAGGAGGGGCAGGCGTTCGCCCGTTCGATGGGCGCCGTGTGGGCCGCAAGCTCGGAAGAAAAGCCGCCGGCGGAGCTCGACGCCGCGATCATCTTCGCGCCGGTCGGCGCTCTGGTACCCGCGGCGCTTGCCGCGGTGCGCAAGGGCGGCAGGGTTGTCTGCGGCGGCATCCACATGAGCGACATTCCGCAGTTTCCCTACAGCCTGTTGTGGGAAGAGCGGCAGGTCTCATCGATCGCCAACCTCACGCGGCAGGACGGGACGGAGTTCCTCGATGTCGCGGTGAAAGCCCGCATCGCGACCGAGACGCATCCCTATCCGCTGGCCTCAGCCAACCAGGCACTCGACGATCTGCGTGCCGGGCGATTTACGGGCGCGGCCGTCCTCGTGCCCTAGGCGCGAGTGTTCGCCGCAAGGCTGAGGGCAAATACCAGCAGCCACGCCATGAAGGTGCCGATGGTCAAACGCTCGGCGAGACCGGCGAGCGGCCACCCGGCGGCAACCGCATTGGCGGCCCAGAGGCCACACACGGCGATAACCGCGAAGCAGGCGAGAGACAGACGGGTGAACGAACGCCACCGCGGGCTGCGCCAGAGGGCGTAGGCGGTGAGGGCCACGGCAGCCATGGTCGCAATTGCAGCGACAGCCGCGAGGATGATGTGCACGAGCGCCGTCGGCGTGAACGCGGCGCCCGGCGCCGTCACCGGAAAAATCGTCACCATGCCGACGCCGGAAAGCGCCAGGGCAAGCAGCACGACCGAAGCGGCCCGGAGCGCACGGGGGTGGCCAGCGGCCACGCTGATCGGCAGGCACGCGGCAAAACAGGCGAGAAGCAGATTGTAGGCGATGAAGACATCGTCGAGCTCCTCGGCGTACGGCTGCCCGACGGAGGTCAGCTCACTGACCGTCGATGCCAGGTGGCTGTAGCCCGGAGTCGCCAGGCCGCCGACGACAACGGCGCCGGCATAGACCAGCGGCGCAGCGACGCCTGCGGCAATCCCCAAGTATATGTCGATACGGCGTGGCACGCGGTTTTCGGCTTCACGTTGCCGGTCGGAGGCGCGACAGGCGACGATCCCGGCGGTTCAGCGCAGGAAATCATGAGGTGCAGGCGAAAAGCGCTTCAGGGATTCTACGTAACGGCAGGGCGGGGCGGCCGAACGCCGGACAAGCATCCTATCGCCATCGGTAGTGCGGTGTCATAGAAACACCCGTGCCGGACGCTGGGCCGGCCGCCACAGCGGGGAAAGAGCTTGAATCAGCCGCCTGTCTTGGAAGCCTCCGGCAGCGAAAAGCGGTTGGTGGCGCGCGGGAGCTGGACGGTCAGCAACGCGGCGGATCTGGAAAGGCTGCTCGTCGGGCTGCCCCAGGCCGAAGGCGTGGTCGTCGACGCCGGCGACATCGCCCATCTCGACACCTTCGGCGCGTGGACCATCGAGCGATTGATTCGCACGAGCCGGGAGGGCGGACACGCGGTCAGCGTAGTCAACGTTCCGGCGCGCTATGGCGACCTGATCGGCGAGGTCGAGGCGGCGGATGTCGACCTTCCGGCCGTTGGCCGCCGCCGTGGCGTGCTTGCGGCCCTGGATACGATCGGGCGCTCGGTGTTCAGGGGACTGGACGACCTGACCTCGATCCTGGCGATGGCCGGCGCTTTCGCCGTTGCCTTCGGGCGCGCCATCCGGCATCCGCGCAACTTCCGTCCCACCTCCATCGTCAACCACCTCGACCGCGTCGGCTGGCAGGCGGTCCCCATCATCCTGCTCATTACGTTCCTGATCGGCGCGATCATCGCCCAGCAGGGCATCTTCAACTTCCGCCGCTTCGGCGCGCAGGACTATGTCGTCAACCTCGTCGGCATCCTGGTGCTGCGCGAGATCGGCGTGCTCATCGTCGCGATCATGATGGCCGGCCGCTCGGGCAGCTCGTTCACGGCCGAGCTCGGGTCGATGAAGATGCGCGAAGAGGTCGACGCGCTCCGCACCATGGGCATCGATCCGGTCGAGATCCTGGTGCTGCCGCGGGTGATTGCGCTGGTCATCGCGCTGCCGATCCTGACGTTCCTCGGCTCGATGGCGGCACTTGCCGGTGGCGGGCTTGTCGCCTGGCTCTACGGCGGCATGAGCCCGGAACTGTTCTCGGTGCGGCTGCACGATGCCGTGTCGGCGCACGACTATTACATCGGGCTGATCAAGGCGCCGGTGATGGCGGCGATCATCGGCATCGTGGCGTGCTCGGAAGGGTTCAACGTCACCGGCAGCACGGAATCGCTCGGCATCAGAACGACGGCATCGGTGGTCAAGGCGATCTTCCTGGTCATCGTGCTCGACGGCTTCTTCGCCATCTTCTTTGCGTCGATCGGCTGGTGAGCGGGATGGCCGAAGACGCTTCCATCATCACGATCAAGGACCTGGTGGTCGATTTCGGCCCGCAGCGCGTGCTCGACGGCGTCTCGCTCGACGTGCGCACCGGCGAGATCCTCGGCATCGTCGGCGGCTCGGGCGCCGGTAAATCGGTGCTGCTGCGGACCGTTATCGGGCTGGTGCAAAGCAACTCCGGCGCGATCACGATTTTCGGCCAGCCGACCGCCGGCCTGAACGAGGCCGAGTGGCGCGGCGTCGAGCACCGCTGGGGCGTGCTGTTCCAGGGCGGGGCCCTGTTCTCTTCGCTGACGGTGCGCGAGAACGTGGAATTTCCGATGCGCCAGCTTATGCGGCTTTCGGACCGGCAGATGGCCGACCTCGCCATGATCAAGCTCGAGATGGTCGGGCTGACGGCGGTCGATTCGGTCAAGATGCCGGCCGAGCTGTCCGGCGGCATGACCAAGCGCGTGGCACTGGCGCGCGCGCTCGCGCTCGACCCGGAGATCGTCTTCCTCGACGAGCCGACCTCCGGTCTCGACCCGATCACGGCGGGCGAATTCGACCGCCTGATCCGCACGCTGCAGCAGACGCTGGGCCTCACCGTCTTCATGGTCACGCACGACCTGGAGAGCCTGAGCACGGCCTGCGACCGCATCGCGGCGCTAGCCGACGGGAAGATCGTGGCGGAAGGGCCGATGTCGGCAATGCTCGAATCGCAGCATCCCTGGGTGAAGGCGTATTTCAGCGGCCGGCACCGGCCGGGCGGCAACGGCAGCTCCCTGACGAAGGATTGACGCAATGGAAATCAGAGCCCGCTTTGTCCTGGTAGGCGCCTTCGTGGTCGCGGTGATCGTCGCCGCCTTCGGCTTCGTCTACTGGCTGAACAACACCGGCGGGATCGGCCCGCGCACGGCCTATCGAGTCGAATTCGGCGGCGCCGTCTCGGGGCTCTGGCCGGGCTCGGACGTCCTGTTCAACGGCATCAAGGTCGGCGAGGTGACCGGCCTCGACCTGGTGACGGACAATCCCGGCAAGGTGGTCGCCGAGATCGCCGTGGACAGCCGCACGCCGGTCAAGACCGACACCGTGGTCGGGCTCGTCTTCAGCGGGCTTACCGGCACGGCGGCGATCGCGCTCACCGGCGGCTCGCCGTCGGCGGCCGTTCCACAAGCGAGCGACGGCGGTCCGCCGGTGCTCGTCGCCGACATCTCGGCGGTCAAGGACCTGACCCAGTCGGCCCGCGATACGCTGAATACGATCGACAAGCTGATCGACGATAACTCCGCGCATGTCACCGACGCCATCGCCAACATCGACGCGTTCGCGGCGGCGCTCGGCAAGAATTCCGACAAGGTCGGCGATGTGCTGGAAGGGCTAGCCAAGCTCACCGGCGGCGGCAAGCAGGCGAACCTGGTCGCCTACCAGCTGACGGCGCCGGCGGCGCCTGCCGGCGCGACCCCGCCGGACGAGCCGCTCGCTATCGCCGAGCCGACCGCGATCCTGACGCTCGACGCGCAGACGATCATGACCGACCAGAACGGCGGACTGGTATCGGCAACCACCGACGCCAAGTGGGCCGACAACCTGCCGCTCCTGGTGCGCGCGGCGCTGATCACGGGATTCCAGAACGCCAACTACCTGAAGGTCGGCGCCGACGGCAGTGACTTCCAGGCCGACAACAAGCTTGCCATCGATGTCCAGAAGTTCTCCTACGGCGGGGCGGCGGGGGCGATGAAGGCGAACGTGGTTCTGTCGGCGAAGCTGCTCGACGGCGACGGCAAGCTGCTCGACGCCCATCTATTCTCCGCCGATGCGCCGGTCGCCGATCCGGGCGATGTGCCGGCCGCGGTCGCCGCCCTCAACCTCGCGTTCGCCAAGGCGGGTGGCGATCTCATCGGCTGGACCATGACGACGCTCGCCGCCGACGCTAGTGCGGCGCCTGCCGACAAGGCGGCGGCGCCGGACGATTCCACGGCTCCGGCAGCGGGCGACGCCGGGGCTCCTGCCGATAAAGCCGCGCCGGACGGCGCTGCCCCTCCCGCGGCGGGCGATACCGCGGCGCCGGCACCGGAAGCCGCGCCCCCCAGCAACCCATAGCGGGAGCCTGCGCCGCACAGGGAATTGACGGAGATCAAGGGCAGCCGGGTCGCCGGCGGGTTCACTGCGCCATCGACCTTTCTCGAACGCGCGGGAGCTCCCAAATGCCTGTTGAAACCGTCCTTGTCCTGACCGGCGTGCTTGTCACCTTCGTGGCGTTTGCCCTGGTGCTGGCCTACGTGAATCACATCGCCGGCGGGTCCGGCGACCAGGCGCGCCGCTCGGCGGTCGCCAGCCATGTCAGCGGCCGCGCGGTGCGTCGCGCAGATACTGCGCCCGATTTGATCCGCCGCAAGGAAGGCCACGACGATCTGACCGAAAGTCACTCCACCGTTCATTAGGAGAGACGCACATGGCCGCCATGCAGCAGGTTCTATGGTTTGAGGAAGTGGGCCGGGGCGATGTTGCCCGGGTGGGCGGCAAGAATGCGTCGCTCGGTGAAATGGTGCGCACCCTGACGCCGAAGGGCATCAAGGTGCCGCCGGGCTTTGCCACCACCGCCGACGCGTATTGGCGCTTTGTCGACGAGAACGTCATCCGGTCGCGCATCAGCGATTTCCTGAAGGGGCTGGAGTCCGGCAGCATGACGCTGGCCGAAACCGGCCACGCCATCCGCTCGGCGTTCCTTAAGGGCGAATGGCCGTCCGATACCGCGGCGGCCATCGTCAAGGCCTACCGCGAACTCTGCACGCGCACCGGCAAGACCGAACTCGACGTCGCCGTCCGCTCGAGCGCCACGGCCGAGGACCTGCCTGAGGCGAGCTTCGCCGGCCAGCAGGAGACGTTCCTGAACATCCGCGGCGAGAAGGCGCTGCTCGACGCCTGCCGGCGCTGCTACGCCTCGCTGTTCACCGACCGCGCGATCGCCTATCGCCGCGCCAAGGGCTTCGACCACATGAAGGTCGCGCTCTCGATCGGCGTCCAGCAGATGGTGCGCTCCGACATGGCCGGCTCCGGCGTCATGTTCTCCATCGACACCGAGACCGGCTTCGATCGCGTCGTCCTCATCGACGCGGCATGGGGCCTCGGCGAGAACGTCGTGCAGGGCACGGTCGATCCCGACGAGTACGAGGTGTTCAAGCCGCTGCTCGCCGACGCCAAGCTCAACCCGATCATCGAGAAGAAGCTCGGCGCCAAGGCCGTGAAGATGATCTACGCCGTCGGCGACAAGCCGACCTACAACGTGCCTACCTCCAAGGCCGAGCGGGCGTCCTTCGTGCTCAGCGATGCGGAGATTCTCCTGCTCGGGCGGTGGGCGGTTGCCATCGAGCAGCACTACGGCCGGCCGATGGACATGGAATGGGCGAAGGACGGTCCCGGCGGCGAAATCTTCATCGTGCAGGCGCGGCCCGAGACCGTGCAGTCGCAGCGCGCTGCCGGCGAGGTCCGCTCGTACACCATCAAGAGCCACGGTCCGAAGCTGGTCACCGGGCTCAGCGTCGGCGATGCCGTCATTTCCGGCCAGGTCTGCCTGATCGAGGATGTCAAGGACATCGACAAGTTCGTCGACGGATCCATTCTCGTCACCCAGATGACCGACCCGGATTGGGTGCCGGTCATGAAGCGGGCAGCGGCCATCGTCACCGATCACGGCGGCCGCACGTCGCACGCGGCGATCGTCAGCCGCGAGCTCGGCCTGCCGGCCATCGTCGGCACGGGCAACGCCACCGAGATCCTGCACACCATGCAGGAGATCACGGTGTCCTGCGCCGAGGGCGACCAGGGCTTCGTCTACCAGGGCAAGGCCGAATACGAGGCGAAGACCCTCGACGTGACGACGCTGCCGAAGACGCAGACCAAGGTCATGCTCAACCTCGGCAACCCGGGCGCCGCACTGCGCTGGTGGCGCATCCCGTCGGACGGCATCGGGCTCGCGCGCATGGAGTTCGTGGTCAGCAACTTCATCAAGGTGCACCCGATGGCGCTCGCCCACTTCGATACGCTGAAGGACGAGAAGGCGAAGGACGCCATTCTCGAACTGACCGCGGGCTATGCGGACAAGACGCGCTACTTCGTCGATCGCCTGGCGCTGGGCCTCGGCCGCATCGCTGCTTCGGCCTATCCGAATCCGGTGATCGTGCGCATGAGCGACTTCAAGACCAACGAATATGCCGGGCTTATCGGCGGTGCGGAGTTCGAGCCGAAGGAAGAGAATCCGATGATCGGCTTCCGCGGCGCCTCGCGCTACTACTCGCCGCGCTACCGCGACGGGTTCGATCTCGAGTGCCAGGCGATGAAGAAGCTGCGCGAGGAGATGGGCTTCACCAACGTCATCATGATGATCCCGTTCTGCCGCTCGGTGCACGAGGCCGACAATGTCCTCGCCGTCATGGCGACCAACGGCCTCAAGCGCGGCGTCAACGGCCTGCAGGTCTACGTCATGGCCGAGATTCCCTCGAACGTCATTCTGGCGAAGGAATTCGCCAAGCGCTTCGACGGCTTCTCGATCGGCTCCAACGACCTGACGCAGCTGACGCTCGGCGTCGACCGCGACTCCTCCGAGCTCGCCACCCAGTTCGACGAGCAGGACGAGGCGGTGAAGTGGATGATCGAAAGCGTGATCACCGCCGCGCATAAAGCGGGCGCCAAGATCGGGCTCTGCGGCCAGGCGCCGAGCGACCACCCGGAGTTCGCCGATTTCCTGGTGAACTGCGGCATCGACTCGATCTCGGTCAGTCCGGACAGCTTCGTCGCCGTGAAGACGCGCGTGGCGGCAAGCGAGAAGCAGCGGCTGCGCGCCGCCAGCTAGCGACCGCTATAAGACGGCGTGGCCCTTTTGTAGCCGGGTCACGCCGTTTATCATTGCCCGAGATCGGAGCCGTCCATGCTGTCGCCTGATCTCCTCGATTCGACGCTGCGCATAGTCGTCGCCACACTTGCCGGCGTCGTCCTCGGTTTGAATCGCGACCTGCACGGCAAGCCGACCGGCGTGCGCACGCTCGGGCTGGTCTCCCTCGGCTCGGCTCTGGTCACTGTCGCGACGCTCGATATCGCGCGGCGATACGGCGCCTTCGAACTCCATGTCGATGCCTTGAGCCGTGTGCTCCAGGGACTGGTGCAGGGCGTGCTCACGGGCATCGGCTTCATCGGTGCCGGCGTCATCCTGCGCGGCACGGGCAAAGACCGCATCCGCGGCCTGACGACAGCCGCGACGGTTTGGACGACGGCCATCGTCGGGCTCGTCTGCGGGTTCGGCGACTGGGGTCTCGTCGTGGTCGGCGTGATAGTAATGCTGCTCCTGCTGCTTTTCGGCGGCAGCTTCGAACGCTACGTGCGCGTGCACTTCACGCACGAAGCGCCAGAGCCAGCCCCGCCGCCTTCGCCGCCGCCGGCGTAACTTCAGAACAGACAGAGGGACCGGCCGATGAAGCCGCCCAGCGCCGACCCGGCCGCCACACAGGCGCCCTTCTGGAACGAGCCGATCGCGGAGCTGATGGCGCGGCTCGGCACGACGGCGGCCGGGCTCTCCGGCGAGGAGTCTGCCTCCCGGCTCGCGACCTATGGGCCGAACACCCCGGTGGTGGCCAAACGGCGGTCGGCCGTCACCCAGCTCGTCGCGCGGCTCGCCAATCCGCTGATCATCCTGCTTCTGCTGGTCAGCGGCCTGTCGGCGGTGGCCGGCGACGTCACCAGCTTCATCATCGTCGCGGTGATCGTACTGCTCAGCGTCGCGCTCGACTTTATTCAGCAGCGCCAGGCCGAGCACACCATGGAGGATCTGGCACGCTCGGTCGCGGTCAAGGCCGGCGTGCTTCGCGACGGGACCGTGCAGGAAGTCCCGGTGCAGTCGCTGGTGCCGGGCGACATCATCAGCCTCGACCCCGGCGATCTCGTCCCGGCCGATTGCCGCCTGATCGAGGCGCACAACCTGACGATCAACGAGGCGCTGCTCACTGGCGAGGCGTATCCGGTCGACAAGCGCGCCGGCGACCTGCCGACGCCGGCGGCGACGGCCGCCGCAGCCGCAAACACGATCTTCCAGGCAACCTCAGTCGCAACCGGTAGCGGGCGGGCGGTCGTCTGCGTGACCGGCGCGGCGACGACGCTCGGCCATCTCGCGGCGGCGCTGCGGGCGCGGCCGCCGTCGAGCGCGTTTGCGCTCAGCGTGAACCGCTTCGGCATGCTGATGCTGCGGCTGACGGTTTTCATGGTGCTGTTCGTGCTGGTGGTGAACGCCTTCTTCGGGCGGCCGCTGCTGCAATCGCTGATGTTCGCGCTGGCGCTCGCCGTGGCGCTGACGCCCGAGCTGCTGCCGGCGATCATCGCGGTGACGCTGGCGCGCGGTGCGCGGCGCCTGGCGGCGCGCAAGGTCGTGGTCAAGCAGCTTGCCGCCATTCACAACCTCGGCGCCATGGACATCCTGTGCACCGACAAGACCGGGACGCTGACGGAGGCGCGCATCCAGCTGACGCTCGCCCGCGACGACGCCGACGCCGCGGCCGGACGGGCGGTGACGCTCGGCTTCCTGAACAGCCATTTCTCGAACGGTGTGCTCAGTCCGCTCGACCGGGCGATCCTCGACCACGGCGGTGACATTGCCGGGTGGACGAAGATCGACGAGGTGCCGTTCGACTATCAGCGCAGGTGCATGTCGGTGCTGGTCCAGTCGGCGACGGAGCGCCTGCTCATCGTCAAGGGCGCGCCGGAGAGCCTGCTCGGCGCCTGCGTCAACCGCGAAACCGCGGCGGGCGTGCAGCCGATGGACAAAGCGGCGCGGGCGGATGTCGATCACGCGTTCGCCGACCTCAGCGGCAAGGGACTGCGGGCGCTCGCGGTTGCCTTTCGCAGCGAGGCGGCCACCAAGGAGACCGTGGCGGTGGCCGACGAGACCGGGCTGACCTTCGCCGGCTTCCTTGCCTTTCGCGATCCGCCGAAGGCCACGGCCGGCGATACGGTCCGCGACCTCGCCCGGCTCGGCGTGCAGCTCAAGATCCTGACCGGCGACACCGAACTCGTCACCCGGCACCTGTGCGAGGAGATCGGCATCCCGGTCACCGGCCTGATAACCGGCGAGGAGCTGGACCGGCTCAGCGAAACCGCGCTGATGGCGCGCGTCGACGCGACCAACGTGTTCTGCCGCATGGCGCCACCCGACAAGGAGCGAATCATCACGCTGCTCAAGCGGCGCGGCCACGCCGTCGGCTACCTCGGCGACGGCGTCAACGATGCGCCGGCGCTGCATGCGGCCGACGTCGGCATCTCGGTCGACGGGGCTGCCGACGTGGCGCGCGAGGCGGCGAGCCTCATCCTCCTCGAGCACGACCTGTCGGTCGTGCTCGATGGCGTCGTCGAGGGGCGGCGGGCGGTCGAGAACGCGGTCAAGTATCTGCTGATGGGAACGAGCTCCAATTTCGGCAACATGTTCAGCATGGCCGGCGCGGCGCTGTTCCTGCCGATCCTGCCGATGCTGCCCGTCCAGGTGCTGCTCAACAACCTGCTCTACGACGTGTCGGAACTCGGCATTCCCTTTGACAACGTCGATGCCGAAACGCTGCAGCAGCCGGTGCGCTGGGACATCGGGATGATCCAGCGGTTCATGCTGGTGTTCGGGCCGGTCAGCTCGCTATTCGACTTCCTGACGTTCTACGCGCTGCTGGCGATCTTCCACGCCAATGCGGCCGAGTTCCAGACCGGCTGGTTCGTGGAATCGCTGGCCACCCAGGCGCTGGTGGTCTTCGCCATCCGGTCGCGCCGGCTGCTGTTCCGCTCGCGGCCGCACCCCATCCTGGCGACGCTGACCGTGGCGGCGGTCGCGGTTGCAGCGGTGCTGCCGCTGACGCCGGTCGGCCACTGGTTCGGCCTGATCAGCCTGCCGATCGCCTATTACGGCTTCGTCGCGGTGGCGACGGCCGCCTACGTCGGCCTGGTGGAATTGATCAAGCCTCTGGTCCTGAAGCCGCGACGGGTTATGTCAGCCGTTTGACGGAGCGCGTTCTGCTAGCGAAAATGGGCTGGTGGGGCCGAAATGTCGTTGCAAGAAGCCTTCTCTGAAAACCTCTCCCGCCTCTGCGGCAACGCGGACAGCGTTTCGGCCGTCGCCAAGGCGACCGGCATCAATCGCCAGCAGTTCCAGCGATACATTTCGGGCGGGTCGATTCCCGGAAAGCGGAACCTGAAGAAGATCTGCCGCTACTTCCGGGTGTCGGAGGAGCAGCTTTTCGGCCACCAGCACGAGGCCCGTCCGGTGTCGCGCGGCGAGGAGCCGTGGGGCTCGCAGGAGGAGATGCGGGCGATCCTCAAGCTCATCCACTCGGATACCCGCCCATCGATCCGGGCCGGAACCTATTTTGCGAATTTCGCCGTCTACCACGACCGCTCGTCGCTGGTCCGCTCCGCCATCTTCATCCGGCACGAGGGCAACATGACCACCTTCCGGCGTTTCACCGGCATCGCCGAGAAGCGCGGGTCGTGGTGGTCGCAGTTCTTCGGCGACCACAAGGGGATCGTGGTCGAGCGGGCGCACTGGCTCTATTTCATAGGGCTGAACGAGCGCGGCAACCGCGAGCCGACCATGATGGTCGTGCGCTGGCTGTCGGGCTCGCAGTTCCTGCTCGGCGGCCAGGCGATCGTTTCCGGATCGGTCGGCCCGAGCGCCGCGGCGGTCGTCATCTCGCCGAGCAAGCCGGGCACGTCGACCGCCGCCGCGATCCGCGCCTCACACGCCTATTCGGTCGACAACCCCAGCATCGAGCAGTTCGTCGTCGATGCACTCGACGAGCAGGCGAAGCTCCTCATCGACAACGTCCGCCGTCCGGACCTGCGCGTGCGCTCGCTTGGCGGGCGCCCGCGCGCCAACCGTCAGTGATATTGGCCGGGTGAGGCCATGTCCTCGGCCTCGTGCTGGACGAGCGCCAGCAGATAGTCGAGAAATTCCAGCGACTTGCGCCGGCTGGTCAACGTCCGCAAACCGAGCGTGACGTGCAGGATGCGATCGGCGGCATCACGCGATGCCGGTGCAGCTGAGCGGGCGGTGCCCTTGCTCAATTTCGTCTTCGACTTTGCCACAGTAGCCCTCAAACCCCATGCCAGCTTTGGGTTTGGACCTTGGCGCGCGGTGGCGGCGGCGACCAGCGACACTTTTACGCTAAATGTGCATAAGCGCGCGTAAAAGCGCGTAAAAGCGCGAATTTCGCAACAACTTCCGTCAATTGCGAGAAATCGGGTGCGGCCTTCCGATGGCAGTGCGCGCGTGCGGCGCGCCCTTACAACGGAGAAAAGTCATGAAGCCGAATATCACCGTGCGGCCGGCCGGCCAGCTCAAGCGCGTCTTCACTACCCCGGCGATGTGCTACAACAAAGTCTGATTTCCAAGGGCTGTCCGCGCGTCGCGCGGGCAGCCTTTTTTGTTTTCAGGAGGGGCTCCCGTGCGCGTTCGTGCTGCAGAAACGCTCGTCTTTTCCCGCCAGGCTGGGACCATCATTGCCTTCAACTATCTGACCGGTTCGGCGTTCGAATGCGGCCCCGACCTGCTGCGCTTCCTGCTCGACCTGTCGGCATGGCGCTCGACCGACGAAATCAGTGGCCTGGTGCCCTCCATTTCGCCCGACGAACTGGAGACCACGGTCAGGAGCCTGATCGACGTCAACGCGCTGATCGAGGACGGGTCGGACCTCGCCCATCGCGAGGAGGCGGTCGCCAAAGGCTGGCAATGGGGAATGCCGGCGGCGCTGTTTCACTTCAGCGTGCAGGATCGCACGTTCATGTCGATGGAAGAGACCGAAGCAGCGCAGGTGGCCAAGCTGTCGGAGGAGGTGCCGCCGCCGCTCTACCTCACCCACGAGGCCTGCCCGAACACCATCGCGTTACCGCCGGCGCTCGGCGGAAGCAACCTGCTGCAGTTGATGGCGCGCCGGCGCACCGTGCGCTCCGCCGGGCGTCCGACCATCGGGCTCCGCGGCCTGTCGGAGTGCCTGTTCGCCGGCATGGGGATCACCGGCCACACGCAGAATGTGGTCGGAGCCCTGCCGCTGTCGATGACCCCGTCAGGCGGCGCGCGCAATCCCTACGAGGCGTACGTCTACGCCCGCGCCGTCGATGGCCTCAGCCCGGGTTTCTACCACTACTCGGCCTTCGACCATTCGCTGAAGCGGCTGGCGACCGATGCGCGGCCCGCGCCGTCGGAGATCCTCGGCGGCCAGCAGTGGGCCGACGACATGCCATGCATCATCCTGCTCTGCGCCTACTTCGAGCGGACGATGTGGAAATACGAGGACGCCAACGCCTATCGCGTGGTGCTCATCGAGGCCGGCCACATCGGGCAGAACATCATGCTGGCAGCAACGGAACGCGGCATGTCCGCCTGTCCGACCGCGGCGCTCAGCCACTCACCGATCCAGCGGCTGATCGGCATCGAGAACCCGACCACCGAGTGGCCGATCTACGCGCTGACACTGGCCTATCCGAGTGCGAGCCACTGACGAGGCCGGGCGGCGTCAGCCGTTCTTGCCGTCGGCCTTGTCTTCGACGCCGAGGCTCATCGAGCGCACCAGATCGATCAGCCGACGGCGTAGCAGCGGGTCCTTGATGCGCATGAAGGCGCTGTTCAACTGGATGCCTTCCGAGGTGCTCAGGAAGTCGTCCATCGCGCTGTAGCTCTGGGCGCCGTCTTCGGCCATGCCCGTCGGCCCTTCGCCCTCGGCGGGGCCGGGCGCATTCTCAAAGAGATAGGCGACCGGCACACCAAAGATGCGGGCGATCTGCTGCAGGCGGCTCGCGCCGATGCGGTTGGCGCCTTTTTCGTATTTCTGAATCTGCTGGAAGGTGATGCCGAGCTGCTCGCCGAGCTTCTCCTGACTCATGCCGAGCATCATCCGCTTCATCCGGACGCGACTGCCAACATGGACGTCGATGGGGTTCGGCTGCTTTTTGCTGGCCACTCGCGGGCCTCCCTTGCGCTCGCACCGGCGATACCGGCCCTTGCCCTATACCCTTCTGCCACGCGGTGGCGCTGACGCCAAATTCGCGGACCAGTCTTTCTGCGTTTCGGTGGAGTTTTGGCGAGGCGATTCGCCACAGACTACAACCGCTGGCTGGCAGGGCCGTCGGCAATATTGCGCAATGGTAGTAATACTAGCCGCATCCACCGAATCAGCATGATTATTCACGCGGCCCAGCGCAGCGAGTCGATTCACTGATCCAGATCAAGGCGCCGGTTACCTCAAACGAGGCAAACGAACTCATGTTCAGGAATCCTCTGACGCGCGATGTCGCCATCGTGCTCGTCATCAAAACGATGATCGTGATCGCGGCGGCGGTGTTCATTTTCGGGCCCGGTCAGAGGCCGACGGTCGATGCAGCGGCGGTGCAGGCGCTGTTCGATTCGTCGCCGGCCAAGGGGGAAGGAACTCCATGATGGACGTCGTCGAACTATCGCGGCTGCAGTTCGGGCTGACCGCGCTCTACCACTTCCTGTTCGTGCCGCTGACGCTCGGGCTGGCGCTCCTCCTCGGCATCATGGAGAGCGTCTACGTGATGACCGGACGCGAAATCTGGAAACAGATGACGAAGTTCTGGGGCGTTCTCTTCGGCATCAACTTCGCCATGGGCGTCGCCACCGGCATCACCATGGAGTTCCAGTTCGGCACCAACTGGGCCTACTACAGCCACTACGTCGGCGACATCTTCGGCGCACCGCTCGCCATCGAAGGCCTCATGGCCTTCTTCCTCGAGGCGACGTTCATCGGCCTCTTCTTCTTCGGCTGGGACAAGCTGCCGCGAGTCGGCCATCTCGCGGTGACCTGGCTGGTGGCGCTGGGCTCCAACCTGTCGGCGCTGTGGATCCTGATCGCCAACGGCTGGATGCAACATCCGACCGGCGCCCACTTCAATCCCGACACCATGCGCATGGAGGTCTCCGACTTCGGCGCCGTGCTGTTCAACCCGGTGGCGCAGGACAAGTTCGTGCACACCGTCTCGGCCGGCTACGTCACCGGCTCGGTGTTCGTGCTGGCGATCAGCGCGTTCTTCCTGCTCCGCGGCAAATACGTCGAGATTGCCAAGCGCTCGATGACGGTGGCCGCGAGCTTCGGTCTCGCCGCAGCGCTGTCGGTGGTCGTGCTGGGCGACGAGAGCGGCTACACCGCGACCGCCAACCAGAAGATGAAGATCGCGGCGATCGAATCGATGTGGCAGACGGAGCCGGCGCCGGCGCCGTTCACGATCTTCGGCCTGCCCAACACCGAAACGCATCACACCGACTACGCGGTGCAGGTGCCGTGGATGCTCGGCCTGATCACGACACGTTCGATCAACCAGCAAGTACCGGGCATCGTCGACCTGGTGGCCGATGCCAAGACGCGGATCGCGTCCGGCCTCGTTGCGTACGACGCACTGCAGAAGCTCAGGACCGACCGGACCAACGTCGACTTCCGCGCGGCCATCGACGCTCACGCCGCCGATCTCGGCTACGCGCTGCTGCTCAAGAAGACGCGGGCCGACATCGAGAACGCGACGCCGGCGGACATCGATCAGGCGGCATGGAGCACGGTGCCGGCGGTGTCGCCGCTGTTCTGGTCGTTCCGCATCATGGTCGGCCTCGGCTTCTACTTTATCGCGCTTTTCGCCTTCGCCTTCTGGCTGGCCTCGACGCGGCGACTGACCCGGTACCGGTGGTTCCTGTGGGTCGCCCTATGCACGCTGCCGCTGCCGTGGATCGCGGCGGAGCTCGGCTGGATCGTGGCCGAAGTCGGTCGCCAGCCGTGGGTGATCGAAGGCGTGCTGCCGACGTTCATGGCGGTGTCCAGCATCTCCGCCGGCAACGTCGCCACGACCCTCATCGGCTTCATCGTCTTCTACACGACGCTCGCCATCGTCGACGTGTTCCTGATGGTGAGGGCGATCAAGGCCGGACCGGGCGAAGCGCCGGGCTCGGAAGCTGGCGTTCCCAGCATGGTTCCGGCGGAATAGGGGGCGACGATGCTCGACTACGAAATCCTGCGCATCCTGTGGTGGGCGCTGCTCGGCATCCTGCTCATCGGGTTCGCCGTCACTGACGGCTTCGATCTTGGGACGGCGATACTGCTGCCGTTCGTCGGCCGCACCGACACCGAACGCCGCATTGCGATCAACACGGTCGGCCCGGTGTGGGAAGGCAACCAGGTGTGGCTCATCCTCGGCGCAGGCGCGATCTTTGCCGCCTGGCCGGCGCTCTACGCGGTCGCCTTCTCCGGCTTCTACTTCGCGATGTTCCTGGTGCTGCTGGCGCTCATCCTGCGTCCGGTAGGCTTCAAGTACCGCTCGAAGCTTGCGGGACGCCGCTGGCACAACGTCTGGGACACGGCGCTGTTCATCGGCGGTCTGGTGCCGTCGCTGATCTTCGGCGTGGCCTTCGGCAACCTGTTCCTCGGCGCGCCGTTCCGCTTCGACGACACGCTGCGCATGACGTATGAGGGCAACCTCTTCGGCCTGCTCACGCCGTTCGCGCTGCTCTCGGGCCTCGTCAGCGTGGCCATGCTGGTCATGCACGGTGGGGCGTGGCTTGCGGCCAAGGCCGGCGAACCGGTCGCCGCGCGGGCAGCGCGCGCCGGCAGCTACGCGGCGATTGCGATGCTGGTGCTGTTCACGCTTGCCGGCCTGTGGGTGGCGTTCGGGATCGACGGCTACGCCATCACCAGCGCGATCGACGTCGCCGGTCCCTCCAACCCGACGCTGAAGACGGTTGCCGCCGTCCACGGCGGGTGGCTCGCGAACTACGGCGCCCACCCGTGGACGATCGTGGCGCCCATTCTGGTCTACGTCGCAGGCATCGCGACGGCCGCGCTGCTCGCGATGCGCGCCAACTGGCTCGCCCTGGTGACGAGCGGGCTCGCCATCGCCGGCATCATCGCGACGGCGGGGCTCAGCCTGTTCCCGTTCCTGCTGGCGTCGTCGCTCGATCCGGCGTCGAGCCTGACGGTGTGGGACGCCTCGTCCAGCCAGCTCACGCTGATGATCATGCTGATCGTGACGGTCATCTTCCTGCCGATCATCCTGATCTACACCGCTATCGTCTATCGCGTGCTGCGCGGACGGGTGACGGCCGAAGCGGTCGAAAACCCGAGCGCGCACAGCTACTGAGAGGAGCCTGACCGATGTGGTATTTCACCTGGGTTCTCGGCGCCGGCTTCGCCTGCGCCTTCGCGGTGCTAAACGCCATGTGGCTCGAGATCCGCGAGACCGATAGCGCGGCGCGGCTGACCAAGGGCCGCAAGTAGCGCCACGCCGCGACGTGCCCGTTGTGCTATCCCACGGTGAAAATCGCGGGGAGAGGCACATGGACCGCAGCGCCATCGCCGAGTACGGCAAGCACTTCGTCATTGGCCTCCAGCCGACGACGGCTCTCAGCGATCATGACCGGCGCCTGCTGGCTGAATTGAAGCCGGCGGGCGTCGTGCTTTTCGGGGCCAACTTCCGGCATCGCGTGCCGTACGACGAATGGCTGGCGGCCTACGAGCAACTCATCGCCGGCGTCGCCGAAAGCCTGGAAACCAGCCACTTCCTGCTGATGATTGACCACGAGCACGGGCGCGTTTTCCGCACGCCGCCGCCGATCACGCGCTTCGCCGCCGCCAATCGCTGGGCTCCGCAGGCGGGGGCGGTCGGCGCGGCGACGGCGGTCGAGCTCGGTTCCCTCGGCATCAACGTCAACCTCGCGCCGGACGTCGATGTTGCCTCCAATCCGCGCAACCCGGTGATCGGCGACCGCTCCTTCTCCTCCGATCCCGATGAAGTCGCCGCCGCTGCCATCGCCTACATCGACGCGCTCCAGGCGGGCGGTCTGCTCGCCTGCCCGAAGCACTTTCCCGGACACGGCGATACCGAGCTCGACTCGCATCTCGCGTTGCCGCGCGTGCGCGAGCCGATGGAGGTGCTGAGGCGGCGCGAGCTGCTGCCGTTCGCGCGGGTGGCTTCGCGCGTCAAGCTGATGATGACGGCGCACATCGTCTTCGACGCCATCGAGCCGGGCGTCCCTGCGACGCTTTCGCCGCGGGCACTTACCGACATCCTGCGCGGCGAGCTCGGCTTCGCCGGCGCGGTGATATCCGACGACATCGGCATGCAGGGCGTGGCGCCATTCTTTGCCGAGCCGGATGCGCCGCTCCGCGCCGTACGCGCCGGATGCGATCTGATCCTGGCCTGCGCATCCGCAATGGATACGCGCCGCGCGCTCGGCATGGCCGAGGCGCTGGCGGCTCATCCGCGGGACGAGGCGACGCAGGCTGCAATCGGCCGCTCGCGCATGCGCGTGGAGCGGCTCCTGTCGGGCATCGGCCCGATCCGCGTGCGGCGGCTCACCGATGCGGTTCTGGCGGAGCATCGGCAGATAGCGCCGTTGCACGCCGGCTCGGCGCCTTCGCCTTCGCCGGGCTAGGCGGTCTGGCGCAACAGTGCTTCGATCTCGTCGAGACGCGGCATCGAGGGTGCCGTTCCGGGGCGAGTGACGGATATGCCGGCAACGGCGCAGCCGAACCGGGCGGCCTCCGCCGGAGCGGCGCCGCGCGCCAGCGCCGCGGCAAAGCCGCCGTTGAAGGCGTCGCCCGCTCCTGCCGTCTCCACCACCGGCCCGGCGGTGAAGGCCGGAATGTGCAGCGAGCGGGCGCGGCTGTGGAGGAGGGCACCGGCTTCGCCGAGCGTGATCAGTGCGGCGCCGGCGCCTTTGGCCAAGAAGACATCAGCCGCGCGGCGCGCCTCGTCGAGATTGCGGACGGGGAGGCCGGTCAGCGTCGCCGCCTCGCTTTCGTTCGGCGTGACGTAGTCGCACAGCGGGTAGATCGCATCGTCCAGCGGCGCGGCCGGGGCCGGATTGAGCACGGTCAGCACCCCGGCCTCGCGGGCGATTTCCAGCCCGCGGCGCGCCGCCGCCTGCGGCTGCTCGAGCTGCGTCACGAAGACGGCGGCGTCCTGGATAGCCTCGGCGGCCGCGTCGACATCGGCGGCGGTGATCGAGCCAGCGGCGCCGGGCACGACGATGATCGCGTTCTCGCCGTTGGTTTCATTCACGTAGATGAAGGCGGCGCCGGTCTCCATGGCGTCAGTCTCCGCCACCTGGGCCAGGATGTTTTCGCTCCGCCAGGTGTCGCGGGCGATAGCGCCGAACGCGTCACGGCCGAGCTTGGAGATGAAGGTGACGTCGGCGCCGGCGCGTGCCGCCGCCACTGCCTGGTTCGAGCCTTTGCCGCCGGGCCCCAGCCGGAAGGCGGAACCGGCCAGCGTTTCACCGACCGCCGGCATGCGCTTGGCACGAAAGGCGAGATCGGCAACGAAGATGCCGAGGATTGCGACGCGATTGACGGACACCGTCATGCCTCCGGCGGGATGACGCCTTTGGTGAAGACGAAACATCCGTAGAAGCGGCGCTCGCCGGTTTGCACGACGCAATAGGCCTTCTTCGCGACCTCGTAGAACTGCATCCGTTCGATCGAGCCCAGGGGCACCGATCGGCCCTCGGCGGCGTCGACCTCCTTCTGCACCTCGGCCTGGACCGGCGTCACGTCGGCGGGCTTGCCGACGACCTCCATGCGCCGCGCGGGGTGGTCGACAAACGTGTCGAGGGGCATGAGCGACAGGATCGCCCGCGCGACGCGCGGCGCCGGCGCGTCGATGCGCAGCAGCCGTCCGAGCGAAGTGTGGCGGGCAACCGAGTGAGCCGGAAAGTTGGTATCGGCGATCACTATCTCGTCGCCGTGTCCCATCGCACGCAAGGCGTGAAGAACGTCGGCGTTGAGCAACGGATCAATCGATTTCAGCATCGTAGTTCCCCCAGGGCTGTCCCGGAACCGATAGTGGTTGGCCGCCGGTCACGGCGCAAGGGTGGGATCGCCATGAGGGCGATTGCGCGCGGGGCGGAAATCCGGATAGTGCGGGCGTGCCGCTCCATCCCGATCGATTGCTGCCCGCCGAGCCTGCCGTGCGCGCCGTCGCGCGCCGGCTCTATGAGGGCGTCGTGAACCTGCCGATCGTATCGCCGCACGGGCACACGGAGCCGCGCTGGTATGCCGAGAACAAGGCATTCGCCAATCCAGCCGAGCTGATCATCATTCCCGATCACTACGTCTTTCGGATGCTCTACAGCCAGGGCGTGCCGCTGGAACAGCTGGGCATTCCGACGCTCGACGGCACCACGGTCGAGACCGACCCACGGACGATCTGGCGGCGGTTTGCCGCGCGCTACCCTCTCTTTCGCGGCACGCCGACGCGGGCATGGCTGGAGCACACCTTCGCGACGCTCTTTGGCATCGACGAGGTGCTGAGCGAGGCCAATGCCGACGCGACGTACGACGTCGTCGATGCGGCATTGAGCAGGCCCGAGTTCCGGCCGCGGGCGCTGATCGAGCGGTTCAACGTCGAGGTCATCGCCACGACCGACAGTCCGCTCGACGACCTCCGCCACCACATCGCCGTGAAGGCGAGCGGATGGCGCGGCCGCGTGGTGCCGACGTATCGGCCAGACTCCGTCGTCGACCCCAATGACCCGGGATTCGCGGCGAACGTGGCGCGGCTGGGAGAGATCGCCGACGTCGATGTCGGCAGCTACGCCGGCTATATCGAGGCGCACCGCCGGCGCCGCGCGTTCTTCCGGCTGCACGGCGCGACCGCGACCGACCATGGCCACCCGACAGCGCTGACGGCCGATCTCTCGCCGGCGGAAGCGGACGCGCTCTACGCGCGCGTCTCGAAGGGCAAGGCGAGCGCCGCGGACGCCGAGCTTTTCCGCGCACAGATGCTGACCGAGATGGCGGCGATGAGCGCCGACGATGGCCTGGTCATGCAGATCCACGCCGGCGCAGTGCGCAATCACAATCCGACCCTCTTTGCGCGCTTCGGCCGCAACATGGGCGCCGATATCCCGTCGCGCACCGACTATGTCAGCGCGCTGAAGCCGCTGCTCGACCGTTTCGGAAATGACGCCTCGCTCACCATCGTTCTCTTCACGCTCGACGAGACGACGTATGCGCGCGAGCTGGCGCCGCTGGCCGGCCACTATCCGGCGCTGCGCCTCGGGCCGCCGTGGTGGTTCTACGACGCGCCGCACGGCATGCGGCGGTTCCGCGAGGCGGTGACCGAGACGGCGGGGTTCTACAACACGGTCGGCTTCAACGACGATACGCGGGCGCTGCCCTCGATCCCGGCGCGGCACGACATGGCGCGGCGCATGGACTGCGGCTATCTCGCCGAGCTCGTCGCGACCCATCGCATCGGCGAGGACGAGGCCGCCGATCTCGCCACCGATCTCGCCTACGGTCTGGCCAAGCGGGCATATCGCCTTTGATCGAGCGGCTTTCGCAAACGGCGTTGGCGAAGTTGCCTGCCGCAGTCACGCGGCCGCGCTACGATCGCGCGAAAGTCACGACCGGCATCGTGCATCTCGGCATCGGCGCGTTTCACCGGGCGCATCAGGCGGTTTATGTCGACGATGTGCTGGCGGCAGGGGACCTGCGCTGGGGGATTACGGGCGTCAGCCTGCGCAGCGCCGATACGCGCGACGCGCTTTCGCCGCAGGACGGCCTCTATACGCTTGCTGTCCGGAGCGGCGCGGGGACGGCGCTCCGCGTCATTGGCTCGGTGCGCGAGGTGCTGGTCGCGCCGGAGTCGGTGGAGACCGTGCTGGCGCGGATGTGCGATCCGGCGGTCGCGATTGTCAGCCTGACGATCACCGAGAAGGGCTATTGCCGCGATGCCGCCGGCGGCCTCGACCTCAGCCATCCGGCCATTCGCGCCGACCTTGTGGACCGCGCCAAGCCGCGGTCGGCGATCGGATTGCTGGCCGCGGCGATTGAGCAGCGGCGGGCGGCGGGGGTGCGGCCGTTCACGATGCTGTCGTGCGATAACCTGCCGTCGAACGGGCGGGTGCTTCACCGGCTGGTCGAGGAATATGCAGCGGCGGCCTCACCCGGACAGGCAGCCTTTGTGCGGGACGAGGTAGCGTCGCCGGCGACGATGATCGACCGGATCGTGCCGGCGACGACCGATGCGGATCGTCTGGAAGTGGCGGATTCGCTTGGGTTTACGGATGCCTGGCCGGTGGTGACCGAGCCCTTCTGCCAGTGGGTGATCGAGGATCGCTTTCCGTCCGGACGGCCGGATTTCGCGGCTTTCGGGGCCGAAATGGTGACGGAAGTGGAGCCGTACGAGAACATGAAGCTCCGGCTGCTCAACGGCTCGCACTCGGCATTGGCTTATCTCGGACAGCAGGCCGGACTGGAAACGGTGGCGGAAGCGATCGGGGCGAAAGCCTTGTATTCCTTCACGGTCGCGCTGATGGACGACGGGGCGGACACGCTGTCCGGAATTGCACCGGCAGACATCGCGCGCTACCGCGCCTCGCTACTGACGCGCTTCGCCAATCCGGCCCTGAAACACCGGCTCGCCCAGATCGCCATGGACGGATCGCAGAAGCTGCCCCAGCGCATCCTAGCGGTGGTGCGCGACCGGCTCGGACGGGGCTTGCCGATCGCGCGACATGGGCTCGCGGTCGCGGCGTGGATGACGTTTGCCATGCGCGGCGAGCGGCTGAACGACCCGATGGCCGACGCGATCGCCGAGGCGGCCAAGCGGGGACCGGAGGCGCTGCTCGGGCTCCGGGCGATTTTCGGCGACCTCAGCGACGAGCCGCGGTTCGCGCGGGAAGTGCTGGCGTGGTGCGAGACGATCCGGACGCAAGGCGCGCTCGCGGCAGCAACGGAAGCTGCGGCCGCTACCTGACGATCAGCGCGCTTCCAGCAGCGTCAGCAGGCCCTTGAGCAGGGCGGCCGGCGAGGGCGGGCAACCGGGGATGCGAAGATCGACCGGCACGACCGCCGCGACGCCGCCTTCGACCACCGCATAGGAGCCCGCGAAGACGCCGCCGTTCACCGCGCAGTTGCCAACCGCCACGACCCACTTCGGCGCCGGCGTGGCGAGGTGCGTGCGCTCCAGCGCCTCGCGCATGTTCTTGGTCATCGGGCCGGTGACGAGCAGCACATCGGCATGGCGCGGCGAGGCGACGAAGCGGATGCCGAAGCGCTCGAGGTCGTAGAAGGCGTTGTTCAGCGCGTGAATTTCGAGCTCGCAGGCATTGCACGAGCCGGCGTCGACTTCGCGGATCGAGAGGCTGCGGCCGAGCCGCTTGTAGGCGGCGCGATCGAGGCTCTGGGCAAGCTCCCGCAACTCGGCGTCGTCGAGAGCGGGAGCCGGTTCGGTGAGCGGGGTGCGGGCAATGCCCTGAAGGAGAAGGCGGCGCATGGCTACATATCGTGCCCGGCATAGGAGCAGTTGAACGACTTGTTGCAGAGCGGGAAGTCGGCAACGATGTTGCCCTCAATCGCGGCCTCGAGCAGCGGCCAGTGGAACTGCGAGGGGTCGCGCAGATGGCAGTGCTCGACGGAGCCGTTGGCGGCGATGCGCACGAACGCCAGCACGTCGCCGCGGAAGCCTTCGACCAGCGCCAGACCTTCGCCGGCAACGGGCGGCAGTTCGACCGTCAGCGGGCCGTCGGGAAGCTGGTGCGCCATCATGCCGAGCAGCGCCAGACTTTGCTCGACCTCCCTGATCCTGATCCAGACGCGCGCGTTGACGTCGCCAACCTCCAGCGCCGGTGTTTCGAAGGGCAGGTCGCCGTAGGGCGCGTAGGCGAGCGAGCGGCGGGTATCGAAGGCGCGGCCGGAAGCGCGGCCGACGTAGCCGCCGGCGCCAAAGCGGCGCGCGAGCTCCGCCGTCAGGATGCCGGTGCCGACGGTGCGGTCCTGGAGCGAAGCGGTGTTGTCATAGACCTCGACGATGCGCGGGAACGCGGCGCGGATCTCGGCGATCAACCGGTCGAGGCCGGCGATGCCGTCGCGATCGAGGTCGCGCACGACGCCGCCCGGAACGATGGTGTCCATCATCAGGCGGTGGCCGAAGGCCGCGGCGCTGAAGCGCAGGACGCGCTCGCGGAGCACGCCGGTGTGGGCGTGGAGCAGCGGGAAGGCGGCGTCGTTGCAGATCGCACCGATATCGCCGAGGTGATTGGCGAGGCGCTCGAGTTCGGCCATCACGGCGCGGAGCCAGACGGCGCGGGCGGGCGCTTCCGTGCCGGTGGCGTCCTCGACGGCGCGGGCGAAAGCGATCTGATAGGCGACAGTCGAATCGCCCGAGGCGCGGGCGGAGAGTTCGGCGGCGCGCATGAGACCGGCGCCGGTCATCAGCGCGGCGATGCCCTTGTGGACGTAGCCCAGCCGCGCCTCGAGGCGGACGATGGTTTCGCCGTTGGCGGTGAAGCGGAAGTGGCCGGGCTCGATGATGCCGGCGTGGACGGGGCCGACGGCGATCTGATGGAGGCTCTCGCCTTCAACCGGCAGGAAATCGTAGCGGAACGGCTCGCCGTCGCGCCAGCGGCCGTGGTTCAGCCATGGCCGCGGATCGGGGAGGCCGACCGGCGTCAGCCCGGTCAGGTCGTGGATGGCGCGTTCCAGACGGATCGCCGGCGCATGCAGGGCGCCGACCGACGGATAGCGGCCGCCGATGGCGGCGACGGTGACAACGGTGACTGCCGAGGCCGGCTCATCGAGCATGGCCATGTGGACGATGTCGGCTTCCGCCCAGAGCGCAGAGAGCGTGCGCTCGCCCTTGGCCAGCGACGCAATCGCCGCCTGCCATTCCGCAACGGAGGCGCGGACGCGGGTGACGCTCATCCGAGCAGCCCCGCGATGTGCTGGAACCACGCGACCAGCGCCGGCGGCAGGTAGAACCCGGCGGTGAGCACGAGCGCCATGTGCACGGCGACCGGGATCCACGAGGCGCGGACCGGCGCGGTGCTGCCGGTCGGCTCGCCGAAGGCGAGGCTGTTCAGGCGGAGCACGAGCGCGCCGAGCGCGACCAGCAGCCCGACAACGAGCAGCACGGCCAGCAGCGGCTCGCGGTCGAAGGCGGAACTGACGACGAGGAACTCGCTCATGAAGACGCCGAGCGGGGGCAGGCCGGCGATGGCGACGACGCCGAGGACGAGCGCCCAGCCGAGCAGGGGGTGGGTGACGGTGAGGCCGCGAATCTCGGCGATCTTCTGGGTGCCCTTGACCTGGGCGATGTGGCCGACGGTGAAGAAGATCGCCGACTTGGTCAGGCTGTGCATGACCATGTGGAGCAGGCCGGCGAAATTGGCGAGCGGGCCGCCGATGCCAAAGGCAAACGCGATGATGCCCATGTGTTCGATCGAGGAGTACGCGAACAGGCGTTTGATGTCGCGACGGCGGTAGAGCATGAAGCCGGCGAAGAGCACCGACGCCAGCCCGAGCGTCAGCATCAGCGGGCCCGGCGCCAGCGCCGCCGGATTGGCGGCGAGGAGCAGCTTGAAGCGCAGCACCGCGTAGAGCGCGACGTTGAGGAGGAGGCCGGAGAGCACGGCCGAAATCGGCGTCGGGCCTTCGGCGTGGGCGTCGGGCAGCCAGGCATGGAGCGGGGCGAGGCCGACCTTGGTGCCGTAGCCGAGCAGGAGGAAGACGAAGGCGACATTGAGCAGCGCCGGATCGAATTCGCTCGCCCGGCTGATGAGCACCGTCCACACCATGGCGTTGCCGCCTTCGCCGAGGACCGGCTGGGCGGCCATGTAAACGAGAATGGTGCCGAACAGGGCGAGCGCGATGCCGACGCTGCCGAGGATGAAATACTTCCACGCCGCCTCGAGCGCTTCGGCGGTGCGGTAGATGCCGACCATGAGCACGGTGGTCAGCGTCGCCAGCTCGATTGCCACCCACATGAGGCCGATGTTGTTGGCGATGAGCGCGAGGTTCATCGCGAACATCAGGAGCTGGTACATCGCGTGATAGAAGCGGAGATAGGTCGGCGTCAGCTTGCCGGTCTCGAGCTCGTGGGCGATGTAGGTGGCACTGAAGACGCTGGTGGTGAAGGCGATGAACGCCGACAGCGCGATGAAGACGATGTTGAGATCGTCGACGAAGAGAAACGGCCCAGGCTGCGGACGCGGCAGGAAATAAAGCGAGGCCGCGGCGATGAGCGTGATCAGCGAGGCGATGACGTTGAGGCGCGAGGTGGCGCGGTAGCCGGGCAGCACGGCAAGCAGCGCGGCCGCGGCGAGCGGCACGCCCAGCACCAGCCCGATGGCGTCGAGCGCCGTCATCCGCGCTCTCCACGGAAGCGATCGAGGGCGCCGAGATCGACGGTGTCGAAGCGCTCGCGGATGCGGAAAAGAAAAATGCCGATGACGATGAAGGCTATGAGGATCGAGAAGGCGACGCTGATCTCGACGACCAGCGGCATGCCGCGCGCGCCGGTGGCGGCGAGGATGAGGCCGTTCTCGAGCGACATGAAGCCGATGACCTGGCTGACGGCGTTCCGCCGCGTCACCATCATCAGGAGGCCGAGCAGGACCACGGAGAGGGCGAAGGCGAGATCCTCGCGGGCGAGCGGATCGGCGGAGACGTCGGCGGTGACGCGCAGCATCACCATGATCGAGAGGGCGACCAGGGCCATGCCGGCGAGCATGGTGAGGCCGATGCCGCCGACCGCCTCGACCTCGCGGTGGATGCCGAGACGGGCGACGATGCGGTGGAGGGCGAGCGGGATGACGATGCCCTTGAGGCCGAGCGCGATCGCGGCGGTGACGTAGAGGTGGGGCGCGCCCTGGGCCATTGCCTGCCAGGCGACCGAGAGCGCGAGCACGATGGCGTGCAGGGCAAAGACGTTGATGAGAGCGTACAGGCGGTCCTGGTAGAGCAGCATGAAGCTGACCAGGACGAGGCCGCCGGCGAAGAGGTGCGAGACGTCGAAGACGAGATGCCCGGACATCAGACGCTGCTCCTGGTCACGAACAGGAGGAGCACGCCGAGCAGGCCGAGCATGAGGCTCGCGCCAAGGAACACCGGAACGCGGAAGACGCGCATCTTGGCGATGGAAGTTTCGAAGGCGGCGAGCAGGAGGCCGGCGACGGCGAGCTTGGCCAGCCACGCGACGATGCCGATGGCGAGCGCGCCAACGGGCGCGTTGGCGTCGGCCAGCGTCCATGGCGCAAACAGGCAGGCGATCAGCGAGACGTAAAGCAGAAGCTGGAGGAACGCCGACAGCTCGATCAGCGCGAGATGGCGGCCGGAATATTCCAGCACCATCGCCTCGTGGACCATGGTGAGCTCGAGATGGGTGGCGGGATTATCGACCGGGATGCGGCCGTTCTCGGCGATCGCGACCATGACCAGCGCGACCAGCGCGAGGCCGAGCGAGACGCGCAGGCCGACGCCGGCGCTGAAGACTTCGGCGATGGTGGAAAGCTGGGTGGAGCCGGCAACCAGCGCCAGCGTGAAGACGATCATCAGCATCGCCGGCTCGGCGAGCGAGGCGATCATGACCTCGCGGCTGGAGCCGATGCCGCCGAAGGCGGTGCCGACGTCCATGCCGGCGAGCGCGAGGAAGAAGCGGGCGCTGCCGAGGAGGGCGATGATGGCGATGAGATCGGCCGACCACGAGAAGACAAGGCCGGTGGCGAAGGTCGGGACAAGCGCCGCGGCGACCCAGGTGGTGGCGAAGATGAGATAGGGCGCGGCGCGGAACAGCCACGAGGCGGTGTCGGCGAGCACGACCTCCTTGCGCAGGAGACGGATGAGGTCGCGATACGGCTGGAAGACGGAAGCGCCGCGCCGCCGGGTGAGGCGCGCCTTGGCCTTGCGCACGACGCCGGTGAGCAGTGGCGCGACGGCGAGCGTCAGTACCATCTGCAGGGCCTGGATGAGCAGGGCGCGCAGCATCACGTCCACACCACGACGATGAGGAGCAGCAGGATGAGGGCCGCGAAAACCAGGCTGAGGTAGCGGCGGATGGTGAGGAACTGGAACGGGTTCAGGCGATCGGCGATCCCATTCACCGCAGTCACGATCGGCGTGTAGATGTACGCCCACGCCGGGTCGCGAACCGTGACGCGGAAGCGCGCCGGCTCGGTACTGCCCGGCGGCGGCATCTCGACGATCTCCTCGGCGGCGAAGAGCGAGCCGAACACACGCCGGATCGGCTCGGCGAAGCTGCCGGCGGAATATTGGGTCAGCGGGCTGGGTTCCGGGAAGCCGCCGTCCCAGGCAGGCCCGCGGCGCAGCGCGCGCGAGGCGAGGCGGTGGATGCCGAAGGCGGCGAGCGAACCGGACAGGGCCACGAACAGGAACACGAGGAAGCCGTTGTACGAGCTGCGGCCTTCGGCGACGGGGACGAGCGACAGCCACGGCGTCGACGATTGCGCCGGTATGTGGGCGCCGACGACGGCGCTGACGGCGGGGGCCAGCGCATCGATGGCGAGGCCGGGGAAGACGCCGGCGATGGCGCAGAGGGCAACGGCCGCGAACATCGCGGCGAGCGACCAGCGGTCGGTCTCGGCGGCGCCGGCGGCGGCGTCGGAGCGGGCGCGGCCGAGGAAGCTGACGCCGAAGGCGCGGACGAAGGCGGCGGCGGCGAGCGCGGCGGCCAGCGCCAGCAGGCCGCCGGCGGCGGGCACCAGCAGCTTCAGCGACCATTCGGGAAGCGCCGGGCTGAGCAGGATCGCCTGGAAGGTCAGCCACTCGGAGACGAAGCCGTTCAGCGGCGGCAGGGCCGAGATGGCGGCGGCGGCGACGAGGAAGACGAAGGCGGTCAGAGGCATGCGGTGGATGAGGCCGCCAAGCTTTTCCATGTCGCGGAGGCCGGTCGCGGAAAGCACGGCGCCGGCGGCGTAGAAAAGCGCGCTCTTGAACAGAGAATGATTGAAGGCATGGAGCAGGGCTGCGGTCATGGCGAGCGCTGCGGCGGCGGGCATGGCGTTGGCGCGGAAGGCGAGCGCGAGGCCGAGACCCACGAACACGACGCCGACGTTCTCGACCGTCGAATAGGCGAGCATGCGCTTCATGTCGGTTTCGAGGATGGCGGAGAGGATGCCGACGACGGCGGTGATACCGCCGAGCGTGACGATGACGGCGCTGGCCCAAGGCGGCGCAACCGGAACGAGGTCGAAGACGATGCGGATGAAGGCGTAGATCGCGACCTTGGTCATGACGCCGCTCATCAGCGCCGAGACGTGGCTGGGGGCTGCCGGATGGGCGAGCGGCAGCCAGACGTGGAGCGGGACGAGGCCGGCCTTCGAGCCGGCGCCGAGAATGGCAAGGACGACGACGAGCGCGGCGAACTGCGGGGTCAGCGGCACGCCGCGGATGGTGGCGAAGGCGTAGTGGCCGTCGCTGCCGGCAAGCAGGCCGAAGGCCAGCATCAGCGACAAGGTGCCGAAGCTCGCCATGACGAGATAGACGAGCCCCGCGCGGCGGTTTTCGGGATCGCGATGGTGGGCCATGACCAGCGCCCACGACGCCAGCGACATGGACTCCCAGCTGACCAGGAAAGTGAAGGCGTCGTCGGCGAGGACGACGAGATTCATGGCGGCGAGAAACGCCGGAAAGAACGGCAGCACACGAGCGCGGTCGTGCTCGTGCCGGCCGTGGCCGATGGCGTAGAGCGAGGCGGTGGCGCCGCCGAGGTTGACGATGACGAGAAAGGCGGCCGCCAGCGCGTCGAGGCGGAAGTGCGATCCGATCCACGGCAGGCCGAGCGGCAGCGCGACGCTATCGCCGGGCGACGTGCCGGCGAGGAGCGCGACCAGTGCCAGCGCCAGGAGAGCGAGGGACAGGATGCCGGTCGCGCCATAGGTCAGCGCCGTCGCCTGGGGATCGCGGACAATCGCCACCGCTACCGGCGCAAGCGCGAGCAGCGCGGCGACAAACCCGAGTGCCAGGGCGGTGAGCATCGCGCTAACCCGCGGGTCGCGGCCCCTTCAGACGGACGCCGCGCCCGCCGGCGGGGCTCGGCACGCCCTCGCCGATGAGTTCGATGCCGGAAGCGTCGAGCGCCGCGACCAGCTTGGTCAGCGAATCGACGTTGCCGCGAATGACACCTTCGCTGGCTTCCATGCGCTGGATGGTGGGGACCGAGAGGCCGCAGCGATCCGCCAGCGTGCGCTGGTCGATGCCAATCAAGGCCCGGGCGGCTCGAAGCTGCGCGGCAGTTATCATGCGTCAGACATCACATATTGCCCGAAACAGGCTCAATATGATGCCTAAAACATGAGTTGTTGGATGTCAAACCAAAGAAACAGGTCGGTCGCGCTCAGGCCGACAGGCGCGGCTTGCCGCCAAGGTTGCCGCTGCCTTCGCTGACGTTGACGAAGAAGCCGCCTGCCTCGCCGGCCAGCATGCGGGTGAGCAGAAACTCCTTCGGCATGGCGTGCGAGAAGAGGAAGCCCTGCCCGATGTCGCATCCGGTGCGCCGGATCACGGCGAGGTCGCGCGCGCTCTCGATGCCCTCGGCGACCGCGGCGCCGCCGAAGCGGTGCGCGAGCTCGACGACGGTCCGGCAAAGCGCGGCATTGGTGGCGTCGGTGCCGCAGTTCTGGACGAAGCTCTGGTCGAGCTTCAGCTCGGCGAAGGGCAGTTCCTTGAGGCGCGCCAGCGAGGAATAACCCAGCCCGAAGTCGTCGATGGCGAGCGCGATCCGGTAGATGCGAAGCTGGGTTGCGATCTCGTGGACAGCCGGAATATCGCGGATGACCTGATCCTCGGTCACTTCCAGAATGATGCCCGGCCAATCGTCGCCGCGCGGCCGGCTCTCCCGCACGATCGCCGGGATCGGCAGGGTCATGAGCGCCTCGACCGGCAGGTTGACGGCAAAGCGCACGTCGTGGCCGAGGAAGGCGAAATCGGCGGCATCGCGGAGCGCGGTGCGCAAGGCGTACTCGGCGAGCGTCATCAGCTCGGCGTTGGTGGCCTTGGGAATGAAACTCGCCGGTGTCAGCAGACCGAGCTCGGGATGGCGAACGCGCGCCAGCCCTTCGGCGCCGACCATGCGGCCCTGGCCGAGCTCGAACTTGGGCTGGTACCACAGCTCCATCCAGTTCTTTTCCAGGGCCTCGCTCAGCGAAATCTCCGGGGCGGCCCCGTCGATGCGCACCGTTTCGGCCGGCGCTTCGGAGCGCGCCGCTGCCGCCGGCGCGACGCCGCCGAGGTGTTCCTCCTCGACGATCAAACGGACCGCCTCAACGCGAAAGGGTTTGGCGAGTACCGGACGCATGCGCAGGCCGTGGCGCTCGCCCACCTGGCGCACGTCGCCGAGCAAGCCGGTGTTCGAGCCGCTCATGAGCTGGACCGTGCCCGTGAAGCCGGCCGCGTTCAACGCGCGAATGGCGTCGATCGCGTCGGAGTCGCCAAGCGAGATGTCGAGAAAGATGCACTTCGGCAGTTGGAGCGCCAAGCCCTCGGCGAGCTTCTCAACGCTGTTGAACTGCACGGAGGTGACGCCAAAATCGCTCAGCGCCCGCCCGATGAAGCGGGCGACCGCTGGATTGTCTTCAACAATGAAGCATTCCGCAGGCGTGCGCTGCGGGAGCGACTCGGTCATGGCCAAATGCAGGTCTGCGAATTTACCGTTGATCCCTTGGGCATACTCGCCTTGACCTCTTAACCCGAGGTTGCTGCCGGAGTTTTGGTTGTGTTGCTTAACGCAAGCGACCGCAACAACGCGGTGGTTAGGGCTCCGTAAACCGCAATTTTCCGCAATTCTTCTGAGAATTGCGCGAGCGGCGGCTGGCACAACCGACGACTGGATTGATCAGTGGAATGGTATCACCATCCGATCAGACCGATTCGGCGTGGCGGGTAACCGACGGTCAAGTTGTTCCACGTAGCAATCGTGACGGGTCGCTGCCTGAAGTTGCAGCGGCGCGCGTCACCGTATTCCTGAGGCAGGACTTGGAACGAGGCTCGAGCCTTTCGCTGATCTGCCGCATCGGTAGCGCGCTGTGCTCGTTGCCGATCGACAGCACGGTCGAGACCTTCCGCCCATTGTCGATCGAGCCGGTATCCGGCGCGCCGGCCTTTGTGCTCGGCCTGTCGATCGTCCGCGGCAAGCCGATGCCGGTCGTCGACCTGGCGCGGCTGATCACCGGCACGGCAGGCCGGCCGACCCGATTTGTCGTCGTCAAGACCGGCGGCCGCCGGGTCGCACTTGCCGTCGATGCGGTCGTCGCCGTCCGCGAAATTGCGCCGGAACAGACCGCAAGTCTGCCGCCGCTCATCGAAGACGCCAACGTTTCGGCCATAGCGGCGGTCGGCGCACTGGACCGCGAACTCTTTCTCGTGTTGCAGGCCGCGCGCCTGGTGCCGGACGACCTCCTTGCCGGCGACGTCGGCGGGAGGCTGGCGTCGTGACACCGGAGGCCCAGACGATCGAGCGCTTCCGCGAGGCGATCACCCGCCGTCTCGGCCTGACCTTCGACGACACGCGGCTCGGATTCCTCGGCGAGGTGCTGCAGCGCCGTGTCGGCGCGGCGGGACTGCCGGCCGAGGCGTATGTCGCCGAGCTCGAAATGCGGGCCGGGCGCGAGGAGCTCGGCGGGCTGGCCGAGGCGCTTACCGTCGGCGAGACGTACTTCTTCCGCAACAACGACCAGTTCCGGGCGTTCGCCGATGTCGCCATCCCGCAGCGCATGCGCGCCAACACGGCGACGCGGCGGCTGCGCATTCTTTCGGCGGGCTGTGCTTCGGGCGAGGAGCCCTACACGCTCGCCATTCTCCTTCGCTCGCTCGTCAATGAGCCGGGATGGCAGGTGAGCATCCGCGCGGTCGACGCCAATCCGGCGGCGCTGCGCAAGGCGGCTGCGGCGCGCTATTCGTCCTGGGCGCTCCGCGAGACGCCGCTCGACGTGCGCCAGACGTGGTTTCGCGACAGCGGCCGCGATGCCGTGCTCGACGAAACGATCCGC
>JBEHXS010000006.1:0-34796 GCA_048498575.1 Pseudomonadota bacterium
CGGCTGCGGCGCAGCCTGGCACCGCAACGCTCCGTCTTCTACGGGCTGTCGCGTCCGGACTTCGCGCTGATCGCGGACGCCAACGCCGCCGATCACTTCAAGGCGCTGGAGAATCGTTTCGAGCGGACGATCGATACCGTCGAGCACGGCCGCGAACTCGTGCAGGGATCGTTCGACCTGTTCACGACGCGCATCGCCGAGACGACCAATGTGCTCATCCGCCGGCTGACGTACCTTTCGCTCAGCCTGGGCGCGGTCGGTGCCATCGCCGGCATCTTCGGCATGAATTTCGAGACGCCCTACACCAAGTCCGGTGTCGCCGGCTTCTGGGTGGTGATCGCCGGGCTTGCAATCCTCATCGTGGCTTCAGGGATCGTCGCGCGCATGCGGAACTGGCTGTGAGAGCACGCCGGCGACAAGGGTACCGCAATGGCGTGTGGTACAGACACACGGCAGCGATCGGATCACCGTGCGAAGGCAACGCCGTCGAACAGCTTGCGCGCCGTTCGCAAGATCGAGGCGCGAACTACGGATTGCGATTTCGCGCCCTTCGTCACGATGACGGTCATCTCGCCTGCCGGATGTTCGATCGATACCGACGTGGGATTACCCGGGGACAGCACCGCTAGTTCGGCCGCAGGTCCGGTCGGCAGGAGACACGCCGTGGCCACGGTCACCGCGCCGAGAGCGCCGATAGCCTCGTGGCAGCGATGCGGGATGAAAGTTCGCGTGGTGAGTGCGCCGCCGCTGCGCGGTGACGCGACCAGCGACACCTTTGGGACGGACTTGTCACGTACGTCGCCGAGGTTCATGAGGGGACCTGCGGCGAGGCGCAGGCGCTCGATCCGCCGGCGCAGACCGCCGTTGGCATCGAGCAGTTCGGGCGGTTCGTAGCCCTCGATATCGAGATCAGTGGCGCTGACCACAACCACGGGCATGCCGTTGTCGATCAAGGTCACGCGTAGCCCGTCGATTTCGTCGACCGCGTTTCCCGTGGGCAAAAGAGCACCGCAGGATGACCCTGCCACATCCTCAAAAGTGATCGGGACCGGCGCTGCGGTTCCCGGCACTCCGTCGATGCGCGCATCGCCCTCGTACACAACGTGGCCGCCCGGGGTCGCTACCGATGCCATCGCCGCCTGGCCGGTGTTCTCCATGTAGATTCGCACCTCGGTGCGGTCACCTGATGGGGCGACCAGCCCGCGTTCGATGGAGAAAGGACCGACCCCGGCAAGGATATTGCCGCAGTTCTGCGCGTCGCTGACCTGCGGCCGGTCAACAAAGACCTGGAGAAATAGATAGTCGATGTCGAAACCGCGTCGGCGCGAACGCCGTACGACCGCGACCTTTGAGGTGAGCGGATTGGCGCCCCCGAGGCCGTCGATCTGCGCGGGGTCGGGCGACCCCATGATCCTCAGCAGGAGCGCGTCGCGCTCGGAAGGATCGGCCGGCAAATCCTCGCCAAGGAAGTATCCGCCCTTCGACGTGCCGCCGCGCATCCACATGCAGCGAATGCCGTCAGACATGGTTCGATGCCCATTGCTCGTGCGACGCCCGCTAGGGATCGCAGCGGCACTCGCAACGCAGTGCCGTCCATTACCCCTTCCGTATCTAGTGATGCATGATTAGCCGGCATGGCAAATCACCGCCACGTGACGAACCGGCCGCCGCCGCGGTGTCCGGGCTCCGAGCGATCACACGTAAAGGTGGCAGGCGGTGAACTGGCCCGGCTTGATCTCCTTCATCTGCGGTTCCACGTCGCTGCAGACCTTCATCGCCCGCGGACAGCGTGTGTGAAAGCGGCAACCGGATGGAACGTTGATCGGATTGGGTACCTCGCCGGTCAGCGGGACCTGATTGTCAGGATCGTCGGGATGGGTGGGCAACGCGGCGCCAAGCAACGCCTGCGTGTAGGGATGCAGCGGGTCGGAAAAAAGCGTCTCGGCGGGGGCCATTTCGACAAGCTTGCCAAGGTACATCACGCCAACGCGGTGGCCCATGTAGCGCACGCCGGCGAGATCGTGGGAGATCAGCAGGTATGCCACGCCGGTGTCTTGCTGCAGATCCTTGAGCAGATTCATGACGCTGGCCCTGATCGACACGTCGAGCGCCGAAACCGGCTCGTCAAGCACGATGAGCTTCGGATCCAGCACCAGCGCCCGGGCCAGCGCGATACGCTGCCGCTGGCCGCCGCTGAACTCGTGCGGGTAGAGGCCGAGCGACTCCACCGGCAGTCCGACCTTGGTCAGCGCCTCCTTTGCCTTCTCAATCCGCTCTTTCCGCGACAGCCCGGTGTTCACGACGAGCGGCTCGCAGATAATGTCGCGAACGAGAAGACGCGGACTGAGCGAGCTGTACGGATCCTGGAAGACCGCCTGCACGGATTGCCGGAAGGTCGCTCTGGCGTGTCCCTTGAGCGTGGCGACGTCGACACCTTCGACGCGAATGGTGCCCGAGGTGGGCGTGTGGAGCTGCAGAATGCAGAAGGCGGTGGTCGTCTTGCCGCACCCAGACTCGCCGACGAGCGCCAATGTCTCGCCAGACGCGATTTCAAAATCGACCCCGTCCACTGCCTTCACGTAACCAGCAACGTGCGCCAGCATCCCCTCCTTCAAGGGGAAGTACTTGGTCAGGTTCTGCACCTCCAGGACCGCGTCAGACATAGTGCCAGCACCTAACACAGTGATGGGGGGCGACCTCGGCCTCCGAGGGGAACGGAGAAGTGGCGCAGACCTCGAATCGCTCGGGGCAGCGCGGCAGGAAGGGGCATATGTCCGGCGGGTTGAGCAGCGACGGCGGTTGGCCCTCGATCGCAACCAGTCGCTTGGCCCGCGTGCGAACGTCGGGCACCGAAGCGATCAGCGCCTTCGTGTAGGGGTGGGTCGGATTGTTGAATATCTCGCGCACCGGTCCCATTTCGACGATCTTGCCCGCGTACATGACGGCGACGTCGTCGCACATCTTGGCGACGATGCCGAAATCGTGGGTGACGAAGAGCATCGCCAGGTTTTCTTCGCGCTGAAGCTGCTTCAGCAGGTTGAGGTACTGGCGCTGTACCGTCACGTCGAGGGACGTCGTCGGCTCGTCCGCGATCAGCAATCGCGGCCGGCACGCCAAGCTGATCGCGCCGACAACGCGCTGGCGCATGCCGCCGCTGAACTGGTGCGGATAGTCGTAGTAGCGCTGCTCGGCAGCCGGTATGCCGACCGATTTCAGCAGATCCACCACACGCGTGTGGAGAGGCTCGCCGTGGAGATGCTCGTGGATGATGATGCCTTCGCCGATCTGGTCGCCGATGCGAAATACCGGGTTCAGCGAGCTCAGCGGATCCTGAAGGATCATGGAAATCTGCTTGCCGCGGTAATCGCGCATCTGACGCTCGCTGAGCGACATCAGGTCAACGCCGTCAAAAACTATGCTGCCGCCGACGATCTGACCGGGGGTCGGGATGAGGCGCAGCAGGGAAAGGGCCGTCGCCGATTTGCCTGAGCCGGATTCACCGACCAGTCCCAGGGTGCGGCCGGCTTCGATCGAGAAACTGATGTCGTCAACCGCCTTCACGGTGCCCCGACGCAGCAGATAGTGCGTCCGCAGATTCTTCACCTCGAGCAGCGCCATGGGACTAGAGCTGCCTCAGCTTGGGATCGAGCCGGTCGCGCAGCCAGTCGCCGAGCGAATTGAAGGAGAAGACGACAAGCGTCAGCGCGAGGCCGGGGAAAGCACAGATCCACCATGCCGACGTGATGTAGGTGCGCCCGTCCGAAACCATGTTGCCCCAGGTCGGCGTCGGCGGCGGAATGCCGGCGCCAAGGAAGCTCAGCGTCGCCTCCGTCAGGATGCATGTGCTCAGCTGCAGCGAGCAGATGATGACGAACGTGTTCAGCACGTTCGGCAGGATGTGCACGATCATGATGCGCAGCGGCGAGCATCCCGCGACCCGCGCCAGGAGCACAAAGCCACGCTCCCTGAGAGTGAGCACCTCGCTGCGGATGATGCGGGCGAAGCGCGACCAGTTGATCACGGCAAGGGCCGCAATGACGGTGGTGAGACTGGGCCCGATGGCCATCACGAACACCAGGGCAACCAGCAGGATCGGCAGCGACAGGAAGACGTCGGTGACCCGCATGAGAAAGGAGTCGACCCGTCCGCCGAGGTAGCCCGCCGCGACGCCCACGACGATGCCGATACCGCCGCCAAACAGCAATCCCGACAACGCAACGATGAGGCTGATTCTGCCGCCGTAGAAGATCCGCGTCAGGACATCGCGGCCGACGCTGTCGCTGCCGAGGACAAAGACATGGCCGTCGACGGCAAAGCCGGGCGGCTTCAGCCGCGCGGCCAAGGTCATGTCATCCGGCGTGAATGGCGTGAACAGCTGCGGCACGGCAGCCAGGATGACGAATGCCCCGAGAATGATGATTGGAATCCAGGGCAGCCGCCTCAGCGAGAGACCCCACGACCACCAGTACGGTGGCGTGGCCAAAGCTGGTGCCACCAAGACGGGCGGCTGATTTGCCGGATCTTCTACGGACATGGCGCGGCCTATCCCGACACCGTCCGGATGCGGGGATCGACGTACGAATAGGAGATGTCGACGAGCAGATTGATCAGGATCACGATGAATCCGACGATCAGCAGGCTGCCTTGCACCAGGGGATAGTCGCGCGACGTGATGCCCTGATAGATCAGGCGGCCAACGCCCGGCCAGGCAAAGACCGACTCGATCACCAGGCTGCCGTTGAGGAGCGTCGCAATCTGCAGGCCGGCAAAAGTCAGCACCGGCAGCAGGGCGTTGCGCAGGCAATGCTTCCAGACGATGGCCGTCGGTGAGACGCCCTTGATGCGGGCGAGCTTCACGTACTCGGTGTCGAGCACGTCGATCATGCTCGACCGCACCAGCCTGGCGGTTCCGGCCAAGGTCACGAAGCTCAGCGAGAAGGCGGGCAGGACGTAAGACGCCGGCCCCTCCATGCGGGCGACCGGCAGGATGCCGAGATAGACGGCGAACAGGATGATGAGCATCAGGCCGATCCAGAAGCTCGGCGCCGACATTCCCAGAACCGAAATCGCCTGCGAGAGGTGGTCAACAATCTTGCCGCGGCGAGTCGCCGACAGCATGCCGAGCGCGAAGCCAATGACGATGGCAATGATAAGAGCCACGATGGTGAGGGCGACGGTATTCGGGAAGTACTGAAAGAACAGCTCGGTGACCGGCCGCCCGAACTTCAGCGAGTCACCGAGATTGCCGTGGAGAAGGCCCCACATGTAAGTCGCGTATTGTTCGTAAAGCGGCCGATCGAGGCCGAGGCGATGCATGAGCTCGAGCTTGTCCTCAACCGTCGCATCGGCACCGAGCAGGGAATCGACGGGATTGCCGATCAGGCGGGCAAGAAAGAAGACCGCCGTGACGAGTGCATAGAGGGTGATCAAACCCTCAATCACCCGCGTGAAGATATAGCGTGCCATTGACCCTGCATTTTCCCGGTCACCCCGCGCTGCGCCCTATCCGCGCTCCAAGTCACGAAACCCCTTCATGCCAGCGGGGACGCAATCGCCAGCAAACCAATTCGCGGCGCCCCCGCGCATTCGCTTCGACCGCCTTGTCGGCGGTGTCGGCGCTACTTGCCGCTCGGCTTAAACCAGGCAACGTCGTAGCCGATGTGCTGTGCGCCGGGCGACACACGCCCGATAACGCGCGGCCCGAAGGCGAAGGTCAACGGCGAGGCGACTACGCTCCACGTCGTCCAGCTTCCGGTCGTGATCTCAAGCAGCTTGTCGAGGGCCTGATCATACTCCGGTGTGCCCATCTGCAGGGTGTAGCCCGTGTTGTACAGATCGTCGACCTGGGCCTCGAGCGGCGAGCCGACAAGAAGGTTTGTCGGGCCTCCCTTGCTCAAGAAGTAGTGACCGGCGTTCAGGGATACCGGGCGGTTCATGGTAGTGGCGTTAGCTCCCGCCTTGCCAATCAGCGCCGTCGACTTGCTCGTGTTGCGGGCGCCAGAGAACGTATTTTCATCGACCGGGATGATCGTCGCCGTCACGCCGATCGCTTTCCAATAACTGGCGCACACCTGGATGAGATCGGCGAGATATGGCGCTGCCCCATCCGGCGCCGACCAGAAGTCGAACGAAAAACCATTGGGAACTCCGGCGTCGGACAAAAGCTTCTTGGCCTCGTCCAAGTCATAGCGATAGGCATTCTCAAACCAAGGCTTCCATTTCGCCACGAGTGCCGGCGTCATGTCCGGGTCACTTAATGCAGCACCCGGAGGGGCATCCGGAACCTGGCCAATGCCGCCGAGCAAGTTGTTGACGATCTCCTGGCGATTGATTGCCAGGGAAAGCGCCTGACGCACACGTACGTCAGCAAGGGGCTTGCCCTGGGTCTGCGGCAGGTAAGTGCCATAGAAGGAGAAGAGGGTTCCGACCGTGGAGCCGTCGAGGATGGTGACACCCGCCGCCTTCAGCGTCTTGGCCGCCTCGAGGCTGACCGCTGACGCGTCAACATCGCCCTGCTTCAGCATGTACGTCATGGTCGCCTCTTCAGGGACCTGCACCACCTTGAATGTCTTGAAGGCGGGTACGACACCGGTCCAATGCGGGAAGTCCACCGCGTGGAACTGCATGGAATCGCCGGGCGCGCTGCTCACAAACATGTAAGGGCCGGTGCCGATCGGGTGGTCCTTGAGGTAGGCCTCGCCATTCTTCTCGATGTAGGCCTTCGGCACCAGGAACATGATCTGATCGAAGAAATGGGTGCCCGAAGGGAGCATGTTCGGCTGGGGCTGCGGTGTATGCACGATGACCGTGTAATCGTCGACGATGTCAACCTTCGGCGGGTTGCCATAGTCTTGCTGGGCCGTTCCGTGGGAGTGAGCGGCGTCTCGCGCGTTGTAAGCGAGGCTGAAGGCGACATCGGCCGAGGTCATCTTGGTCTTCGGCCAGTCCGAGCCGTCGGCGTTCTTGCCGGGATGGAAATAGACGTCGTCGCGCAGGTGGAAGGTCCACGACAGCTTGTCGTCGGAAAGCTGCCAGGCCTTCACAATGCCCGGCGCGAGATGGCCGTCCTGGTCGATCTCAAAGAACGAGTCATACATGCAGTCGAGGATGCCCTCGCCCGCCTCGGTCGTCGCGGTGATATCGAGTATGCCGTCGCCGATGTCACTGACCGCAAGAGTCACCGTGCCAGCGTCGGCGACATCGGCAGCCAACACACTGCGAGGCAGAAAGGCCATCGCGCCGACGCCCGCAATTCCCTTGAGAAACGAGCGGCGACCAAGGCGCATGCCGCGAAGTGCAGTCTCTAAATTCTCCGTCATGACATCCTCCCAGATGTTTGCCGGCTTCATTTCTGGCCGCTTCTTTCGCTTCGGCCGTCTTTAATGCTGCCGCCGACCGACGCTTGCGCGCAGGCGGTGTAGCCCAGCGGAGCCGCGCTTCTGCCGGGCCGCGTCAGCGAATTGCGCATGATCGTCAGGGTCACGCTTGCGCTAGAGCAACGCAGACTACTTGCCGCTCGCCTTGAACCAAGCTACGTCGTAGCCGATGTGCTGGGCACCGGGCGTTACCCGACCGATGACGCGCGGGCCGAATGCAAACGTCAGCGGCGACGCAACCACGCTCCAGGCAGCCCAGCTGCTGGTCGTGATCTCGAGGAGTTTGTCGAGCGTCTGCTCGTACTCGGGCGTGCCCATCTGCAGCGTGTAGCCCTTGTTGTAAAGATCATCGACCTGAGCCTCCAGGGGCGAGCCGACGAGAAGGTTTGTCGGCCCCTGCTTGCTCAGGAAGTAGACGCCACCAATCAGCGAAACCGGGCGCGTCATGGTCGTGGCGTTGGCTCCCGCCTTGCCCACCAGTGCTTTCGACTTGTTGGTATTGCGCGCGGCCGAGAAGGTGTTTTCATCAACCGGGATGATCGTCGCGGTTACGCCGATCGCCTTCCAGTAGCTGGCGCACACCTGGATGAGGTCGCCGAGATACGGCGCCGCCCCGTCCGGGGCAGACCAGAAATCGAACGAAAAGCCACCGGCAAAGCCCGCTTCGGAAAGCAGCTTCTTCGCCTCGTCCGGGTCGTAGCGATAGGCGTTTTCGAACCAGGGCTTCCACTTGGCAACCAGCGCCGGCGTCATGTCGGGATCGCTGAGGTCGACTGCCGGCGGCGAATCCGGAACCTGACCGACGCCGCCGAGCAGGTTGTTGACGATCTCCCTACGGTTGATGGCCAGCGACAGCGCCTGACGCACGCGAACGTCGCCAAGCGGCTGACCCTGCGTTTCCGGCAGGTAGGTGCCGTAGAAGGAGAAGAGCGAGCCGACCTTGGAACCGTCGAGGATGGTGACGCCTTGCGTCTTCAGTGTCTTGGCCGCTTCCAGGCTGACGGCGGAGACATCGATATCGCCGCGCTGCAGCATGTAGGTTGTGGTCGCCTCTTCGGGGATCTGCACGGCCTTGAATTTCTTGAAGGCCGGAACGACGCCGCTCCAATGCGGAAAGTCGACCGCCTGGAACTCCATCGAATCGCCCGGCGTGCTGCTGACGAACATGTAGGGACCGGTGCCGATCGGATGATCCTTGAGATACGCCTCGCCGTTCTTTTCGATGTACGCCTTGGGCACGAGGAACATGATCTGATCGAAGAAATGGGTGCCCGAGACCAGCATGTTCGGCTGCGGCTTCGGCGTATGCACGATGACCGTGTAGTCGTCGACGATATCGACCTTCGGCGGGTTGCCGAGGTCCTTCTGCGCGGCGGTGTGCGACTGCGCCGCATCGCGCGCGTTGTAGGCGAGACTGAAGGCGACGTCGGCCGCCGTCATCTTCGTCTTGGGCCAGTCCGAGCCGTCGGCGTTCTTGCCGGGGTGAAAATAGACATCGTCACGGAGGTGGAAGGTCCACGACAGCTTGTCGTCCGACAGCTCCCACGCCTTGATGATCCCCGGAGCAAGGTGACCGCTCTGGTCGATCTCGAAGAACGTGTCGTACATGCAGTCGAGGATGCCCTCGCCAGCCTCAGTCGTAGCGGTGATGTCGAGAATGCCATCACCGATGTCGCTGACGCCGAGGGTAACCGTATCGGCATCCGCCGCCATCACGGTGCGCGGCAGAAGAGCCACGGCGCCGAGTCCAGCAAGTCCCTTAATGAACGTACGGCGGCCAATACGCATGCCACGCAGCGTGGTCGCTAGGTTTTCCGTCATGACATCCTCCCAGATGTTCTTGCAGTTGCACCGTGGCCCTCGCCGAGGGCCACGGGCGGCTATCGCGGGTGTCGCCTCACACCGGTTCGAGGCGATCCGCACCAACGAATTGCAGGTAAAGCCCCCAACCTGGGAGCGCGCTTGAATCGAGCTTGGCTGGGTCGCAGATGTTGTACATCACACGGCCCGTGGACTTGGCGAGGTGCGGCTTCTGCTTTTCGCTGAACTGGAAGCCGGCGTCCTTCATCGACTGCCACGACTTCTGCACGTCATCGACCGTGAAGGCGATGTGCACGACGCCAGTGAAGTTGTCGCCGTGCTCGGGCACGATCGGATGGAGATCGAAGATCGGCTGGTTCGGTCCCGGCAACTTCAGTTCGGCGGTGCCGAGATGGTGGGTCGTGCGCCGCACCAGCTCGAAGCCGAGCTTCAGAAGCGTATCGACTGCCTGGTCGAGGTCCTTCACCGCAATGTCGATGTGATCAATGGCAGTTATCATTCCGGGTAAGCCTCCGTTAGAAAGTCGGCTACCATTCAGGCGCCGCACGTCATCTTTTTTGGCTTCGCAGAGACGGAAGCCGGCTACGGCTTTTTCGTTAGTGCCAACGGGTGCGACAAGGGCACCCCGCGCTGGCGCACGCAATTTCGATTGCTGCTAGCGGCTATAAGTTATTTGCACCGCCGGGCCGATGCCGGCATCGGCGCCATGGGCAAACGGGCGCGGCGATCCACGGCCTGAGGTGGTGTGCGCTGGCCCGACGGCCGGTAGACTAGTCGGCTGGACTGGGCTGCTTCTCGGCGTTTGCGGGCAACTCGGCGCGGAGGTGCAACGGCAGTCCGTCGCCTTCTGTCCCCGAAATGGCATCCGCCAACTCGTGCAGGATGCGCATGAACTCGCTCTGCACATACGCGGGCTGCCAATCGCGACGGGTGGTTACCCCGATCGGACGACTTGCCACGGGCAGCGAATAGGGGAGAACGGTCAACAGTCCCATCTGCTCGTCGATGGCGATCTGTCGGCGCGAGAGAATTGTCAGGCGATCGCTGTCGGCAAGAATGGCGCGCAGGGCAGACAGCGAGCTGGTTTCGATGTTGGCCCGCGGCCGCTGCGGATAGCCCGAAAAAAGCGCTTCGAACGTCGCGCGGATCGGCGTTCCCCGGCGCGGCACGACCCAATCGAACCGGGCGAGCTGGTCGAGAGTAACCTCGGGCATCCGGGTAAGCGGATGGTCGCGGCGCAAGACAATCGAGAAGGGATCGACGAACAGCGAGTCTTCGACCACGTCCGCCGGGATGGCGGTGTGCCGCAAGGCGCCGATGATCATGTCGACCGACCCTCGCCGCAGGTGTTCCATGAGCGAGGTATACGAGCCCTCGACTATTTCCACCGCGGCCTCGGGATAACGGCCCAGGAGCGAGCCAATCGCACGCGGTAGGAAGAGCGTCTGGACAAGCGGCAATGAACCGACCACGACGCGTCCCACGACGACGCCTTCCGCAGCGCGAATGTCTTCCAGGGCATGGCGAATTTCGGTGAAGGCAACCTGCACCCGGCGCGACAGTTCGGCGCCGGCGCGATTAAGCACACTGCCAATGGCGCTGCGGTCGAAAAGATGGCGGCCGATCGTCTGTTCCAGCGACCGGCCAGCACGGCGGAGCGTCGATTCGGAAACCCCGACAAGCTTGGCTGCCTCGCTGAATGTCCGCTCCCCGGCGGCAATCATCATGCGGAGCTGGGCGGTCGTCACTTCGCGCTGCAAGCGCGTCAGCTGGGCGCTGTCGCTGCGTGAGATGCCGCTGGCATCGGCGATGGCGGCCTCGAACTGCGCCGCGAAGCGCTCGACGCGCGGAAGCAGCAGTTCACCGGCACCGTTCACATAGGTACCCGTCGGTCGCCGGTCGAAAAGCGAAGAGCCAAGCGCGCGCTCAAGCTTGGTCACGCCCTGCCAGACGGCGGGCTGCGAAATGCGCATCTCGGCGGCGGCGGCGTTAAGGCTCTTGAGGCGAGCAACCGCCTCGAAGGCGCGCAGCTGCCTCAGCGTAATCTGTATGTCGACGTCCACGAACGCTTCCGACTTCGCTCATCCGTCCACGCGCTCTCGGGCAAGTCCGAAAAGTGCGCCTCCTGCGGATGTTCTTTTGCTTGTGGGGCGATGGAGCGGAAAAGTTATAGCATGCGTCACGTGTCCGATAAAGTTTGGCACGGCCAAACCGGTTAAATCTGCCGGAGCTTCCGCTCCGAGTGATTGCCGATGCCTGAGAAATCCGCCCTTATCGTCAGCGCGCATTCCGCCGACTTCGTGTGGCGGGCGGGGGGTGCCATCGCGCTCCATGCGGCCAAAGGCTACAAGGTGGTGGTGGTGTGCCTGTCGTTTGGTGAACGGGGTGAATCGGCCAAACTGTGGAAGGCGTCAGGCGCCTCGATCGAAAAGGTTAAGCAGGTGCGGCAGCGCGAGGCGCAGAGGGCCTCCGAGGCCCTTGGTGTGGCGGAGATCCAATTCTACGATCTCGGCGACTATCCGCTGCGCGTCAGCGACGAAGCCCTATTCCGCCTCGTCGACCTCTATCGCACCCTGCGCCCGCGTTTTGTGCTCACGCACTCGAAGAACGATCCCTATAACTTCGATCACCCGCTGACCGCCGAGGTCGCCCAGCATGCGCGCATCATCGCGCAGGCTCATGGCTACAATCCCGGCCAACCGGTGCTCGGTGCGCCGCCGGTCTATCTATTCGAGCCGCATCAGCCCGAGCAATGCGGCTGGTGCCCCAACGTCCTGCTCGACATCTCCGAGTATTGGGAGCGCAAGCGCGCCGCCATCGAGTGCATGGAGGGCCAGGAGCACCTGTGGGAGTACTACGGGAGGGTGGCGCAGCAACGCGGCGTGCAGGCGGCCCGCAACTCCGAATATCCGATCCGCTACGCGGAGGCCTACGAGGCGGTCTTTCCGCGCGTGGCCGACGAACTCGGGCTTGAGCGCGATCGATGAGCCGAGTGGTCACCCGGGTGGAGCGGGCGGAGGCCGGGTTGGTTTCCCGGCTCGGCGAGTTCGGCGTGGCTACGATACACGAGGCGCAGGGGCGCACCGGCTTGATGCTGCCCCACATGCGTCCGATTTATCGCGGAGCACGGCTCAGTGGGAGCGCGGTAACGGTCGCGGTCCCACCCGGCGACAATCTGATGATTCACGTCGCCGTCGAGCAGTGCGGCGCTGGCGACGTGATGGTCGTGGTGCCGACTTCAGCATGCGACAACGGCTACTTCGGCGAATTGCTGGCGACCTCCCTGCAATCCCGCGGCGTCGCTGGCCTTATCATCGAGGCTGGGGTTCGCGATGTCGCGGCGCTGGAAGATATGAAATTTCCGGTCTGGTCGAAGGCCATCTCAGCGCAAGGCACCGTCAAGGAAACGCTTGGATCGGTGAACGTGCGGGTGACCTGCGCCGGCACCCTGATCGATCCCGGCGATGTGATCGCGGCCGATGACGATGGCGTCGTGGTGGTGCCGCGCGCGAAGGTTCAGGATGTGCTGACGGCGAGCGAAGCGCGCGAACAGCGTGAAGCCGACAACCGCAAGCGGCTCAAGGCCGGCGAACTCGGGCTGGATATCTATGGGATACGGGCCAAGCTTGCCGGCAAGGGCATTCGTTACGAGTAGCGGCGGACAACGCCGACAGACCGAAGGGCAGGAACTGACGAAATGAAGATACGCAGCGTCGAGCCGATCCTCTGCAAGAGCCTCAACAAGCTGAGGCCCTGGATCCTAGTGAAGATCACGACAGATTCGGGCGCAATCGGCTACGGCGACTGTACCGACGACCTTCAGGCGAGCGCGGTCGTGGCCTGCGTCCGCGAGTTGGGCGAGCGCATCGTCGGTCGCGATCCGATGGAGATCGAGAATATCTATTGGTCGCACAAATTCCGCAGCCGTGGTGCCTCGCAGCGCGCCATATGGGGCATCGCCCACAAGGCGATCTCAGGCATCGATGCCGCGCTCTACGATCTCAAGGGCAAGGTCCTCGGCGTGCCGGTCTATGAGCTGCTCGGCGGCAAGATGCGCGACACCATCCCGGTCTACTGGTCGCACTGCGGCTCGATGCGGGCGAAGCAGTCCGAGGCCATCAAGGCGCCGAAGGTGCGGTCGGTTGAGGACCTGAAGGAGTTGGGCAAGCGAGTCATCGCCGAGGGCTACACCGCCATCAAGACCAACATCTTCCCGATGGAGAAGATGCCGCTCCAGGAGCCGCCCGACTTCTCGACCGGCCTCCTCGATCGCGCCAATCTCAAGCAGGCGATTGCCATCGTCAGCGCCTTTCGCGAATCGCTCGGGCCCGACATCGGCATCGCACTGGATATTGGCTTTTCGTTTCGCATGGGAAGCACGCTCGAAATCGCGCGGGCGATGGAGCCGTTCAATCTCCTCTGGCTGGAAACCGAGACCATGGATGTTGAGGCGCTGAAGACGGTGCGCATGTCCACGAGGACGCCGATCTGCAGTGGCCATGCAAACTACACGGCGCGCGGCTTCAAGCCGTTCCTCGAGGCGCACGCGCAGGACTACATCATCGTCGACATCAGCATGAATGGCCTGACGATGGGCAAGAAAATAGCCGATCTCACCGAGGTCTACGATTCGATGTTTACGGCCCACAACACGCATAGTCCGATTGGGACGCTGATCGCAGCGCACCTCAGCGCCACCGTTCCAAACATGCCGTACATGGAGTTCAATCGCGACGACGTGCCGTGGCGCGATGACATCATTTCCTCTCCCATCAAAGTCGAGAACGGCTGCCTTGTGTTGCCGGACGGCCCGGGATTGGGCGTCGACCTGAACGAGGCGGCAGTCGCCAAACTGGCGCCGTAGGACAGGCGATGAAAAAGGCTTCCTCCAACGCCCGCGGCGCACCGGCGCCGATGCATCCGGCGGCAGATGGACCCATCGCCATCACGTCGCAGGGCTCACGCTCGTTCGGCGGCAGGGTGGTCCGGAACGAGGCGCTTGAATCGGTCCACGTCGACCATGGCTACGTCGAATGGCAGATACCGGCTAATCCGCGCGGGCTGCCGATTCTTATGTGGCACAGCTCCAGCACGCGCACCTGGGAAGCGACCTTCTCCGGGGAGGAAGGCTTCAAGACGGTATTCCTGCGGCGCGGGTTTCCCGTCTATGTCATCGACCCGCCGCAGGTGGGCCGCGCCGGCTGGTCGGGAACGCCGTACAGCTACGAACTCGAATACGGCTATGACCAGCGCATTTTCAACGGGTTCCGCATAGGCATCTGGACGCCGCCGAAGCCGCCGGAATTTCATCCCGGCGTCCAATTTCCGGTCTCCAGTCCCGAAGCCCTCGATCAGTTGTTTCGGTCGGCTTATCCCGAATTCAACATCCCGGAGAACGTGCAGATCCAGTCGGACGGCGTCGCCAAGCTGCTCGACGAGATCGGCGGCATGACGCTCATCACCCATTCAGGCAGTGGTCTGCGCGGATGGTGGACGGCGATGAAGACCGACAACGTGCGCGGCATAGTCTCCTACGAACCGGCGTCGTTCGTGCTGCCCGAGGGCGAGGTGCCGCCGCCAATACTGCGTGCCGATGGCCGCCACATCGCGGCTTACAACGACTTGCTTGGATCCGCGGTGCCGGTGGCGGAATTCAAGAAGCTGACGCGCTTCCCGATCCAGATCGTGTGCGGCGACAACATTCCGACGGAGATGGACCCAAAGAACGTTGGGCCCCGCCTTACTCTCGACAATCGTCGCGTCCGCGTCCGCCTGGCGAATATCTTCGCCGAGGCCGTGAATCGACACGGCGGGGACGCAGAGGTGCTCATGCTCCCGCAGCGCGGCCTCAACGGCAACACACATTTCCCGATGTGCGACCTCAACCACCTCGCGGTCGCCGACCTTCTATCCGAGTTCCTGAAGACCAAGGGACTGGACAAGCGCTGAGGCGCCCATGACGCTCACGGAAGACGACCTTGCGGCGCTGCGTGAGTTCGACACGCCGACGATCTGCAACACCCTCGAGAAGCTGGCGCCCGCACGACGGGGCACCGGGTTCAATCGGCGGCCACTGGTGTCGCCGCGGGGTGCCGCAAAGCCGGTCGTCGGCTTTGCCCGAACGGCGATGATCCGTTGCCGCGAGCCAAGAGCGGGGACAGCGGCGGAGAATCGCGTTTTTCGGCTGAGTTACTACGAATACATCGAGCAGGGTCCGCGTCCGAGCATTGCGGTCCTTCAGGACGTCGAGGGACCGGACCGCGGGCTCGGCGCCTTCTGGGGCGAGGTGCAGAGCAACATCCACAAAGGGCTCGGCTGCGCCGGCGTAATCACCGACGGTGCGGTGCGCGACGTCGACCAGATGGCGGATGGTTTCTTTGTGCTCGCCGGCAGTGTGATGCCGTCACACGTGTACGTCGACCTGGTGGCCGTCAATCTGCCCGTGGTCGTGGCGGGCATGAGCGTCTCGCCGGGTGATCTCATCCACGCCGACCGGCATGGCGCCGTGGTCATTCCCGCCGAAATTGCGCGTGAGATCCCACGGGCGGCCGCCACCATCGCCCGTGTCGAGGCCGTATTGATCGGAGCCAGCCGTCGGCCGGGTTTCTCGACGGCGGATCTTCGCCGCGCGTTCGCCGAGGCTGACGAGATCCATTAGACGGTCCACGAACGACGCGCGGACGGTGGACGCATCAGGATTGCCCGCCGTCTGCCAAGAAACGGCCAAGCCAGCCCAGGCCGCGCTCCGTGCTCTCGCGTGGACGATATTCGGCGGCCAGCCACCCGCCATACCCTGCATCGACCAGGGCCGGCAGCAGCCGCTCGTATGCAACTTCGCCGGTGTCTGGTTCGCCGCGGTCGGGCACCGCGGCAAACTGGATATGCCCGATCGATGCGGCGTGTGCCTGATAGCGCCGGAGCAGATCGCCGCCCTCGATCTGCATGTGGTAGCAGTCGAACATTACCTTGAGCCGCTCGATGCCGGCGCTGTCGAGAATGCCCAGCGCTGCCTCGAGCGTGCGGAGGAAGTAGCCGGGTGCGTCACGATGATTGAGCGGTTCGATCAGCAGACCGATGTCGCGCTCGCCAATCTGCGCGTTGGCGTAGGCCAAATTGTTGAGAAACGCTGCCCGCGCGGCTGGGCCCTCAGCTTTGCCCGCCATGACATGGATGTTACGCGCGCCAACTGACGCAGCGCACGAAATCGCCTGATCGATGGCGCGGCGCGCCTCGGCCTCGCGCCCTGGCACCGCCGCCAGCCCCTGGTCGCCACGTCTCTGGTCACCTGACGGCGTGTTGAGGGAAAGCAGCGGCATCCCGGCTTCGTGAAGGATGGCGCGCAGCGCGAGTGGATCGATGTCGTGCGGCCAGTGGCATTCGACAGCGGTGAAGCCCGCTTTTGCCGCCGCCCGGACGGCATCGGACAGCGGCATCTCGCGAAACAGAAAACCGAGGTTTGCCGAGAATTTCATGCGCGTGAGGCTCGACCGGTCCGTATTCCACGCGCTTGCAAAAATTTGCCCGCGGGCCGTTGGTGATTGTAGTTGGTGGAGCCGAGGGGGATCGAACCCCTGACCTCCGCATTGCGAACGCGGCGCTCTCCCAGCTGAGCTACGGCCCCAAAACCCTGGGTGTCCGGCCATCCATAAAGGCCGCCGGCGCGCGGCCATTTATGGTTTCACCTTCCTCGCTGTCAAGAAGACGCGCCCGGGCGCTTGCGCTTTGGAGCCACGACCTACACATTCCGCCCGGAACAGCGGCGGAAGCGGGCCCCCCATGATCGAGCTACTGAATTTCATCTACTATCTGCTTCAGCTCTACGTTTACATCCTGATCGCCGGCGCGGTGCTGTCGTGGCTGATCGCCTTCAACGTGGTGAATACGCGCAATTCGTTCGTCAACATGATCGGCACTCTGCTTTATCAGCTGACCGAACCAGTGCTTCGTCCCATCCGGCGCATCCTGCCGACCGTGAGCGGCCTCGACCTTTCGCCGATCGTCGTCATCCTGATCATCTTCTTCATCCAGTCGGTGATCCTGCCCAACCTCGCCCGCCTCGTCATCTGACGTGGCGGTCTTTCGGCCGACCGCTGACGGCATCGTGCTCGCCGTGCGGCTGACGGCGCGCGCCCATCGCGACGGGCTCGACGGCGTCGGCGTGCTGGCGGATGGGACGGAAGTTGCCTTCATGCGCGTGCGCGCCCTGCCTGATTCGGGCGAGGCCAACGCAGCACTGGTGGCGCTGGTCGCGAAGTTGCTCGGCCGGCCGAAGTCGGCGGTCGCTGTCATCCGCGGCGCAACGCAGCGGGTAAAGCAGGTTGCGATCAAGGGGGATGCGGAAGCGCTTGCGGCAATCGTCAGCGCGTGGCCGAAGGCGACCTAGGCTTATCTCACCGGCCGGCCGATCAGGCGGCCTTGCTGGTCCAGGCGAAGGCTACCTTGGTAAGCGCGACCTCGCCGAAACGTTCATTGGCCTTGGCCACCTTGCGGCCGCCGGCGTTCTTGTAGAAGCGGCAGGCGTTCTCGTTATCGGCCAGCGCCCAGACGACGACCGTGTCGAAGCCGAAGCGCGCGAGCTCGCGGCGGGCGGCCAGGAACAGCCGCGTGCCGAGGCCGACGCCCTGGTATTCCGGCTTCATGTAGATCTCGTAGACCTCGCCCTTCTGCGAAAGGTTGCGGGCGCGATTCGGGCCAACCGTGGCGTAGCCACAAACGTTGCCACCGACCTCCAGCACCAGAATCGCGGTGCCCCGGCGGATGGCGCGATCCCACCAGCGCGGTCCGCGCCGCGAGATGATCCGGGTCAGCTCCTTGGCCGGGATCATGCCGTCGTACGCGATGCGCCAGGCGGCGTCGTGGACCGCTGTGATCGCTTCGGCGTCCTTCACTTCGGCGCGCCGGACGCCGATGGTTTGCGTCGTCATGAATGGAAGCTTACCACCCGCGCCGAGGCTGCAAAGGGGAACGTGCTCGGCGCGGCCCGGATTTTTCTGCTAGTGTTGCAGCGATGCTTCGTCGGCCCGAAGCGCGGCGACCTTACGCCGCGCCGGCGACGCGTCCCGCGCGCTTGCGGTCGTTCGGGTCGAGCAGCGACTTGCGCAGGCGGATGGCCTGCGGGGTTATCTCGACCAGCTCGTCGTCGCCAACGTAGGCCAGGGCCTTCTCCAGCGTCATCTTGATCGGCGGGGTCAGGCGAACCGCCTCGTCCTTGCCGGCAGCGCGGATGTTGGTGAGCTGCTTGCCCTTGAGCACGTTGATCTCGAGGTCGTTGTCGCGGGTGTGCTCGCCGACGATCATGCCGCGATAGACCTTGGCGCCGGGCTCGATCATCATCGGGCCGCGGTCCTCGAGCTTCCACAGGGCGTAGGCAACGGCCTCGCCCGAATCATTGGAGATAAGGACGCCATTGCGACGGCCGGGGATGTCGCCCTTGTACTCGGCATACGAATGGAACAGGCGGTTCATCACCGCCGTGCCGCGCGTGTCGGTCAGCAATTCGCCCTGGTAGCCGATGAGGCCGCGCGTCGGCGCATGGAAGACAAGCCGCATGCGGCCGCCGCCGGAGGGCCGCATCTCGACCATGTCGGCCTTGCGCTGCGACAGCTTGTCGATGACGACGCCGGCGTGCTCCTCGTCGACGTCGATGACGACTTCCTCGATCGGTTCGAGCAGGTTGCCGGTCTTCTCGTCCTTGCGCATGACGACCTTGGGACGCGAGACCGAAAGCTCGAAACCCTCGCGGCGCATGGTCTCGATGAGGATGGCGAGCTGCAACTCGCCGCGCCCTGAGACGACGTAGGCATCGGAATTCGGCGCCGAATCGACGCGCAGCGCGACGTTGCCTTCGGCCTCGCGGAACAGGCGTTCGCGGATGACGCGGCTCTGCACCTTGTCGCCCTCGGTGCCGGCGAGCGGCGAATCGTTGACCATGAAGGTCATCGACAGCGTCGGCGGGTCGATCGGCTGGGCCTGCAGCGGCTCGGTGACGTCGGGGGCGCACAGCGTGTCGGCGACGTTGAACTTGGGCAGGCCGGCGATGGCGACAATGTCGCCGGCGTCGGCTTCCTCGATCGGCACGCGGTCGATGCCGCGGAAGGCGAGAATCTTGGAGACGCGCCCGATCTCGACCAGCGCGCCGGTGCGGTCGAGCACCTTGACCGGCTGGTTGGCCTTGATGCTGCCGGCGAAGATGCGGCCGGTGATCAGGCGGCCGAGGTAGGGATTCGATTCGATCAGGGTGCCGAGCATGCGGAACTCGCCGGGCTCGATCGTCGGTTCCGGCACATGGCGCAGGATGAGGTCGAACAGCGGCGCCATGGCGTGGTCGCCGGCGGCGGGCGCGGTCGGGGTCGAGGCCATCCAGCCCTGTTTGGCCGAGCCGTAGATGATCGGGAAATCGAGCTGTTCGTCGGTGGCATCGAGCGCGGCGAACAGGTCGAACACCTCGTTCACCACTTCCTGTGGGCGGGCGTCGGGCCGATCGACCTTGTTGATGCAGACGATCGGCTTCAGGCCGATTTTCAGGGCCTTGCCGACGACGAACTTGGTCTGCGGCATCGGTCCTTCGGCGGCGTCGACGAGCACGATGGCGCTGTCCACCATCGACAGGATGCGCTCGACCTCGCCGCCGAAATCGGCGTGGCCGGGCGTGTCGACGATGTTGATACGCACATCCTTCCAGACGACCGAGGTCGCCTTGGCGAGGATGGTGATACCGCGCTCGCGCTCGAGGTCGTTGGAATCCATGACCCGCTCGGCAACCCGCTGGTTCTCGCGGAAAGCGCCGGATTGCTGGAGCAGACGGTCGACCAGCGTGGTCTTGCCATGGTCGACGTGGGCGATGATAGCAACGTTGCGTAGCGACATGATTCACCAATAAGCGCGACCGGATCACCAAAAAGGGCGCCGGCCATCCTGGAGCCTGCGCCCGAAAACTCGGAGATTCCGGCGCTTCCGACACGGAAGAAGGGCCCGGTTTTGCAGCGCAATATAGGGAGCGGCGGCCCAAACGCAATCGAAGGCAGCGATGGGCTGGCCTGCGCGGCAATTGTCCTTGGCCTTAGGGGCATCTTGTCTTAGGGCAGGGGCGATGGACCGTCACCCCCTTCCGGCCGTTGCGGCCAACCGGTTTGCGGCATGCGTTCCCAGCGCAAGCTGACGGTCCTCGCCTCGCTGGACGTTGCCGGCTACACGCGCCTGATGGAGCGGAACGAGCGCCACACGCTGATGGCGCTGGCGCGCCTGCGCGTCCGGGTGCTGCGCCGGACGCTGACCGAATACGGCGGCAACCTCTTCAAGACGATGGGCGACGGCGCGCTGGTCGAGTTCCCCAACGTCGAGGACAGCGTGCGCTGGGGGATCGCTTTCCAAACAGCGATGGCGGACTGGAACAAAGACAAGCGTGCGGAGGAGGCGGTTCTGGTCCGCCTCGGCATCGGGCTCGCCGACGTCTTCGTTTCCGGCGACGACCGCTTCGGCGCGGCCGTCGGCTTCGTCGTGCGCCTGCAGCAGGCAGCGCCGCCCGGCGGCATCGCCATCACCCATTCCGTGCGCTGGCAACTGGTCAAGGACCTGGCGCAGGAATTCGACCGCACCGAATGGGTCGAGTTCAAGAACATGGAGGAGCAGTTCGAAATCTGGCTGTGGCGCGGTACCGGCGCGCTGCCGCGGGAAAACCACGGCATCATCGGCATCGCCCACCGGCCGCTGCGCACGCCGCCGACCGAAACGCGGCCGATAAGCGCGCCGGCTCCGGTTGCCGTCGCCTCGAGCGGCAGGAGTGGGCGGCCGTCGATCGCGGTGCTCGCCTTCGACAACATGTCCGGCGACCCGTCGGCCGACTCGATCGCCGACGGCGTCGTCGAGGAAATCACCGCGACCTTGTCGCGCGTGCGCGAGTTCAAGGTGGTGGCGCGCAACTCGGCCTATGCCTACAAGGGCCGCGCCGCCGATGTGCGCGAGATCGCGCGGGCGCTCGGCGTGCGCTACCTGCTGGAAGGCAGCCTCAGGAAATCGCAGGACAGGGTGCGGGTGACGGCGCAGCTCGTCGATGCGGAAAGCGGCGCCCACCTGTGGGCCGATTCCTACGACGGCATGGTCGACAACCTGTTCGATTTCGAGGACGAAATCGCCCAGCAGGTCGCCGGCGCGGTAAATCCATCGATCCAGCAGGCCGAGATCGCGCTCGCCAAGCGCAAGCGACCGGAGAGTCTGGCCGCCTACGACCTGGTCATGCGCTCGATGCCGCACCTGTGGGCGCACCGGCGCGAGGACAACGCCGAGGCGATCCGGCTGCTCGACGAGGCGCGGCGGCTCGATCCCGGCTATGTGCGGGCGACGGCGGTGGCGGCCTGGGCGCGGGCCCAGCACGTCATCTACGCGTGGACGGACGACATCGAGAAGACCCGCGAGGAAAGCCGTGCGCTGATCGAAGAGGCGGCAGAGAAGGTCGGCGACGATCCAACAGCGCTCGTTGCGCTCGCCACCGCCATGACGTTGCTCCTCGGCCAGCTCGAGCGGGCGAGCCACTTCGTCGAGCGCGCGCTGTTGCTCGATCCGAACAATGCCTGGGCGTGGTCACGGCGCGGCTTCATGGCGGCGTATGGCGGCCACGGAGAGGAGGCCATTGCGGCGTTCGAACATTCGCTGCGCCTGTCGCCGCTCGACCCGTTCTCGTTCAACAGCCACAACGGCCTGGGCTTCGCTCACTTCGTGCGCGGCGAGTACGACGAGGCAATCGAGTGGACGCTCCGCGGCATGCGCGAAAAGAGCGGGATGACCTGGGCCTACCGCGATCTTGCCGTCTACTACGCGCTCGCCGGACGGATGGATGAGGCGCGGGATGCGGTCAGGCGCCTCACCGAAACCCGCCCCGGGCTGACGGTCGCCAAGGTCGGGGAAGTATTGAGTTTCGTCGAGCCGTCGGTGCTGGCGCGCTACCTCGACGGGTTGAGGAAGGCGGGATTGCCGGCCTAGCTCAGGCGGGCTTGCGCAGCGTGTCGATCCATTCCTCGACGCCGCCCGGGCGCTGGAAAAGCCTGGCAACCGAGGAGGCGGGAAGCGGCGGCGAGAAGAGGAAGCCCTGGACCTCGGTGCAGCCCTGGCGGCGCACCAGCTCGAGCTGGGCTTCGGTTTCGACGCCTTCCGCCGTGGTCGACATGCCGAGCGAGCGGCCAAGGCCGATGACGGCGGTGACGATGGCGCGACTGCCGTCCTTGGCGGAGATGTCGTGCACGAAGGACTTGTCGATCTTGATCTTGTCGAAGGGAAAAGTGCGCAGGTAGCTTAGCGCCGAGTAGCCGGTGCCGAAATCGTCCATCGAAATGCGGACGCCCAGCGCGCGCAATTGGTGGAGCGTGTTCAGGGTGGCATCGGCGTCGCCGAGCAGCAGCGACTCGGTGACCTCGAGTTCCAGCCGCTGCGGCGGCAGGCCCGATTCGCTGAGAGCGGCGCGGATCTGCTGAAGCAGGCCACGGTTGCGGAACTGGACGGTCGAAAGGTTGACCGCGACGCTGACGTCGTCAGGCCAGGTGACGGCGGTGCGGCAGGCTTCGTGCAGCACCCACTCGCCCATGGCGACGATGAGGCCGCTGTCCTCGGCGATCGGCACGAATTCGGCCGGCGGTATGGTGCCGCGCTCCGGATGGTACCAGCGGAGCAGCGCCTCGAGGCACGAGATGCGGTGCTCCTCGAGATTGAACAGCGGCTGGAAGACGAGGCGGAATTCGTCGCGCGCCAGCGCCTGGCGGAGCCCGATTTCGATGGCGCGCCGCTCCTGCAGGTCGGCGTCCATGCCGCGTTCGAAGAAGTGGTAGGCGCCGCGGCCTTCGTTCTTGGCTCGGTAGAGGGCGAGGTCGGCGTTCTTGAGCAGGTCTTCGCCGGTCGGCCCGTCGCCGGGGGCGACCGCGATGCCGACGCTCGCACCGATGACGATGCCGTGGCCGTCGATCTCGAGCGGCTCGGCCATGCGGGTGACGATGCGATGGGCGATGATCGCGGCATCGCGCTCGGCCTCGAGCGGGCCGGTGAGGATGGCGAACTCGTCGCCGCCGAGACGGAAGACGTCGTCGCCCTCGCGGCAGCAGGAGCGCAGGCGCGCCGCTGCTTCGCGCAGCACGCGATCGCCAATCCCGTGGCCCAGCGTATCGTTGACCATCTTGAAATGATCGAGGTCGATGGCGAGGAGGGCGAGCCGCTCGCGCCGGCGCAGGCGCTGCTCGGCGGCTTCCATGGTCTCGCTGAACATCAGCCGGTTGGGCAGGTCGGTCAGGGCATCATGGCGCGCGGCGCGGCGGATCAGCACTTCCTTCTGGCGCTGCTCGGTAATGTCCTGGTGGGTGGCGACCCAGCCGCCGTCGGCCATCGGATGGTGCATGATGGCGATGACGCGGCCGTCGTTCAGCTCGGAGATATCGGTGCCCTCGCGGCCGCCATTGGCGAGATCGAAGCGGCGCTGGAAATAGGCATCGACGCCTTCGACGGGATGCACGCCGTGGGCGAGGCGGTAGTCGAGGATGTCCTGCAGCGCCGTGCCCGGCTTCACCAGCTCGGGCGGCAGGCCGTAGATGCGCGCGTATTGCTCGTTGCAGATCACCAGCCGCTGCTCGGTGTCGAACATGCAGAGGCCCTGCGACATGTTGTTGACGGCGGCGACGAAGCGCAGGTTCTGCACGGCGAGATCGCGCTCGCGCGATTCCAGCATGCGCATCTTGGCGAGGTCGTCGGTGATGTCCTGATGGGTGGCGACCCAGCCGATGCCGGGGCTGCGTGTGTAGGTCGAACGGATGGTGCGCCCGCCGGCCTCGACGTCATAATGCTCGGGCCGCTCGGGGTCGCGGTTTTCCTGGATGCGCGTCAGGTAGCGGTCGTAGAGCTCGTCGACCGTGAGGCCGGCGAAGTTGCCGGCGGCGATCGAGATGCGGCAGATTTCCTTGAGCGGCGTGCCGGCGCGAACCTGATCGGCCGGGAAATGGTACATCTTCAGGTACAGGTCGTTGCAGATCACCAGCCGCTGCTGGTCGTCCCAGAGGGCGAAGCCGTAGGGCGTCGAGTCGAGGGCGGCGTCGAGCTGGGCATGCTGGGAGCGCAGTTCGCGCTCGCTGATGCGCAAAAGCTTGATGTCGTTCCGCTGCTTGCTGACGTCATGATAGAGCGCCAGCCAGTGGCGCTCGCCGAAACGGTCGTAGGTGACGGCGACAGTGCGCCCGTCGGCATAGACCCGGTCGAGATCGAGCTTGCCGCGGGCGGCGAGGCCGCGCAGCGCGCCAGCCTCGGTTTCCTCGCCGTTCCGCCGGTCTTCCAGAACGCGCGGGCCGTTGTCGAGAATGGTCGCCAGCCGTGTGCCGGGCTTCAGCAGACGGTCCGGCACCGCATGGGTAACGCGGAAGGCGTTGTTCCACGCCACCAGCCGCAGCTTTTCATCCCAGATGCAGGCGCCGGCTTTGATAGCGCCCAGAAAATCGGCCAAGCGCGCGCGCGACATGCCTTCGACGGCCGCGTCCTCATAGGACTCGGCCGCGGTCATCGTTCCGCCTCGCCGAGGGACCGCCCGCACATGGCTACGAGCTTTGGCAGTTTGCGCTTAATGCGCGATTAAGAATCGCGCTCACAACCCCGCGCCCAATTGCCGCCGCCGCGACTAGCGCTTGGCGCGGTCGCGGGCAGCCAGCGTCCTCAGGCGAAGGGCGTTCAGGCGGATGAAGCCGGCGGCGTCCTTCTGGTCGTAGGCGCCGCGGTCGTCCTCGAAGGTCACGAGGTCGTTCGAATAGAGCGACTTCGGCGACTTGCGGCCGGTGACGATGACGTTGCCCTTATAGAGCTTCAACCGCACCGTCCCCTCGACATTGGTCTGGCTCTCATCGGCGAGCTTCTGGAGCATGACGCGCTCGGGGGCGAACCAGAAGCCGTAGTAGACCAGCTCGGCATAGCGCGGCATCAGCGAATCTTTCAGGTGCGCCGCCTCGCGATCGAGGGTGAGCGATTCGATCGCGCGGTGCGCTACCTGCAGGATGGTGCCGCCCGGCGTCTCGTAGATGCCGCGCGACTTCATGCCGACGAAACGGTTCTCGACGAGGTCGACGCGGCCGATGCCGTTGTCGCGGCCGAGTGCGTTGAGCTGCGTCAGGAGGGCGGCCGGCGACAGCGCGTTGCCGTCGATGGCAACGGGATCACCCTTCCGGAACTCGATCTCGACGACGGTCGGCTTGTCGGGGGCATCCTCCGGCGCGATCGTGCGCTGGAAGACGTAAGGCGGCGGCTCGCTCCACGGGTCCTCCAGCACCTTTCCTTCCGACGACGAGTGCAGAAGATTGGCGTCGACCGAGAAAGGCGCTTCGCCGCGCTTGTCCTTGGGCACCGGGATCTGGTGCTTCTCGGCAAAGTCGACGAGATCGGTGCGCGACTTGAACTGCCATTCGCGCCATGGCGCGATGATCTTGATGTCGGGATTGAGCGCGTAGGCGGTGAGCTCGAAGCGCACCTGGTCGTTGCCCTTGCCGGTGGCGCCATGGGCGATGGCGTCGGCACCGCTCTCCTTGGCGATCTCGACCAGCCGCTTGGCGATGAGCGGCCGCGCGATCGAGGTGCCGAGCAGGTAGACACCCTCGTAGAGCGCGTTCATGCGGAACATCGGGAAGACGAAATCGCGGACGAATTCCTCGCGAAGATCCTCGATGTGGATCTCCTTGATGCCCATCAGCTCGGCCTTGCGGCGGGCAGGCTCCAGCTCCTCGCCCTGGCCGAGGTCGGCGGTGAAGGTCACCACCTCGGCGCCGTAGGTGGTCTGCAGCCACTTCAAGATGATCGAGGTGTCGAGGCCGCCGGAATAGGCAAGCACCACCTTCTTCACGTCAGCCATTGGTACGCTCCCCGGAATGTCGCGGGCTTATAGGACGTGGCCGCGGGCGGCGGCAAGCCGTGCGGCCCTCAGGCGGCCGGCGGCGGAGGCGGGCGCAGGCTGGCGAAGAGGTGGCGGATCGCCAATCCGACATCGGTAAGGCCACCCTCCAGCCGTTCGGGCGCAACCAGCGGCCGGGTGTAGAGCCAGCGCCAGCCGACCGCCATGACCGCGAGCGTGAACCACCACGCCAGCAGCACGTCGGAGAGGAAATGGCCGCCGGCGGCGATGCGGTTCAGCGACAGCAGCAGCGCCAGCACCAGCAGAATGCGGATGGCCAGCGGCCGCCAAGAGGGAGGCAGCAGCACGGCGAGGGCGAGCAGCCAGATCGCCGACGACGCCTCGCCGGAGACGAACGAGCAGTTCACCGTGCAGGCGTCGCTCATGTGCCAGGCCGGTACGAACGGATGGCTGCCGGAAAATGCATCGACCGAGACCGGGCGCGGGCGGCCCCAGTGGTTCTTGAATACCCAGTTCACCAGGATGCCCGGCCCGACGATCAGCGTGCCAAGAATGAAAAGGGTGTCGCGGGGAGCGATCAGGCTGGGGCGCGACGCGAACGCCAGCTTGAGCAGCACGATGACGAGCAGGACGACGACCACGATGCGGACGAGGTCGCTGCCGAGTTCGCGGAGCGCGAGCGAGATCGGCAGCGCGCCGGTCGGGAAGCCGCCGCCGGGCAGATAGAACAGGGAAGAAAACCAGACGTCGACGCCGGGGAAGATCGCGAAGAACAGCGACGTGACGACGATGAGGATCAGGCAGACGACCAGCGGATCGCGGAGCAGCGCCTGCGAGCGCGGCGAGAACCACGGCGGCAGGGGGAGCGAGGAGAGGCGGTCGCGGCTCTGATCGGTCACGGCATACGGCCCAGGGGCTGGCGCGGGCGTTCCCTTATAGCGCGGCTTCCGGTTATACGTCGCGGTATGCTCCGCCAGTTCGTTCCCGACCTGCCAACGCTCCTCGCCTATCTGGCGGCTTCGGTCGTGCTCGGGCTGACGCCCGGGCCGGACATGACGCTGTTCCTGTCTAAGACCGTGGCGCACGGGCGCAAGGCCGGGTTTGCCGCCTTCGCGGGGGCCGAGACGGGGCTGCTTGTTCACTCGGTGCTGATCGCTGCGGGCCTGTCCGTGCTGCTCGCGGCTTCGCTGGTGGCGTTCACGATCCTCAAGGTCGTCGGCGCCGCCTACCTCGCGTATCTGGCCTATGACGCGCTCCGCAACGGTTCGTCGCTGTCGCTGGACAAGGGAGCGGTGCGGCCTGAGTCGCTCCGCTCGATCTATGCCAAGGGGCTCCTGGTCAACCTGCTCAACCCGAAGGTCATCATTTTCTTCGTGACCTTCCTGCCGCAGTTCGTGGCGCCCTCCGATCCGCATGTGCCGGGCAAGCTGCTTTTTCTCGGGCTGACCTTCACGGTGGTGAACGTCCCGGTGTGCGGCGCGCTCATCCTTGCCGGCGGCCACATCGCCCGCCTGCTCAAGGGCTCGAAGCGCATCACGCGGTTCGTCGATTATCTCTTTGCCGGGGTGCTTGGAGCGTTCGCCGTGCGCCTTATCCTCGCGCACGGACGGTAGGCTACGGCGCGATCATCGCTTCCAGCGCCATGCGTTCGCGGATACGCAGGCGCTCGCTCTCGCTCTTCAACTGGCCGCACGCGGCGAGGATGTCGCGGCCGCGCGGCGTACGGATCGGCGAGGCGTAGCCGGCGTCGTTGACGACCTCGGCGAACTTCTCGATCTGGCTCCAGTCCGAGCATTCGTAGGTGTTGCCCGGCCACGGGTTGAACGGGATCAGGTTGATCTTGGCCGGGATGCCGGACAGCAGGCGGACAAGCTCGCGCGCGTCGGCAAGCGTGTCGTTGACGCCCTTCAGCATGACGTACTCGAAGGTGATGCGGCGGGCGTTGGAAAGGCCGGGATAGGCGCGGCAGGCGGCGAGCAGCTCGGCGATCGGGTACTTGCGGTTGAGCGGCACGAGCTCGTCACGGAGTTCGTCGCGAACCGCATGGAGCGAGATCGCAAGCATGACGCCGATCTCGTCGCCGGCCTTGCCGATCATCGGCACGACGCCGGAGGTGGAGAGCGTGATCCGCCGCCTCGACAGGCCGACGCCGTCGCCATCGGCGGCGATGTGGAGGGCGGCTTTGACGTTGTCGAAATTGTAGAGCGGCTCGCCCATGCCCATCATCACGACATTGGAGACGAGGCGGCCGGTCGAGGGCACGGCGCCGTCGATCGGCGTCGCCTTCGGGTGATCGCCGAGGCGGTCGCGGGCGAGCAGAATCTGGCCGACGATTTCCTCGGCGGTCAGGTTGCGCACCAGCTTCTGCGTGCCGGTGTGGCAGAACGAGCAGGAGAGCGTGCAGCCGACCTGGCTCGAAAGGCAGAGCGTGCCGCGCCCTTCCTCGGGGATATACACGGTCTCGATCTCGACCGGGCGGCCGGCGCCGCGCGAGGGGAAGCGGAGCAGCCACTTGCGCGTGCCGTCCTCGGAAATCTGCTCGGTAACGATCTCGGGGCGCGCGATGACGAAGGCCGCGGAAAGCGCGCTCCGCATGTCCTTGGCGACGTTGGTCATCTCGTCGAAGGAGGTGGCGCCCCGGAGATAGATCCAATGCCAGAGCTGGGCGGCGCGCATGCGGCGCTGACGCTCGGGCACCCCGATCGAGCCCAGCGCTTCGCCGAGCGCGGCGCGATCCATGCCGACGAGCGAAGGCTTCGCGGCAGGCGCGGCGGCGGTCGGCAGGGTGGCGGGTTCGATGAGCACGGCGGCGCTTATATAGCGCCGCCCGGTCCCGACGCCAGCTTTAGCCGGCTACGGGCATTCCTTGGCGATGGCGTCGAGGGCCGCCGAAATCCCCGACAGCGAGTAGGTGTCGGTGACCAGCGTCTTGCGCTTGGAGGTGCCGGTCAGCGTGAAGACGTGGCCCTTCTTCATGGCATCGACCAGCGCCTGCTCCTGCGAGGCATCGGCCCAGGTGGTGTCCGGATGGCTGGCGTCGAGGAACATCTTGAACTTGGCGCCGTCGACGTCCGAGGTGACGTCGCCGCTGGCGAGGAAGGTGTAGCCGGCGATCGAGCTGACTTCGTTGACGACGTTCTTCGAGGGAATGCGCGTGATCTGGAGGAAGGCGGGGTCGCGGCCACTGGTCGACTGCGAGTACTTCGAGTTCGTCGGCTGGGTGGCGATGAAGCACATCTTTCCGTCCGCCGTATTGGAGACGAAAGCCGTCCAATCCTTGAAGGTGTCGAGCTTGGTGGCGCCGCCTGCCGCCTGTTGGGCGACCGCTGCGCCGGCCAGGGTCACCGAAAGAAAGGCTGCGAGCGTAAGGGCGCGTACGACGTTAGGCATGGGCTTGGTGATCATTTGTTAAGCTTCGCCGACCCCGGTTACTATTTCGCTAAGCCGTGGATGGCAACCGCGTCGCGACGGTCGTCTCCCAGCCGGCGGCAGGATACCCGACCAAAATCGACAAGAATGTGATGGGAAGCCGCGGAAAACGCTGACCAAATCGCTAGGCGCGATCTTCGTCGAGCGCCCGTCGCGCCGCCTCGCGATGCTTCGCGGTGATGTGCGTACGGACCAGCGCGATGGCGCCGAGGAGCACCGTGACATCGTCGGTATAGCCAATGCCGGCGAGAAAATCGGGAACGGCATCGAACGGCAACACGAAATAGGCAAGCGCGCCGATCAGGACGGCGCGGACGCCGTGGGGCGTCGCCGGGTCGAGCGCGCAGTAATAGGCGGCGACCAGCTCATCGGCGAAGGGGATGTAACGGGCGGCCTTGCGGAAGGTGGACCAGAAGCCGCGCTTCACCCGCGCGGTGCGGGCAGCCTCTTCGTCCGGGCCCGGTGGCACCTCGGGTCCCAGAATTTCGCCGTACAGTATGTCGGGCATCCGTCCTTCCCTCACGCCTCCCCCTCAACATGGGACGGTCGCGCGCGGACCGCAAGCGCCGTGGAGGTCGCGCCCTTTCGCCCCATCCGCGACCTGTTCCAGAAATAATCGCCGGCCATGTCACACCGGGAGGCCGCGGCTCGTCTTGATGTCGGCACCAATGGAAAGGACGCCCATCATGACTGCAAAGATCAATCCCTTCGCTGTCGCTCCGGCGCTGATGAAGGACTGGCAGCGCGCATCGATCGCGCTGGCTGCAGCCTCCACCTTCGACCCGACGATCACCGAGCTGGTCAAGCTCCGCGCCTCGCAGATCAACGGCTGCGCCAACTGCATCAACCTTCATGCGACGGAAGCGCGTGAGCAGGGCGAGACGGAGCAGCGCATCTACCTGCTGCCGGCCTGGCGCGAGGCGCCGTGCTATTCGGGTCGCGAGCGGGCCGCGCTGGAATGGACCGAGGCGTTGACCCGGCTTTGCGAAGGCAGGGAGCGGGAGAATGCATACGCGGCGCTCAAGGCGCACTTCAGCGAGGAGGAGCAGATCAAGCTCACCGTGACGATCAATCTCATCAACGACTGGAACCGCATCGCGGTCGGCTTCGGCCTCTACACGGAAGCCTCGGCAATAAAGGCTTCCGCAACGCAGGCGGCTGCCGCGTGACGGCAGGCACGACATCGGAGGACGCGGCGGCTGCATTCGAGCCGCTGCGTCCCAGGCTCATGCGCGTGGCCTACCGCATGCTGGGCTCCGTGGCAGACGCCGAGGATGTCGTGCAGGAAGCGTTCGTACGCTGGATGAACGCCGACCGCGGCGCCGTGCGCGAGCCCGAGGCGTATCTCCGCCGCACCGTCACGCGGCTGTGTCTCGACCAGCTCAAGGCCGTGCGGCGGACACGCGAAACCTATGTCGGTCCGTGGCTCCCCGATCCGGTCGTGGAAGAGGACGAAGTCGAGGACGTCACGCTGCCGCTGATGCTGGTGCTCGAGCGCCTTTCGCCGCTCGAGCGCGCCGCCTTTCTGCTCCACGACGTCTTCGGGCTGGCTTTCGAGGACGTTGCACTGGCCCTGGACCGCGACGTCGCAGCCTGCCGTCAACTTGCGGCGCGAGCGCGGACCCACGTGCGCGAGGCGCGCCCGCGCTTCAAGGTCGAGAGAGAGCGCGGCCTTGCGATTGCCGAGGCCTTCTTCGCCGCCTCCCGCAGCGGCGACATGAAGGCGCTCGGCGCCATGCTGGCGGAGGACGTCAGCGTGCACGCCGACGGCGGTGGCAAACGGCCGGCCGCGCTACAGCCGATTTTCGGTTTCGAGGCCGTGATGCGGAACCACGAGTATCTCGCGACCATCTTCCGCAAGAACGGCTCGAAGCTCGTTCGCGCCGCCTTCATCAACGGTCTGCCGGGGTTCATCACCCTGGAGGCCGACGGCGAACTGGCGACCACCGCGCTCGAAATCGAAGACGGCAAGGTCGCTGCGATCTATGTGGTGCGCAACCCGGACAAGCTCAGGCATCTGCACTAGCGCGAGCGATTGGCGGCCGCCTCGTCCATCGCCTTCGCCAGCGTGAGGTCGCGCTCGGTGATGCCGCCGGCGTCGTGGCTGGTCAGTTTCACGTCAACCGTCTTGTAGCTGTTCGACCAGTCGGGATGGTGGTCCATCTTGTCTGCGGCAAACGCGGCGGCCGTCATGAAGGCAAATGCCTGCCGGAAGTCGGCGAACACGAAGGTGCGGGCAATGGCGTCCTCGCCGCGCACCTTCTTCCAGCCCGGCAGCTTCTTTAGCGCGGCGCTGACTTCGCGTGCCGTGAGCTTCGCCGCTGGCATCACGCCCGCCGGCGCTCGGCGCTTGCCGGCATCAGGTCGTAGGCCTCTTCGACGACGTACGGTCCGCCGCCAACAGAATTGCGCGAGGAGTAGAGCACGAAGCGCTCGACCGGGAAGGGCTCGGCGAGGAAGCCGCCACGCACCGAGAGATATTCGGCAATGTCGCGCGCGTTGCCGCCGCGCAGGCGAGCGAGGGTGACGTGCGGCGTGTAGCGCCGCGCTTCCGGCGGCAGGCCGATGCGCCGGAGGATGCGCTCGTGCTCGGCCTGCAGCTCCATCAGCGGGCGCGATTCCTCGACCGTGGCAACGACAGAGTGCTGCTTGCGGGTGCCGAGCGGGCCGACGCCGGTAAAGCGGAGCGAAAATTCGGCACGGCGCACGCGGGCAAGTTCGGCGGCGGCCTCCTCGGCCACGACCATGTCGACGTCGCCGATGAAGCGGAGCGTCACATGGTAATTCTCGGCGGAAATCCAGCGGGCGCCCACCAGGCCGCCGCGGAGCAGCGACAGGTGGCCGGCAACGGTTTTGGGTATCTCGATGGCCGTGAACAGGCGGGGCATGGTCGGGGTCTCCGGTTCACGAGGCGCGTCACCATCCAGAATTGAGTCGGATGACAGCCGTGTAAAGGTCCGGCGTGGCGGTTTTGGTGCCTTTCCCATCATTTCCGCGGCAATCGCGGTCTTGTTTGGCCGCATCGCGCAGCCCATATTGTCGCCAAGTGGCGTCATGGTGGCGGGCATCAGGCCCGCCGGGGCTATGGAGAGGGACCTTCTAATGGCCAATCTGGACAACCAGCCGCGTTACGGCGCCAGTGTCGCGCGCGGCGCAGAGGCGATCGATGCGGGCCTGCGGGCCCACATGATCCGCGTCTACAACTACATGGCGGGTGCTCTCGTCATCACCGGGCTGGTGGCGTGGTTCGCCTTCCAGGCGGCCGGCGGCTATAACATCGGGGTCGATCAGTTCGGCGCCTTCACCGGCGTAACCTCGTTCGGCGTCCTGCTGTTCAACCCGGTCGCGCAGCTCGTGCTGTTCTTCGCGACGCTGGGTATCGTGGCTTTCATCAGCTTCCGCATCGCCCACATCCAGGTAGGCACGGCGCTCGCGCTGTTCCTGGTATACGCGGCGGTGCTCGGGCTTTTCCTGTCGACGATCTTCCTCGTCTACAGCGGCACCTCGATCGCCCAGGTATTCTTCATCACCGCGGCGACCTTCGGCGTCACCAGCCTGTGGGGCTACACCACCAAGCGTGACCTGACCGGCATGGGCTCGTTCCTGTTCATGGGCCTGATCGGCATCATCATCGCCTCGCTGGTCGGCATCTTCTGGCACTCGAGTGCGCTGCAGTTCGCGATCTCGGTTGTCGGCGTCGTGGTCTTCACCGGCCTCACCGCCTACGACACCCAGAAGATCAAGGACCTCTACACGGTCAACGACGACGGCACGATCGCCGGCCGCAAGGCGGTCATGGGGGCGCTGTCGCTCTACCTCGACTTCGTCAACCTGTTCCTGATGCTGCTCCGCCTGTTCGGTTCGAACCGCAGCTAGCATTGGCGCGCCACCCCGGCGCGGGATTAGAGTAAGGGCGCGGAAGCTTCGGTTTCCGCGCCCTTTTCTTTTCGGAGGTCGGCATGGGCGAACTGACCACGCGGGCGGCCAGGGCCGATGACATCCCGGCGATCACTGCCATCTACGCCGAGCAGGTGCTCTACGGCAGCGCCACCTTCGAGATCGTGCCGCCGGACGAGGCCGAGATGGGGCGGCGGATGGCGGAAACCATGGCCGGCGGCTACCCCTACTTCGTCGCCGAACGTGACCGGCGGGTGCTGGGCTACGCCTACGCGGGGCCCTACCGGGAGCGGCCCGCCTACCGGAACACCGTCGAGGATTCGGTCTACATGGCCTCGGATTCCCGGGGGCTTGGCATTGGCGGCCGACTTCTCCGCCAGCTCATCGATGGCGCAGCCGGCGCCGGCTTCCGCCAGATGATCGCGGTCATCGGTGATTCGAAGAACGCAGCCTCGATCCGCCTTCACAAGGCGGCGGGCTTTTCCGACATCGGGACAATGCGCTCGGTCGGCTACAAGCACAGCCGCTGGCTGGACGTGGTCCTCATGCAGCGTGTGCTGGGCTCCGGCGACACGACCGCGCCCGACCGCTAGGCGACGACCAGCCGCGGCCCGTCGATGGCGCGGAGCACGTTCGCCAGGTCATGGCCGCGCTTCAGGATGGCTCCCGTCCCGGCCACCAGCATATAGGCGCCCTGGCGGCGGGCGAGCTTCGGCTGCTTGACGATCCGGTAAAGCGGCACCTCCGACGTGCGGCGGAAGATCGAAAAGACGGCGCGCTCGCTGAGATGGTCGATGGCATAGTCGCGCCATTCGCCGGCAGCGACGTGGCGGCCATAAACGGTGAGGATTTTAGTCAGTTCCTGCCGGCTGAAGGCGACCGGACCGTCGTTACGGTGGGCGGCCAGCGCGATCAGATTGGCGCGGCCGCCGGAGGGCTCTTTTTCGGAAGTATCGGCTGCGTCCACAGACGCTCCTTTCCATCCGCGGGTGTTATCGCGGCGTCATCTTTCTCCTGAACGCGGCGGCTGGCAAGGTGTCGGGAACACGTTCGCGTGACGCTCTCCGCGGTCATCCACCGGGCTCGTCCACAATTCACGATTTTGCCCTGTTTCGGCCCTTGCACAGCCACCATGCGCAACGACCTTTCTCATGTTGCCTCAAGGTCCGGTTCGGCGGAGCCGCGGTAGTTTCTCAGCCCCCCAGCCCCCCGGGGTTCATGTCGAACCGGACCGTCTGTCCTGCGTAAGGGGCGAGCCCCTTCTACACGAGGCAACCAATGGCCGGCGCATCGCGCCGGCCATTTGCTTTTCAGGGCAAGGAAGGCCTCAGCCGGCCTGATCGAGGGCGCGTTCCAGCATCCGCCGACAGTCGTCGGCTTGGGGGCGTGCCGCCTCCCCCCCCCACCCCACCCGGATG
>JBEHXS010000007.1:0-34134 GCA_048498575.1 Pseudomonadota bacterium
CCATAATGCGCACCACAACTGTTGTACGTTTCAGCGCCCCAACGAGTCCCGGTACATGAGGCGCTTGCCAGTTGCGCCCTTCATGGCGGCGGCGGCGCGGTCGCGATCCTCAACACCCAACGCGACCCGGTTATTGTAGCGGAAATCGAACTCGGCAAGATACCGCTTCAAGTGCTGCGGGCTGACGTGATGGTAAACACCGATCACGCCGCGCTTCATGATGGAGAAATAGCCCTCAATCGTGTTCGTGTGCACCGGCCCGCGCACGTATTCCTTGATGCTGTGATTGACGGACTGGTGCCCGGCAAAGTCGCGACCGACACGCGCGCCACCGTCATCCGTGTACACGGTGGACGCCTCGTGGATTTGCTCGTGAAGGATCGGACGCAGAGAGTCGCCGGTCACGCTCGGAATATGGTGGGAGCGTACCGTGCCGCCGCGTTCGACCAGAGACAGCACCGCTTCCTTGCCCTTCCCGCCGATGTTGCCGACCGTGCGCTTGTTGGCGTGCTTGTTCTTCTCCTTGCCGCCAACCCACGTCTCATCGAATTCGACGGTGCGGCCTTCGCCGCCGAGCGGGCCAAGGTGCGTCTGACGCATCGCTTCGCGAAGCCGATGGGACATGAACCAAGCGGTCTTGAGCGTCACGCCCAGCGTACGATGAAGCTGGTTGCTACTGACGCCCTTCTTGCTGGCGCACATGAGGTAGGCTGCCTGAAACCAGAGGTGCAGCCCAACCTTGCTGTCCTCGAAAATCGTGCCCTTGCGCACGGTGAATTGCTTGCGGCAATCGTAGCATTTCCAGAGTCCAAGCCGGACGCGACCCTTCTTGTCCTTCACACCTTCCAGCCGGTTGTTGTGGTCGGCACCGCCGCAGTGCGGACAGGTCGGGCCTTCTGGCCACAGCAACCCTTCCAGCGCCGCGAATGCCGCCGCTTCGTCGTGGAAATATGTCTCGCTGAGAACGCTTGCCATGCCCGTCTCTCCCTATGACCTCAACCTAGGGATAGCGGCTGGGTTTGTCAAGTATAATACTCCCCTTGAGGGGGGTAGGGGGTGCCCCAGAGAAAGGACTGCGGCTGCATGCCGAGCTCGTCTCGGTGCGTGGGCGTGGAGGCGTAACCCCCTCCCGAAATCGCCGACGCGATTTCGACCTCTCCTCAAGGGGGAGGTTGAACGCGGCCGCGGGGACAAGCCTCAACTTATCCCCGTATTCGCACCCCATGCGAAACTGCTCCCGTCACGGTTCGGTACCGAGGGCGCCCTCCGGAGGGTGAACCTGAGAGCGGAGCCGTGATGCGGTGCCTGCTGCCGGTGGAGCTAACCCGCCACCGGTATCGGGAGGCGCCCCAATCCCCGTCGGCCGGCATTACGACCGGTCGCCTATCAAGCCCGAAAGGGCCAGGCTTCCGGCGCATGGGCCGAGGCCGCCGCCGGCAAGGCACGTCGGTCACGGTTATACGTGACCGGGGAGTGGCCGAAGTCCGCGGCGGCGGGAAGCCAGGACGGCGCCAAGACAATGGCGACCGCCTGCCCATGCCCCGAGTGCGGAGGGGAGAGCCAAAAGACACCGCGGCGGGTGCTCGGCGAGCGCCCTCATTCTGCGGACTGCCCGCACGGCACTTGCCGGGCACCCGCCTCCCTCGGCCTTCGCGCCGAGACCTGGACAGGACTCCCATGCCTCGGGGCGATCATCGCTCGCGAGAACGGGAAGGCGTGTCCAATTTCCCTTCCCGCCATCATCCCTTCTCGTCATCCCGGCGGAGGCCGGGATCCAGTTTGTGTCGCGGGCGTTGCCCTACGAATCTGGACCCCGGCCTTCGCCGGGGTAGCGGAATGCAGGGGCTGCCGCGCAAGATCGAGCTGGATCGGCTCGAAACGACGGCGAGCACTCCCTATACTAGAGAGCAATCCACCCTGAGGATCGTGTCCGTGAACCCCTTGCTTTCCCCATGGCCGAGCCAGCTCGGTCTGCCGCCGTTCGCCGACATCAAGCCCGAGCACTTCCGCCCGGCCTTCGATGCGGAAATGACGGCCCAGCTTGCCGCCGTCGACAGCATTGCGCGCGACGCCGCGCCGGCGACTTTCGACAACACCATCGTGCCGCTGGAACTGTCGGGTCTCGGCCTCGACCGCGTCGCGGCGGTGTTCTTCCACCTGTCGTCCGCCGACACCAACGAGGCGCTGCAGGCGGTAGAGCGCGAGATCGCGCCGCTGCTCGCGCGCCACGGCAACACCATCACCCAGAACGAGCCCCTGTTCCGCCGCATCGAATCCGTTTGGCAGGCGCGCGACGGCCTCGACGCCGAGCGCAAGCGCGTGGTCGAGCGCACCTACACCAGCTTCGTCCGTTCCGGTGCGGCGCTCGACGCTGCCGGCAAGAAGCGCCTGTCGGAAATCACTGAGCGCCTTGCCGGGATCGGCACGCTGTTCGGGCAGAACGTGCTCGCCGACGAATCCGGCTTCAAGCTCGTCCTCGACGGGCCGGCCGATCTCGCTGGCCTGCCGGAAGCGGTGGTTGCCGCCGCCGCCGAAGCCGCCGAGGAGCGCGGCCTCAAGGGCAAGCACGTCATCACGCTGTCGCGCTCCTCGATCGAGCCGTTCCTGACCTTCTCCACCCGTCGCGACCTCCGCGAGAAGGCGTTCGAGGCGTGGGTCCGCCGCGGCGAGTTCGGCGGGGCCAGCGATAACCGGCCGCTCATCTCCGAGATGATCGCGCTCCGCACCGAGCGGGCGAAACTGATGGGCTTCCCGACCTACGCCCACTTCCGTCTCGACGACACCATGGCAAAGACGCCGGAAGCGGTGAGCGACCTTCTCCACTCGGTATGGGCGCCGGCGCGTCAGCGCGCCGCCGACGAGGAAGCGAAGCTGCAGGAAGAAGTCGCGGCCGAGGGCGGCAACTTCCGCATCGCGCCGTGGGACTGGCGGCACTACGCCGAGCGCGTGCGCAAGCGCGCCTACGACTTCGACGAGGCCGAGCTGAAGCCGTACCTCCAGCTCGACAACATCATCGCCGCCGCCTTCAGCGTTGCCGGCCGCCTGTTCGGCCTTACCTTCGCGGAGGTGAAGGGCGAAAGCCTCTATAATCCGGACGTCCGCGTCTGGAAGGTCGCCCGCGCCGGCCGCAACGTCGGCACTTTCCTCGGCGATTATTTTGCCCGCGCCTCCAAGCGCAGCGGCGCGTGGATGTCGGCGCTCCGCGACCAGCAGAAGCTCACCGGCGACGTGCGCCCGGTCGTCGTCAACGTCATGAACTTCGCCAAGGCGCCGAAGGGCAGGCCGACGCTGCTCTCCTTCGATGACGCGCGCACGCTGTTCCACGAATTCGGCCACGCGCTCCACGGCCTGCTTTCCGACGTCACCTATCCGTCGATCGCCGGCACCAACGTGGCGCGCGACTTCGTCGAGCTGCCGTCGCAGCTTTACGAGCACTGGCTGGAGCAGCCGGAGGTGCTATCGGCGTTCGCGGTCCATGCCGAGAGCGGCCAGCCGATGCCGAAGGCGCTGCTCGACAAGGTGCTCGCTGCCCGTCGCTTCAATCAGGGTTTCTCGACCGTCGAGTACACCGCCTCGGCGATCGTCGACCTCGACCTCCACCTCCTGCCGGAAGCCGAAAGCGTCGACGTCATCGAATTCGAAAAGGCGGCGCTGGCCAGGATCGGGATGCCTGCGGCGATGGCCATGCGCCACCGCACGCCACACTTCGCCCACATCTTCTCCGGCGACGGTTACGCCTCCGGCTACTACAGCTACCTGTGGTCGGAGGTGCTCGACGCCGACGCCTTCGAGGCGTTCGAGGAGACCGGCAACATCTTCGATCCCGAGACCGGCAAGCGGCTGCACGATTTCGTCTACTCGGCCGGCTATCTGCGCGATCCGGCGGAGGCCTACACTGGCTTCCGCGGCCGCCTGCCGAACTCGGATGCGCTCCTCAGGAAACGCGGGCTCGCGCCCACCTCATAAGACAGAGACTCGGGGGAAACGATGACGCTCAGCGTTCTCTACATCGGTGGCACCGGACAGATCTCGCTGCCCTGCGTGCAGGAATCGGTCGCCGCCGGCCACAAGGTCACGGTGCTCAACCGCGGCAAGACGTCGGTCGAGCTGCCGAAGGGGGTCGAGACGCTCACCGGCGACATGCACGGCGAGACGTACGGCGCGCTCGGCAATCGCACCTTCGACGTGGTGTGCCAGTTCCGCCTTTATCAGCCGGCGGAAATGAAGAAGGACATCGCCACCTTCTCCGGCAAGGTCGGCCAGTACGTCTTCATCTCGTCGGCCTCGGCCTACCAGAAGCCGGCGCGCCACTACATCATCACCGAGCGGACGCCGCTCGAAAATCCCTACTGGGAATACAGCCGCAACAAGATCGCCTGCGAGAAGGCGCTGCGCGAGCAGATGCGGCTGAAATGGACGATCGTGCGGCCGAGCCACACCGTGCGCACCGGCATGCCGGTCCAGATGGGCGACGCCGACGCGGCCATCCGGCGGATGATCGCCGGCCGTCCGGTCATCGTCACCGGCGACGGCACGTCGCTGTGGACGCTGACGCGCTCGCGCGATCTCGCAGTCCCCTTCGTTCGCCTGCTCGGCAACGCCAAAGCGCTCGACGACGACTTCCAGATCACGGCGGATCGCGCCCACACCTGGGACCAGATTCACGATGCCATCGGCCGCGCCTTCGGCGTCAAGGCCATCCACGCCCACGTCCCGACCGATACCCTGGTGCGCTACAACCCGGCATGGGAAGGGCCGCTCACCGGCGACAAGTCGTGGTCGGCGGTGTTCGACAACAGCAAGGTGAAGAGCGTCGCCGGCGCGTTCACCTGCGCCGAGGATCTCGACACCATCCTCGAGGAGTCGGTGAAGCACGCCAGGGCGCGGCTCAACACCCCGGCGCCGCCGGAAAGCGCCGAGGAGGTTCTCATGGATCGCATCATTGCCGAGCAGGCGGCGCTCGGCGCGGACTAGGGCGCGCTATTCGTTCAGCTCGAAGTCGCACTCGTCGTGGTTCAGTTCGTGGGTCTTTTCGTCCCGCCACGTCTCGGTGCCTGCGATGTGGGTGCCGTCGGTGAACTGCCCGTCGATGCCGCCTTCCCAGGTGTCGTAATCGATGTGCAGCCGGTTGCCGCGGACGCTCCACTGGCCGGTATCGTCGGCTTCGCTGACGAAATCAAACACCTGGGCCGAGCCGTCCGAATCGAAGTCGATCTCGTCGATGCCGCACTCGTTGTTGGTCGAATCCCATTCGGTGCCGCCGAGGTCGGCGGACGCCGCCCGTGCTTCCGTCCCCATTACCAGCATTGCACCGATTGCCACGGCAACCAGCCAGTTCTTCCGCATTGTCGCCCTCCGGAAATGAACTTTCGAGCGCCACCTATATCCGGTTTTTCGCGGATGATTAACGGTAACCAGATGTCAACGCCTGGTTGTCTATCCTCCTCAACAGGACTTTCGCGGCGCGGCGCCGCGGAGCTTTTCGAGGACAGGACAGATGAAATTGCGCGGGATTGCCATGGCGGCGGCGCTGGTCGCGCTCGGCGTCACATCACAGGCGGCTTCGGCCGGTCCGGCCGCCTACAACTGGTCGGGCATCTACATCGGCGGGCAGCTCGGCTACGGCTGGAGCTCGACCGCGGGCGGCCCGACGAATCTCTACGACGATCCGGGCAGCGATCCTGACGTGACGCTCGATCCGTTCAGCTATTCGGGCTCGGGCCTGATCGGCGGCGGCGAGGTTGGCTACAACTGGCAGAGCGGCCCGGCCGTGCTCGGCATCGTCGGCGACTTCTCCGGCACCAACATCCACGGCAGCTACACCGACCCGGATAACCTGTTCACCGCCGAATCGACCATCAGCTGGCTGACCACGGCGCGCGTCAATATCGGCATGCCGCTCGGCTCCATGCTGCTCTACGGCACGGGCGGTGTCGCGGTCGGCGCCATCAACTCGAGCCTCCACGACTTCTATGACGACGACGTCGTCATCACCAACAATGCCTACAACACGAAGGTCGGCTGGACGGTCGGCGCCGGCATCGCCGCGCCGCTCGGCAAGAACTGGTTCGTGAAGACGGAATACCTCTACGTCGACCTCGGCACGCAGGACTTCACCTTCTCGGAGCCGGATCCGCCGGGCTGGGCGCTGATCACCAGCAGCAACCACACCACGGCCAATATTCTCAGGGCTTCGCTCGACTACAGGTTCTAGCGTTAGCGGACGGGGAACTCACGAGGCGCGCTCCGGCGACGGGCGCGCCTCGTGGCGTTTCAGGCCAGCAGTGAACGACGGGCCACTGCGTCAGGTATGCCGGCAGGGGTAGGCGGTAACCGAGTAGAGAGTCTGAAAGAGGAAGCTCTGGCTGGTGTAGTGCTTGCTCTTGGCGAGCGCGAAACTCGACCATGCGGAGCCGTATCGCGCCTTGACCTGCTTCGTCCAGGCGCTCGCCTCGCCACCCGAGGTCCAGGAGTTTCCGAGCGAAGTCTGAGACTTGCACTGCGTGCCGGCGTACGCCGGCGCGGCGCAGAGCAACACTGCGATGCCGCCCATCGCGGCAGCTGAAATGAAGAGTGTTTTGGCGCGATTCATGCCGGAATCCTCCCGATCGCCCAGCGCCCCGGCGACAGACAATAGGATGACTTCGGTGGAGGTCAAGGAAGCGGCGGCTACCCGTCGTGCCGCTTCCCTTGAGGCGGTGCCTGACTACGCCGCCATTCGGCTGGCCAGGGCATGAGGCGTCCCGGTCGCCACGACGCTGCCCTCGGCGCCAGCCAGCGCCAGCGGCCGGAGGTCGAGGCCGAGGAAGCGGCGGCGTTCGACCGGCGCGGGCATCATGAGCCCCGTCGTATTGTCGGCGGTAAAGCCGAAGCGGGCGTAGTACTCGGGATCGCCGACGAGAATGATCCCGCCGTGATCGAGTTCCGTGGCGCGCGCCATCGCCATGTGCATCAGGCCGGAGCCGACGCCTTCGCCCTGCGCCTCCGGATCGACCGCCAGCGGCCCGAGGAGAAGGGCAGGGCGCCCGCCAGCCTCGACGTTCCACAGGCGCACGGATCCGACCAGCCGCCCGTGCTCGCGGGCGACCAGCGCGAGGCCAGCCGCGGGCAGGCGTCCGCGCCGGAGCCGCTCGGACGGCTTCAGCACGCGCGCCTTGCCCATCGCACGGTCGAGCAGGGCTTCGCGGGCGGCCACCTCAGCCGCCGTCTCGTCAGCGAAAACGATCATTGGCGTCAGATCACGTAGGACTTGAGCGGCTCGAAGCCGTTGAAGGCGACCGCCGAGTAGGTCGTCGTATATGCACCGGTGCCCTCGATCAGCACCTCGTCGCCAATCGACAACGACACGGGCAGATCGTACGGCGCCTTTTCGTAGAGCACGTCGACGGAATCGCAGGTCGGCCCGGCGATGATGCAGGGCGTTTTGGCGTCGCGGTCGTGCTCGGTCCTGATCGGATAGCGGATCGCCTCGTCCATGGTTTCGGCGAGGCCGCCGAACTTGCCGATGTCGAGGTAGACCCAGCGCGGCTCGCCCGCGTCCGCCGACTTCTTCGAGATGAGGACGACCTCGGCCTTGATGATGCCGGCGTCGCCGACCATGCCGCGGCCGGGCTCGATGATCGTCTCGGGAATGCGGTTGCCGAAGTGCTTGCGGAGCGCCGTCGAGATGGCGCGGCCGTACTGCTTCACGAGCGGCACCTTCTTCAGGTACTTCGCCGGGAAGCCGCCGCCGAGGTTGACCATGCGGAGCTGGATGCCGCGGTCGGAGAGCGTGCGGAAGATCTCCGCCGTTGCGCGAAGGGCGGAATCCCAGGCGGCCGTGTTCGGCTGCTGCGAGCCGACATGGAAGGAGATGCCGTAGGCATCGAGGCCGAGACGGTGGGCGTGCTCAAGCACGCCGAGCGCCACGTCCGGCTCGCAGCCGAACTTGCGCGACAGAGGCCACTCGGCGCCGTCGCCGGCGCAGAGGATGCGGCAGAAAACCCTGGAGCCGGGGGCGACGCGGGCGATCTTCTCGACCTCCTCGACGCAATCGACGGCAAAGAGGCGGATGCCGCGCTGCCAAGCGGCAGCGACGTCGCGCTCCTTCTTGATCGTATTGCCATAGGAGATGCGGTCGGGCGAGGCGCCGGCGGCCAGCGCCATGTCGATCTCGTTGACCGAGGCGCAGTCGAACGACGAGCCCAGCGCGGCGAGGAGAGCCAGGATTTCCGGGGCCGGATTGGCCTTCACCGCGTAATAAACGCGGCTGTCCGGCATGGCGCGGGCGAAGGCATTGTAGTTGTCGCGGACAACGTCGAGGTCGACCACGAGGCACGGGCCTTCGGGTCGTCGGTCGCGCAGGAAGTCGCGGATACGGTCGGTCATTGCCGGGAATCTCCCAAGCCAAACGAGGTTGAAACCGCCGATACGTGCGCTTTGCCGGGCGACCGCGATGGAGACGATCGCGCCAGGTCGACGCAAGCACCGGTTTGCCGACTCATCGTCGGCTGGGTTTCCGGTTGGCAGTCGGCTCAGTCGGACGGGGCCGTCCGGCTGTCGCTGCCTTCGTTTGGATCGGGAATTCCCGCTCCGCACGGCCGGCAAGAAGTAGTGCCTCTTCAGTACGACCGGCGTTGGACTGCCGGTTGAGACCAAAAAAGCCCGCTACGTCGTTGCTTTAAGCCGCTGTCCTTCGAAGCGTCCGGGATCTTCCCGGCGGTTCGCCCTCGGACAATGTCGCGACCACAGGCACGTGCGAATTTGGGCAACGGGTACGTATGCTCGAAAGATTTCGGAATCAAGAATGAAGTTCGGCCGCGGCGAAGATTCTTCGGTCTGTCCGGCGAGGGGGTCGGCCGGCGGCGGCGCCCGCCACCTTGTCGCCGCGACGGCCGGGACCTTTGCCTCGATCCCGGCCGGCGATGTGTCAGCTTCCGGCTGCTATGCGCGCCTGCGCTCGGCGCGATCCTGGCTGATGTCGAGCTCGAGCGGGGCGCCAGTCTCGAGCAGTGTCTTCAGGCCGGACAGAATCTGCGGCCAGCCGCCGGAGACCGCCGCGATGGTCTTGGAGTTGTCGAGTTCCGACTCGTGGACGACCTGCAGCTTGGTCTGGCCGCCGTGCTCCGAAATGTCGAAGGTGCAGAGGGTGTAGCCCTCGTGCTTCATGCCGGGCCACTCGCTCCGCCACTTCAGCACCAGCCGCTTCGGCGGGTCGATCTCGAGGACCTCGCCGGTGTCGGACAGCTTGCCGTCCGGCTGGATCATTTTCCAGGGCGAGCCGATCTTCCAGTCGCTCTCCAGCGTCACGCCGAAGAAATAGAGGTGGGTGAACTCGGGCTTCAGCAAGGCGTCCCAGAGCTTCTCGGGTGTGGTGCGAATGTAGGTGACGTAGACGAATTTGGTGGCCATGGCCCTTACGCCTCCAGCGTCTTCTTGAGGCCGGCGAGGATGCCCGGCCAGCCGTTCTTCAGGGATGCGGCCGCCTGGCTGCCTTCCTCGAACTCATCGTGGACGAGGGTGAGCCTCGATCCGGTGCCGTCGGGTTCGATGGTGAAGGTGACGCGCGAGTCCTTTTCCTTCGCCATCTCGCCCCAGACAATGTGCCAGGAGAAGGCGAGGGTGCGCGGTTTGTCGGCGACGAGCACCTTGCCGGTATCCGGGTCGCCCATGCCCGCCGGCTTCACGAAGGTAATTGGCGAGCCGACCTTCCAGTCCGACTCAAGCCGGGTGCCGTACCAATAGCGCTCCGTGAACGCCGGGTCGGTCAGCCCCTGCCAGACCTTTTCGGGCGGCGCGGCGATGGTGTTGACGTACATGAGACTGGGTTTCGTCATTCTTCCTTCTCCTCAAGGGCGCGCTTGAGGTCGGCCAGCGCCGCCACCCGCGCACGTTCGTATTTGCCGATCCACCGGTCGTAGATCTCCCCGATCGGCGCGGGGTTCAGATAGTGCAGCTTCTCGCGGCCGCGCTTGACGGTCGCGACGAGGTTCGCCGCCTCGAGCAGCGCCAGGTGCTTGGTCACTGCCTGCCGGCTCATGTCCAGCCGCTCGCAGAGCTCGCCCAGCGTCTGCCCGTTCTCGGCGCGGAGCCGGTCGAGCAGCTCGCGGCGGGTCGGGTCGGCAAGCGCCTTGAACACGTCGTCCATGTCCATTGCCGATGATAATAGGCAACCATTTAGTTGCATGTCAAGCGGCGCGTTTTCGGTTAGAAGCAGCGCCATGAGCGAGACAGTGATTGGCGAGAAGGGAATGGTCACGGCGCCCCACCGCGCGGCGTCGGAGGCGGGGGCGGCCGTGCTGGAAGAAGGCGGCAACGCCGTCGAGGCGATGATCGCCATGGCGGCAACGATTGCCGTCGCCTATCCGCACATGAACGGCATCGGTGGCGATGCGTTCGCGATCATCGCCGAACCTGGTCGTCCGCCGCGTGCCATCGACGCGTGCGGCGCTGCGGGGTCGCTCGCGACTGCGGAGCGCTATGAGGCGGCCGGCTATCACGTCATCCCGGCACGCGGGCCCGACGCCGCGCTCACCGTCGCCGGAGCTGTCTCGGCATGGGGCCTGATGGCGGAAGCCGCGGCGTCATTTGGCGGACGGCTGCCGCCCCGCGAGCTTCTCGCCGATGCCATCCGACGGGCGCGCGAAGGCGTCGCCATAAGCCGCTCGCAGGCGCGCCTGCTCGCCGAAAAGCAGGCGGAGTTCGCCGGCCTCAAGCCATTCGCCGCCCAGTTCCTGCCCGACGGCAAGGTGCCCGAAACGGGGACGATCCAGCGACAGGCGCGCCTCGCCGACACACTGGAGCGGATCGCCCATGCAGGCTTCGGCGACTTCTATCGTGGCGACGTTGCCGCCGAGATCGCGGTCGATCTCGAGGAAGCGCGGGCGCCGGTCACGCGAGACGACCTCAAGCGCCACGAGGCGCGCCTGCGTCAGCCGCTTTCGGTGCCGATCAAGGGCGCCACGCTGTTCAACACGCCGCCGCCGACACAGGGCGCAGCCTCGCTCATCATCCTCGCGCTGTTCGATCGCCTCGGCGTCAAGCGCGGCGAGAGCTTCGACCATATCCACGGCCTCATCGAAGCGACGCGGATCGCTGCCCAGGTGCGTGATCGCGAGATCACCGATCCCGCCCACGGCGGCGACGTCGCGCGCTATCTGACGCCGAAGTGGCTCGACGATGCCGTAACGACCATCGACCGCAAGCGGGCTGGCCGCGGAGTCGCTCCGGCGATCGACGGCGACACCATCTGGATGGGCGCGATCGACCGCAAGGGCGTCGCGGTCTCGTTCATTCAGTCGCTGTTCTATGAGTTCGGGTCCGGCCTCTACCTGCCGCGCACGGGCATCCTCTGGCAGAACCGCGGCGCGAGCTTTTCGCTCGATCCCGCGGCGCGCAATCCGCTGATGCCGGGTCGCAAGCCGTTCCACACGCTGAACCCCGCGCTGGCGCGGTTCGATGACGGGCGCGTCATGGTCTATGGCTCGATGGGCGGCGACGGGCAGCCGCAATTCCAGTCGGCGGTATTCACGCGCGCCATCCAGTTCGGCATGGAACTCGGAGAAGCCGTCGCCGCGCCGCGCTGGCTGGCGGGGCGCACGTGGGGCGCCGAGAGCACGGCGGTCAGGCTGGAAAATCGCTTCGATCCGGACGTGGTCACGGCGCTCGAGCGCGCCGGCCACCCGATCGTCGTACTGCCGGAGGCGTACTCGGACGGCATGGGTCACGCCGGCGCCGTGCTTCGCCGTGCGGACGGGCGTATCTTCGGCGCCGCCGATCCGCGCGCCGATGGAGAGGCAATGGGCGGCTGAAGCCCGCGCGGCAGTGTCGCAACATCCTGAAATACGGTAGCCCCGTTTCCGCCGTACTCATGGCCCCGAATCGTAACGGAGGGGAACCAGCGCTTGGTGAGAGCGAACTTCGTCGCTGCCGGATTGTTTGCCGCGGCCGCCGCCTTCAGCGCGACGCCGGCGCTGGCGCATCCGCACGTCTGGGTCGATGCCAAGGCCGAGGTCGTCTTCAACAAGCAGGGCGAGATCACCGCGATCCGCCACATCTGGCAGTTCGACCCGGACTTCACCGCCTACGCCACGCTCAACCTCGATGCCAACAACGACGGCAAGCTGACCGAGCAGGAACTGAAGCCGCTCGCCGACACCAACGTCGAGTCGCTCGCCGTCTATGACTATTTCACCGAGTTCTATGTCGGTACGAGCAAGGTCGCGTTCTCGAAGCCGACGGAATACTGGCTCGACTTCCACAACAAGCGGCTGACCCTGTTCTACACGCTGCCGCTGAAGACGCCGCTCGCGCTCCACGGCTCGGCGATGGTCGAGGTAGGCGACCCGGAATATTTCGTCGCGATCAGCTTCATCAAGAACGAGGAAGTGAAGCTCGACGGTGCGCCCGCCGGGTGCAAGGCGTCCTTCAAGCCGCCGCATGATCTCGATGCGCAAACCATGGCGGTGCTCTCCGCCGTGCCGATCGACCAGCACGACCTGCCAGCCAACCTGGTGCAGGCGGCCTCGTTGTTGATGAACGTCATCACGCTGAGCTGCCCCGGCGGCGACGGCGCGCCACCGGATGCGGCGACCGCCGCGGCCATGGAGGCTACGGGAGGCGCATCGCCGGCGGGCGTTCCGTCAGCGGACACGCTCAACGCCAGCGACAAGACCATCGATGCCGCGGACACCGGCCAGTCGCCGGCGGCGCCAGGGGTCGAGCCGCCGAAGGAGGTTCACGTCGTCGAGATCAACGAGCCGCCCGCGACCCCGCCCGAGCCGCCGCCGCAACCGGGCGGCGTCTTCGGCTGGCTCGGCGGCCTCTGGCACAACGTTTTCAAGTGACCCGATGAAACGGTGCCATTCCCTCAGCCGGCTCGGAGCCCTGGTGGTGTTCGTGGCCATGCCAAGCGTGGCTTCGGCTGCCGGCCCCTTCGGCATCGTTACGCCCGAGGCTGGCGGGGCCTGGTTCACCGGGCCGCTCGGACCGTTCTTTATCCGGATCGCCCAGTACCAGACGTACTTCTATCAGGCCCTGACCGGTGCGCTGGAAACCCTCCACGACAACCCGCTCGGCGTGTGGCTGCTGCTCGCGCTGAGCTTCGCCTACGGCATCTTCCATGCCGTCGGGCCCGGCCACGGCAAGGCGGTGATCACCTCGTACCTGCTGTCATCCGGCGACACCATGCGCCGCGGCATCGCCATCTCCTTCGCGTCGGCGTTCGTGCAGGCGGCAAGCGCCATCATCGTCGTGGTCGTGGGCGCGATCGTGCTCCGCGTCACCGCAACGGCAATCACTTTCGCGACGGACTGGGTGGAAATCATCAGCTACGCGGCGATCGCCATCGTCGGCGCGTGGCTGCTGTGGTCGAAATCCTTCGGCGCCGGCCATCACCACCACCATCACCACTACGTGCCGCCCGGGGAGGGCGATGGGCACGCCGGCGACCACCGCCATGACCACGACGACGAGCATGCCCATGACCATGGCCACGACCATGATCATCATCACGATCACGGTCATGGCGACCGCGTCCACGCGCCGGTCACGGCCGCCCCTGAGCCCGTGGTCCGTCGGGCGCGGCGCGGGTGGGGCGCGATCCTCGCCGTAGGGATCCGCCCCTGCTCGGGCGCCATTATCGTGCTGGTCTTCGCCCTGTCGCAGGGCCTGCTCGCCGCCGGCATTGCCGCGACGCTGGTCATGGCGGTTGGCACCGGCCTCACGGTCGCTGCGCTCGCCGTGCTTGCGGTCTCGGCGCGCGGTGCCGCGCTCCGCTTTGCCGGCGGGGTCGATTCGAAATGGGCCTATGCGGCGGTGCGAACGCTTGAAATCGGCGGCGCTGCCTGCGTCATGCTGTTTGGGCTGGTCCTGCTCGGCGGCTCGCTGGTCAACGGATTGCCGGGCTGAGCGGCGGGTTTGATCCCAGTCAAGGGAATGTGCCGCCGCGGAGACTAGAATGGCAGCCTATCCAATGACGGAGGGCTGCCATGTCCCATACCTCAACCGAGCGCGCGCTCATCCTCTTCTTCCGCCTGACGATGGCGTGGATCTTCCTCTACGCCGCGTCCCATCAGGTGTTCGTCCCCGGCTGGAGCGTCGCCGGCTTCCTGAACAGCACCAAGACCTTCCACCCGCTCTATTCGCAGTTCACCGGACCTACCATTGCGCCGGTCATCACTTTCCTGGTCGAATACGGCCACCTGCTCATCGGGCTGTCGCTGCTCACGGGGCTTCTGGTACGGGTCAGCGCCGTGTTCGGCATCCTGCTGATGCTGGTTTACTGGACCGCGCACATGGATTTCCCGTACATCAGCGACACCACGAACCTGCTGATCGACGAGCACATCGTCTTTGCGGGCGTGCTGGTGCTGCTGATCGTCGAGCGCGCCGGCCACATCTTCGGCCTGGACGCCTGGGCTGAGAAGCTGTCCTTCGTGCGCGACAATCGCCTCGCGCACGCCCTGATCGACTAGCGGCTTACTCAGCCGCCGAGGAAAGACCCGTCCGCAGCGCCATGCGCTTGCGGACGGCGTCGCCAAACGCGGCGAAAAGGGCGCGCGACGGCACGTCCGTGGTCACCCAGTATTCCGGGTGCCATTGGACGCCGAGGGCGAAGGCCGAGGCGTTCTTGACACTGACGGCCTCGACGGTGCCATCCGGCGCCACCGCCTCGACGGTGAGATTGTCGCCGAGCCGCCCGACCGCCTGCCGGTGCAGCGAATTCACGCGGTGCACTCCGGGGCCCATGATCCCGGCGAGCAGCCCGCCCGGTTTCACGTCGACGTCCTGGCGGATGGCGAAGCGGACGCTCTGGTCGTCGGAGGCCGGCGCCCGGTGGTCGGCGCGGCCGGGCAATTCCTGCACTTCCGAAACCAGCGAGCCGCCCGAGGCGACGTTCAGTTCCTGCATGCCGCGGCAGACCGCAAACAGGGGGACGCCCTTCTGCAGCGAAGAGCGCATGAGCGGCAGCGTGACGGCGTCGCGGGCCGGGTCGAAAGGCTTCGCCCGCTCGTCTTCGGCTTCGCCGTAGGCGCTGGGGTGGACATTGGTGCGGCTGCCGGGAAACAGCACGCCGTCGACGCGCTCGAGCAGGGCGTCGAAGTCGAGGTCCTTCAGCGACGGCAAGATCAGCGGCAGCACGCCGGCGCCATTGATGAGGGCGCGGAGGTACTGGTCGGCGGCGGCGTGCCAGCGGTAGCCGTCGATGTCCTTTACGTCCGCGGCGACAGCGACGAGCGGTATCTGTTCATGGCGTGACATGCCCCGGATACTAGCCGAATCCGTTAATAAAATCGCCAGTCCCCGGCAATTGCCGCGGCCCATTGGTGGTGGACTTCGCCGCCCGCCCGCCTATCCTGCGCCCGCCCATGAAACCGCCCACCACGGCCCGCGCCCCGATCGGCCCGCTTCCCCCCGGACATCCGCCGGTCAAGCCGCCGAAGGTCGGCGTCCTGCTGGTCAACCTGGGCTCGCCGTCGGCTCCGGATACCGCCTCCGTCCGGCGCTACCTTCGCCAGTTCCTGTCCGATCCGCGGGTCATCGAAATATGGCCACCGCTGTGGTGGCTCATTCTCAATCTCGTCGTCCTGCCGTTCAGGCCGAAGAAATCAGCGCACGCCTACCAGCAGGTTTGGGACAAGGCGGCGAACGAGAGTCCGCTCATCGTCGTCACGCGCCGGCAGACGGCGAAGCTTGTCGAGCGGCTTGCCGGCGACGGCATCGTTGTCGATTTCGCCATGCGCTACGGCGAGCCGGCGATTGCCCCGCGTCTGGCGGCAATGAAGGAGGCGGGGTGCGATCGCATCCTCGTCGCGCCGCTCTATCCGCAATATGCCGCCTCGACCACCGCGACCGCCAACGACGCCGCCTTCGATGCGGTCAAGGCCATGCGCTGGGAGCCGGCGCTGCGCACGCTGCCGCCCTATCACGACGACCCCGCTTACATTTCGGCGCTGGCGTCCTCGCTCACCGCGTCGCTGGCGAAGCTGCCGTTCGAGCCCGATACGGTCATCGCGTCGTTCCACGGGTTGCCGCGCGAATACCTGAACAAGGGCGACCCGTATCACTGCCAGTGCCAGAAGACGGCGCGGTTGCTCCGCGAGCATCTCGGCTGGCCGCAGGAAAAGCTCCGCATCACTTTCCAGTCGCGCTTCGGCGCGGCCGAGTGGCTCCAGCCCTATACGGACAAGACGCTGGCCGAGCTCGCCGCCGGCGGCGCGCGGAAGATCGCGGTCATCATGCCGGGGTTCTCGGCGGATTGCCTGGAGACGCTCGAAGAGATCGCCATCCGGGGCGCCGAAACGTTCCGCGAAGCGGGTGGGACGGATTTTGCCGCCATTCCCTGCCTGAACGACAGCCCAGAGGGCATGGACCTCATCGAAGCGCTGGTTCGGCGCGAGCTTTCCGGCTGGGCCTGAATGCTGCCCGTGCCAGATCGGCGATGGCGGGAATGGCCCATGGCAAGGCCAGCGTCAGCAACGGCGTGAACAGCTCGCCCCAGTAGTGGTTGAGCGGCCGGCCGACGACGGCGAACGCGACGACGTAGGCGAACACCGTAAAGGCGATGCGCTCGTCGCCTGGCCACGCCAGAAGCCCGAGGATGCCAAGCGGCAGGATGAACGCCGCAATCCACAGCGGCGTCACGGCGAACAGTCCGTTATGCCCGACGGTGCTGAGCACGAACCGCGCACCGCCGAAGGCGATCCATCCTTCCGGCCACGCGAAGTCTGCCGGGCCGAGTTGCGCATTGACCATGCCCGCGTGCCAGAGATAGTAGGCGGCATAGGCGACGATCGCCGCGAGCCACACGGCTACCTCGCCCCAGCGTCGCTCGCGCCACGACAGCAGCAGGCAGACCACGATGTAGGGAGCCGCAAGCTCGCGGACGAAGAGCGCGAGAATGCCCGCCGCCATGCCGCTCCGCCGCCAGCCGAGGCCGAAGGCCGCCGCGGAAAGCAGCATCAGCATGCCTGCCGGGTACTCGCTGTAGAACACGCCGATGTCGAAGACGGCGGAGCCGAGGCTGAGCAGGAGTAGTGGCACTGCGAGCAGTGCCAGCCAGTAGTCGTCGCGGCGGATCAGCAGCCATCCGACGACGCCGGCGAGCAGTGCCAGCGCCGCCGTCATAACCTTCGCCGCGGTCGTCGAAGGCAGCCGGGCGAGCAGCGAGAAATAGGCCGGCGTGCGCCAGGCAAATACCGGGCGGGTGGCGTAGCCGCCATCGCGCAGTTCGCTGTGGACGGTCGGGTAGTACGCGCCGCCGTCGCGGATCGTCTCGACGATGCGTTGGTAGAGCGCGACGTCGCCGTCGCCGGCGTGACGCGGCGGTGGATTGGTGTAGCTCAGACCGATCGGGATCAGCGCCACCGCCAGGGCCGCGACGGCAAACAGCACGGCCACAGCGACGCGGCGGTCGAGGCCGCGAAAGCGCGTGCGGGGCAGGGCGCTTCGCCCGAGTGTCTCTGCGACGGTGACGCTCACCGCCTCGGCTTAGCGCGGGAAGCCTAAGCATTTGCGAATGCGCCGGTCGCCGGCTCCCGATTTCAGTGGTGCGGCCTTTCGCCAATCCCTACATCCGAAGGCAGGCGCCGGTGGCGCCGATTCGGTGGCCTTTTCCCGGCCTCAGCCGGGCTTCCTGCTGGAGGAAATCATGGGCTTTAGCTGGGTTGTCATTGCGATCGTCGTCCTGGCGATCCTGGTCATTTTCGCCGGCATCAAGACCGTTCCGCAGGGGTTCGACTACACCATCGAGCGGTTCGGCCGCTTCACCCGTACGCTCCATCCCGGCCTCAATCTGATCGTGCCGTTCATCGACCGCATCGGCGCCAAGCTTAACATGATGGAGCAGGTGCTCGACGTGCCGACGCAGGAGGTCATCACCAAGGACAACGCCACCGTCGCCGTCGATGGCGTTGCCTTCTACCAGGTGCTCGATGCCGCCCGCGCCGCGTACGAGGTGAAGGGGCTGCAGAATGCGCTGCTCCAGCTCGTCATGACCAACATCCGTACGGTGATGGGCTCGCTCGACCTCGACCAGCTCCTGTCGCATCGCGACGAGATCAACGAGCGGCTGCTGCACGTCGTCGATGCCGCCGCTTCGGCATGGGGCCTCAAGGTCACGCGCATCGAGATCAAGGACATCGTGCCGCCGGCGAACCTCGTCGAATCGATGGGCCGGCAGATGAAGGCGGAACGCGAGAAGCGCGCCGTCATCCTCGAGGCGGAGGGACTTCGGCAGGCGGAGATCCTGAAGGCGGAAGGCGAGAAGCAGGCGCTCATCCTGCAGGCCGAGGGCCGCCGCGAGGCGGCGTTCCGCGACGCCGAGGCGCGCGAGCGCTCCGCCGAGGCGGAAGCCAAGGCAACCGAGATGGTGTCGAAGGCGATCGCGTCGGGCGATATCGCCGCGATCAACTATTTCGTCGCGCAGAAGTACACCGCTGCGATCGAGGCGCTTGCCTCGGCTCCGAACCAGAAGGTGCTCATGCTGCCGATCGAGGCGTCGGCGCTCATCGGCTCGCTTGGCGGCATCGCCGAGATCGCCCGGGAGACGTTCTCCGGCGACCGCGGCCCGCGCCCGTCTTCGGCGCGGGTCCCGTCCACGACCGGGAGCTAGAGCCATGATCGAGGCGATCACGCAGTTCGGCCCATGGGCGTGGGTCGTTGCCGGGCTGATCCTGCTCGGGCTTGAGATACTGGCGCCGGGCAATGTCTTGGTCTGGTTTGGCGTCGCCGCCATCCTCACCGGCCTGTTCGAACTGGTCACCGACTTCGGCTGGCAGGTGAATTTCCTGCTGTTCGCAGTCCTGTCGATCGTGCTGGTGGTCGTCGGCCGGCGCTATTTCGCGCGCGCCTCGGCGCCCAGCGAGCGACCATTCCTCAACCAGCGCGCCAATGCGCTCGTCGGGCAGCGCCACGTGCTGGCCGAGCCGCTGGTCGGCGGGCAGGGACGCATCCGCATCGACGACACGATGTGGCGGATCACCGGCCCCGACCTGCCGTCCGGAACCCGGGTGCGCATCCTGCGCGCCGACGGTGCGATGCTGACGGTGGAGCAGGACGCCGCCTAGGCCTCAGGCGACGCCGAGGCGGAGCAGGTCGTGCATGTGCACGACGCCGACCGGTTTGCCGGCGTCAACCACGAACAGCGCCGTGATCTTGGTCTTGTTGAGCAGATCGAGCGCGGCGCCGACCAGGGCATCCGCCGCAATCGTCTTCGGCGTCGTGGTCATGACGGCGTCGACCTTGCGCGCCAGCAGGTCCGGCCCGCCGAGGGTGCGGCGCACATCGCCGTCGGTGATAACGCCCGCGAGCTTGCCCGCGGTGTCGACGATGCCGACGCAGCCAAGCCGCTTCTCGCCGATCATCATGACGGCCTCGCTCATCAGTGCGCCGCGCGGCAGCAGCGGCAGGTCATCGCCGCTGTGCATCACGTCGCGCACGAAATGGAGGCTGGCGCCGAGCCGGCCGCCGGGGTGGAGGACGTGGAAATCTTCCGCCGTGAAGCCGCGGCTTTCGAGCAGCGCGATGGCGAGCGCATCGCCGAGGGCGAGCTGCATCAGCGTCGAGGTTGTCGGTGCGAGGCCATGCGGGCAGGCCTCATCCGCCTGCGGTGACAGGAGCACGATGTCGGACTTGCGCGCCAGGGTCGATTCCGGTGCCGCCGTCATCGCGATCAGGGGAATGCGAAAACGGCGCGTGTGTTCGACCACGCTCTTCAACTCGGCCGATTCACCCGACCACGACAGCGCGATGACGACATCGTCGGCCGTGACCATGCCGAGATCGCCGTGGCTGGCTTCCGCGGGGTGAACGAAAAACGCCGGCGTGCCGGTCGAAGCGAACGTGGATGCGACCTTGCGGGCAATGTGCCCGCTCTTGCCTACGCCGCTCACGATCACGCGCCCCTTGGCGTTGCGGATCAAGGCGACCGCGTCGGCAAACGGCTGGGCGAGGCCGTTATTCAGGGCGTCGGCCAATTGATCGAGCCCGGCGCGCTCGGTCGCCAGCGTGCGCAGCGCCGATGCGGCCGGCCCGTGAGCAGCTTTTGGAGCTTTGGCGGTGACTGGCATGAGAAGGTCCGGAATCCCTTGGTTCTGCCTTGGTTTAGCAGGTTTGCCCGGCCCCCGGAACCGGGCGGCCGGGATGCACACCGGCAACGTGGTGTTAACCAAGAATATTTACCTTTGGGCAACGATATTGCGACGGTCGCCGCCCCATGCGCCTTTTCTTCGTTGCCCTGGCTTTTGCTGCCGCGACCTGCGCCTGCGCCGGTCCCGCGCTGGCGGCCCCCCTGTCGCTGAAGCCGACCATCGCGGCCGATGCTGCGGCCGGGGAAACGCCGCCGCCGGCGCGCAAGCCGGCGGCCGATCAACCCGATCCCTATGCCCCGCTGGGCATCCGCGCCGGAGGGCTTGTCCTCCTGCCGTCGCTGACGCTCGGCGCCGGTTACACCACGAACGCCGGGGCAACGGCGGGCGGGACGCCGTCGCCGTTCGCCACCGTTTCGCCCGAGCTGTTGCTTCAGTCGGACTGGCCCACCAACGCTTTCAGTCTCGACCTGAAAGGCACGTACCAGAAGTTCACCGACGACTCGTCCGATGACGCTCCGACTGCGTCGGCCGACGCGTCCGCGACGCTCGATCTGCCGCATGACTGGACCGTCGATCTCGACGGGGGCATCGCCTATGACCGCGAAACCCTCGACGATGTGCTCAATCCGCCCGACGGCCCGTCTGGTGTCACGTCGCTGACCTCGTCCGCCTCGCTTGACGGTGAGCTCGGCCCGCTTGCCGTGACCCTCGAGGGTTCCGCTGATCGCACGCTTTACGCCGACACCACCACGTCCAGCGTTGTTGTCGATCAAAGCGACCGCAACAACGATCTGTTTGGCGCGCGGCTTCGTCTCGGCTACGACGGCGGCGGCATTCTCACGCCGTTCATTGAGGGAGAGGTCGACCGCCGGGTCTACGATCACGCAGTGGATAGTGGCGGCAAGCAGCGCTCGGGCACCGGCCTCGCGGCCCGCGCCGGCGTCGCGTTCAACTCCGATCCGGTGCTTTCCGGGGAGATCGCGCTTGGCACCTGGCGGCAGTCGTTCGACGATCCGACGCTGACGTCCATCGGCGCCTTCACCGTCGACGGCAACCTGGTCTGGTCGCCTAGCCGCCTCACCACGGTCACCTTCGATACGTCCACCACCGTCAATCCGAGCACCGATCCCGCCTCATCCGGCTCGGTGGTCCACGACGGTTCGGTCGAGGTCGCCTATGCCTGGCGGCCGAACGTCGATCTCTCCGCCAAAGCCGAGGTCAGCCGCGAGGAATATCAGGGCACCGGCGAGGTTGACGACACCTATGATCTCAGCCTGAACAGCACCTGGAAGATCAATCGCGGCCTTCAAGTCGGCGCCGGCTACGTGCACGAATGGCTGGCGAGCAGCGACCCGGCCAACAACTACCAATCAGACACGGTGACGGTGCAGCTTCGCGCCCAGCACTGACGACGCTATCTGCCCGCCTTGTCGAGGAGCGCGCGCGCTTCCTTCGCAAACGCCGGGCCGAGGTCGTTCCGCGCCAGCGCGAAGGCGACGTTGGCGGCGAGGAATCCGAGCTTCGAGCCGCAATCGAAAGTGCGGCCGTTGAAGCGGCAGCCGTAGAAGGCGTCGGTGGCCGAGAGCGCGATCATCGCATCGGTGAGCTGGATCTCGTTGCCGGCGCCGCGCGCGTGGCGGCCGAGGTGCTCGAAGATCTGCGGCTGCAGAATGTAGCGGCCGTTGATGTAGAGATTCGACGGCGCGACTTCCGGCTTCGGCTTCTCGACCATCGCGGTGATGCGGAAGGCATCCCGCCCGGCGGCTTCGCCGACGCCGACGATGCCGTATTGCCCGGTCAGCTTCGGGTCGCACTCCTCGACGGCGATGACGTTGCCGCCGGTCCGGCGATAGACCTCGACCATCTGCGCCAGGCATCCCGGCTCGCTTTGCATGATCATGTCGGGAAGCAGCACGGCGAAAGGCTCGTTGCCGACGAGCGCACGGGCGCACCATACCGCATGGCCGAGGCCAAGCGGCACCTGCTGGCGGGTGAAGCTGGTCTGGCCCGGCGCCGGCAGGTCGCGCGCCAGTTCCTCCAGCGCCTCGGTGCGGCCGCGTTCGCGCAGCGTCGCCTCGAGCTCGACCTGGATGTCGAAATGCTCCTCGATCACCGCCTTGTTGCGGCCGGTGACGAATATGCAATGCTCGATGCCGGCAGCGCGCGCCTCGTCGACGACGTACTGGATGAGCGGGCGGTCGACGACCGTCAGCATTTCCTTCGGCATCGCCTTGGTGGCGGGAAGGAAGCGGGTGCCGAGGCCGGCGACCGGGAATACGGCTTTACGGATGGGGGCGTGCATCGCGGCCTTTCGCTAGCATGATAGGGCTTTTGCCGGGGAGGGGGCGCGGCAAGGACACGTCAACAATCTCCCCCTATGGTTACGCCGCCAAAACAATGAAAACCCGCGTGAATTGCACATGAGCATTCTGGTGACCGGCGGCGGAGGATACATCGGCAGCCACATGGTGTGGCAGCTTGTCGATGCCGGCGAGGACGTGGTTGTCCTCGACAATTTCAGCACGGGCTTCCGCTGGGCGATCGCCCCGGAGGCGAAGATCGTTGCCGGCGATGTCGGCGACGAGGCGCTGGTCGGGCAGCTTCTCGCCGACCACAAGGTCGACGCCATCATTCACTTCGCGGGCTCCATCGTGGTGCCGGACTCGGTCTCCGATCCGCTGGGCTACTACCTCAACAATACGGTCAAGTCGCGCGCGCTCATCGCCGCGGCGGTCAAGGCGGGCGTCCCGCATTTCATCTTCTCCTCGACGGCCGCCGTTTATGGCACGCCGAAGGTGACGCCGGTGGCGGAAGGCGTGCCGCTGATGCCAGAGTCGCCCTATGGCCGGTCCAAGCTGATGACCGAGATGATGCTCGCCGACACCGCGTTCGCGCATCCCGGCCTGCACTACGTCGCGCTCCGCTACTTCAATGTCGCCGGCGCCGACCCGAAGGGGCGCACCGGCCAGTCGACCAAGGGCGCCACGCATCTCATCAAGGTCGCGTCGGAAACGGCGCTCGGCAAGCGCGCCTCGATCACCGTCTACGGCACCGACTACCCGACCGCCGACGGCACCTGCGTGCGCGACTACATCCATGTCACCGATCTCGCCAACGCGCACATGGCGGCGCTCGCCCATCTGCGCTCCGGCGGCAGCAACCTCGTCGCCAATGCCGGCTATGGCCGCGGCTACTCGGTGCTCGAGGTGATCGATACGGTGAAGCGCGTCTCCGGACACGAGTTCAAGGTCGAGATCGGCCCCCGGCGCCCCGGCGACCCGGCGGCGATCGTCGCCGATCCGTCGCGCATCCGCGCCGAATTCGGCTGGAGCCCGCGGCACGACAACCTCGATGAGATCGTGCGGAGCGCGCTTGCCTGGGAGGCGGCGCTGTCGCAGCGCAACCAGCGCGACTGACCGCTGCCCGCAAATTTGCCTCATCGCGATGCTAGCTTCGCACCCTTGATTCGAGGGGAGCGGATGCGCCGCATTCTTGCGATTGCCGTCGTCCTGGCCAGTACGGCCTTTGCCGGAACGGCGGCGCTCGCCCAGACCCCGCAGCAATGGGTGGCCGCCTTCTGGCCGACGGCCAAGGCCGCCGGCATCCAGCGCTCCGTCTACGACCGCGCGCTCGGCAACTTCGTTCCCGATCCCGACATCATTAAGCGCGCCGAGACGCAGGCGGAATTCACGATGGCCATCTGGGACTACATGGACCAGATGGTGTCGGCCGACCGGCTGACACAGGGAGCGGCGGTCCTCGCGAAGTATTCCGACCTGCTCGGGCGCATCGAGCAGCGTTACGGCGTCGACCGCTACACCGTGGTGGCGGTGTGGGGGATCGAGAGCCACTACGGCTTGGCGCTGACTAATCCGCGCATCTACAAGAACACCATTGCGGCGCTGGCGACGCTTGCCTATTCGGGCGGCCGGCTTGCCAAGTTCGGGCGCCAGCAGCTGGTCGCCGCCCTCAAGATCGTGCAGCGCGGCGATATCGCCATGGCCGGCATGACCGGCTCGTGGGCGGGCGCCATGGGCCAGACCCAGTTCATCCCCACTACCTTCGAGGTTTATGCGGTCGATTTCGACGGCGACGGCCGCCGCAACATCTGGACGTCGAACGCCGATGCGCTTGCCTCAACGGCGAACTATCTGCGCCGTTCGGGGTGGCAGACGGGCGCCACCTGGGGATACGAGGTGGCGGTGCCGGTGGGCTACGATATTGCCAAGACGGGCGATCACGCGCTCGGCTGGTGGGCGCAGCACGGGATCGTGCGCGCCTCCGGGCAGCAGTACCCGCGGCCATCCGATCACGCGACGCTCTACCTGCCGAACGGCCGCAACGGACCGGCGTTCCTGTTGCTCGCCAACTTCCGGGTCATCAAGCGGTACAATAATTCGAACAGCTACGCCTTGGCGGTTGGCCATCTTGCCGATCGGCTGCGCGGCGGCGGCGAATTCGTCGGTCAGTGGCCGCCGCACGAGGGCCCGCTCAGCGACGACGAGGCGCGCCAGCTGCAACTCGGCCTGACCATGGCCGGCTACTATAGTGGCGACATCGACGGCAATCTCGGCAGCGGCACCCGCGCCGCCGTCCGCGATTACCAGCTCGCTGCCGGGTTGAAGCCGGATGGCGTACCGTCGCGTGATCTGTTGCGGCGGCTGGCCGCCGAGAACTAGGATCGCGCCATGTTCCGTCGCGTCACCTTGCCGGCTCTTCTCCTTGCGGTGCTGGCCGCCGGCGCCGCTTTTGCCCAGCCGGTGCCGCCGGCCGACGTCGGCTCCTCCGGCCGCGCCCAGCAACAGCAGCAGCAACCGCCGCAGCGGCGGGGTTTCCTCGAGATGTTGTTCGGGCCGAGCCTGCTGCGCCCGTTCCAGGGCAGCATCTTCGCGCCGCCGCCGGCTCCGCCACCGCCCGTCCAGCCGCCGCAGCCGAGCGAGCCGCCGCTCAACATCGTCGATGTGATGCCCAAGGACCCCGACGCCAAGAAGATCATGGTGGTCGGCGATTTCGTCGCCGATGGCATCGCCTGGGGCCTCGACCAAAGCTTCGCCACGGAGCCGAAGATCGCGGTCCTCGACGACGCCAATACGAACTCGGGCCTCGTCCGCGACGACTTCTACGACTGGAACGCGGAGCTGCCGAAGCTGCTTAACTCCGAGAAGCCCGACATCGTCGTCGTCGCGCTCGGCGCCAACGATCGCCAGCAGCTCAAGATCGCCAACACGCGCGTACCGCCGCACACCGACACCTGGGAGCAGACCTACACCCAGCGCATCAAGAGCCTGACCGACACGCTGAAAGTGTATGGCCGCCCGTTCTTCTGGGTGGGCGCGCCGCCCATGCGCCTGTCCGCCGCCAGCCGCGACATGACCTACCTCAACGCCTTCTTTGACAGTGCGGTGTCGGAGGCCGGCGGATACTTCGTCGATATCTGGAACGGCTTCACGGCGGACGACGGCAGCTACATCTCGTCCGGGCCGGACGTCGATGGCCAGCTGCGCGCGCTGCGCGCCGGCGACGGCATCAACTTCACGCGCGCCGGGCGGCTCAAGCTCGCCTTCTACGTGGCGCGCGAGATCAAGCGCGAGACCGGGCTTGGCGCCGGCACCGTCGATCTGCTGGCATCGACCAATCAGGCAAGCCAGATCGAGATCGGTCCGGACGGCAAGAAGCGGCTGGTCGGCCCGATCATCTCGCTGACCGATCCGCTGCCCGTCGGCGGCCAGCTTGCCGGCGCGCCGCAGACCGGGGTGACGAAGGAATCGGAGTCGCCGGGCTATCTCATGGTCGTTAAGGGCGAGGCGTTGCCGACGGTCGCTGGCCGCGCCGACGATTTCACCTGGCCGGCAACGACTGTTCCGGCAACGACTGCTCCGGCAGCGGCGACCGGCAACTAGCCGCGACCGCAACACTTCTCGGCGCGCCGCTATTCGATCAACGCTAAGTGAAGCGCGACGCCCTTGTCAGGGCGCGTTCAGGGCTTCAATTGCCGTCGAGGACCGGCCGAACACGGGAGAGACACCATGACGAGGATCGCGACCACGATCGCCGCCGCTGCAGCCGCGCTGATGATGGGTGCCGCTGCACGCGGCGATACGCTGCCCAGCGACGACACCATTCCGACCGACGCCGGCGCGATCGCGCTACACGCCATCCATCATGCGGCGCTGACGCTGACTTGGAACAACGTCGTCATCCTGGTCGATCCGGCACCGCCGCAGGGCACGCCGCCCGCCGATCCCACCGCGGAATACAAGGCGCTCCCGGCGCCGAACCTGATCCTTATCACCCACGACCACGGCGATCATTTCAACGTGCCGATCCTGGAGGCCGTCTCCGGCAGCGCGACAATCCTCGCGCCGAAGGAAGTTGCCGACAAAATGCCGGCCGACCTGAAGGCCAAGACCAAGGTGATGGCGAATGGCGACACCACGACCGAGGACGGCATCCAGATCGCGGCGTTCCCAATGTACAACACGACGCCCGACCGCCAGAAGTTTCATCCGCAGGGCGGCGGTAACGGCTACATCCTGACCATCGGCGGCAAGCACATCTACATCGCCGGCGATACCGAGGAGACGCCGGAGATGAAGGCGCTCACCGGCATCGACGTCGCCTTCCTGCCCATGAACGTGCCCTACACCATGGACATCGATGCAGCGGCCCAGGCGATCAAGGATTTCAAGCCGAAGGTGGTCTATCCCTACCACTACTCGGGCACCGACGTGACGAAGCTCCAGGCACTGGTCGGCGACGCGGCGGAGGTGCGGCTGCTCAACTGGTATCCGGCGAGCTAGATCGTCATAGGCTCGTATTCGCGGAGCGGCGGGCGAATGCTGTCGGTGCCCCAGGTGATGACAAGGTCGCGCGTGCCGAACACCTGGTAGACGCACTCGACGGCGTCGCGCATTTCGGCAAGCCAGTCCTTGTTCAGCAGATGCAGCGAGAACTTCGACTGTGCCTCGATGCCGAATTCGCGCGCGATCTCGGCGCCGAAGGGGCCGAGGTCTTCGGCGTCGGTGAGGTGGAGCACGCCGCCGAACCAGTCGGGGCGCGTGCGCTTGAGATAGTCGATGCGCCGCTGCGCTTCTGCAATCGACAGACGGCAGTGGCCGGTGAAGTCGATCGCCACGGCTAGCGCGGCAGCGTCGTCGAACCCATCAGGTACTCGTCGACGCCACGGGCGCACTGGCGGCCTTCGCGGATCGCCCACACCACCAGCGACTGGCCACGCCGCATGTCGCCGCAGGCAAACACCTTGTCGCGGCTCGCCTTGTACGACTTCATGTCGGCAGCGACGTTGCCGCGCGGGTCGAGGTTGACCGCAAGGTCCTTGACCATACCGTCCTGCACCGGGCCGAGGAAGCCCATGGCAAGCAGCACGAGGTCGGCCTTCAGCGCGAACTCGGTGCCGGGGATCGGCTTCATCTTCTCGTCGACGCGGATGCAGTGCAGGGCCGTTACCTTGCCGTCCTTGCCCTCGAACTTCTGGGTGAGCACGGCGAACTCGCGCTCGGCGCCTTCCTCGTGGGACGACGACGTGCGGAGCTTCAGCGGCCAGTTCGGCCAGGTCAGCGCCTTGTCTTCCTTCTCGGGCGGGCGCGGCATGATCTCGAGCTGCGTCACCGAAAGCGCGCCCTGGCGGTTCGACGTGCCGATGCAATCGGAACCGGTGTCGCCGCCGCCGATGACGACGACGTGCTTGCCGTTGGCGAGGATCGGCATGACGTTGCCGAGCGGCTCGTCGGAGACACGGCGGTTCTGCTGCGGCAGGAACTGCATGGCAAAGTGGACGCCGTCGAGGTCGCGGCCCTCGATGGCGAGGTCGCGCGGCTTCTCGGCGCCGCCAGCAAGCACCACGGCATCGTGCATCTTGAGCAGGTCGGCGACGTCCATCTCAACGCCGACATAGACGTTGGTGTGGAAGTCGACGCCCTCGGCTTCCATCTGCTCGACACGGCGGTCGAGGAAGTCCTTTTCCATCTTGAAGTCGGGGATGCCGTAGCGGAGCAGTCCGCCGGGCTTGCCGTTCTTCTCGTAGACGTGGACGTCATGGCCGGCGCGCGCGAGCTGCTGGGCGCAGGCAAGTCCAGCCGGGCCGGAGCCGACGACCGCTACCGACTTGCCGGTGCGCTTCTTGGCAACGACGGGCTGGATCCAGCCTTCCTGCCAGCCACGATCGACGATGGCGCATTCGATCGTCTTGATGGTTACCGGCGTGTCGGTGATGTTCAGCGTGCACGACGCCTCACATGGGGCAGGGCAGACACGCCCGGTGAACTCCGGGAAGTTGTTGGTCGAGTGAAGGTTGATCAGCGCCCGCTGCCAGTCGCCGTGATAGACGAGGTCGTTCCAGTCGGGGATCTGGTTGTTCACCGGACAGCCGGTGTGACAATAGGGGATGCCGCAATCCATGCAGCGCGCTGCCTGGTCGCGCGTCGCTTCTTCGGACAGCGGAATGACGAACTCGCGATAGTGGCGAATGCGGTCGCCGGCCGGCGCGTACTTGCGGTCGCGCCGGTCGATCTCGAGAAACCCGGTTACCTTGCCCATGTGATTTTCTTACTCGCCGGCGAGACGGAGCGGCATTGCCTCTTCCTGCGCCTTCAGCTCGGCGAGGGCGCGGCGGTATTCCACCGGCATCACCTTCCTGAACTTCGGCAGGTACTGGCTCCAATTGTCGAGGATCATCCGTGCGCGCTCGGAGTTGGTGAAGCGGGCGTGCTTGGCGATCAGCATGTAGAGGCGGGCGGCGTCGTTGCCGGTCATGTCGGCCATAACGTCGACCAGCCCCATGAATTCGAGGTCGCCACCGTGGTGCTGCAGGCGCTCGAGCAGCTCGTCCTCCTCAGGCACCGGCTCGAGCGCGACCATCGCCATGTTGCAGCGCGAGGCGAACGTGTCGTCCTCGTCCAGCACATAGGCAATGCCGCCCGACATGCCGGCCGCAAAGTTGCGTCCGGTCTCGCCGAGAACGACGACCACGCCGCCGGTCATGTACTCGCAACAGTGATCGCCCGCGCCTTCGACCACGGCGACGGCGCCGGAGTTGCGCACGGCAAAACGCTCGCCGGCGACGCCGCGGAAATAGGCCTCACCCTTGATCGCGCCGTAGAGCACGGTGTTGCCGATGATAATCGATTCCTCCGGCACGATGCCGGAGTCCGACGGCGGACGGATCGAGATGCGCCCGCCCGACAGGCCCTTGCCGACGTAGTCGTTGGCCTGGCCGACGAGATCGAGCGACACGCCCGAAGCCAGCCATGCGCCGAAGCTCTGGCCGCCGGTGCCGGTCAGGTTGATCGCGATGGTGTCGTCGGGCAGGCCGGCATGGCCGTAGCGCTTGGCGACCTCGCCCGACAGCATGGCGCCGGCCGAGCGGTCGGTGTTGGCGATCTGGGCCGTGATCTTCACCGGCTTCTTGTGCTCGAGGGCATCCTTGGCCGCGGCGATGAACTTGCGGTCGAGGATGTCGTGGATCGGATGATCCTGCTTCTCGCGATGGAAGATGGCGACGCCTTCCGGCGCGGTCGGCTTGTGGAACAGGCGCGAGAAGTCGAGGCCCTTGGCCTTCCAGTGATTCACCGCAGCCGTCTTGTCGAGCATCTGCATCTGCCCGACCATCTCGTCGAACGTGCGGTAGCCTAGGGTCGCCATGATCTCGCGCACTTCCTCGGCCACGAAGAACAGATAGTTGATGACGTGCTCGGGCTTGCCGGTGAAGCGCTTGCGCAGCACCGGGTCCTGGGTGGCGACGCCAACCGGGCAGGTGTTCAGGTGGCACTTGCGCATCATCACGCAGCCGGCGGCGATCAGCGGCGCCGTCGCCATGCCGAATTCATCGGCGCCGAGGAGGGCGCCGACGATCACGTCGCGGCCGGTACGGATGCCGCCGTCGACCTGCACGGCGATGCGGCCGCGCAGGCGGTTCCTCACCAGCGTCTGGTGCGTCTCGGAGAGGCCGATCTCCCACGGGGAGCCGGCGTGCTTGATCGAGGTCAGCGGCGAGGCGCCGGTGCCGCCCTCGTAGCCCGAGATGGTGACGTGATCGGCGCGCGCCTTGGCGACGCCGGCGGCAACGGTGCCGACGCCGACCTCGGAGACGAGCTTCACCGAGACCTGACCGGCGGGGTTGACGTTCTTCAGGTCGAAGATGAGCTGCGCCAGGTCCTCGATCGAATAGATGTCGTGGTGCGGCGGCGGCGAGATCAGACCGACGCCCGGCGTCGAATGGCGCACCTTGGCGATCACCGCGTCGACCTTGTGGCCGGGCAGCTGTCCGCCTTCGCCGGGCTTGGCGCCCTGCGCCATCTTGATCTGCATCATGTCCGAGTTGACGAGGTACTCGGTGGTCGCGCCGAAGCGGCCCGAGGCGACCTGCTTGATCGCCGAGCGCATCGAGTCGCCGTTGGGCAGCGGCTTGTAGCGGTCGCTCTCCTCGCCGCCTTCGCCGGTGTTCGACTTGCCGCCGATCCGGTTCATGGCGATGGCGAGCGTCGTGTGCGCCTCGCGGCTGATCGAGCCGTAGCTCATGGCGCCGGTCGAGAAGCGCTTGACGATATCCTTCGCCGGCTCGACCTCGTCCAGCGGCACCGGCGCGCGGCCGTCTTCCTCCGCGGTCTTGATGCGGAAGAGGGAGCGGATGGTGAGGTACTTGTCCTCGCCGTCGTAGACGATCTTGGCGAACTCGCGATATTTGTCGCGGGCGTTGCCGCGGGCGGCGTGCTGCAGCGCCGCCACCGTCTCGGAGCGCCAGACGTGCGCCTCGCCGCGGAAGCGGAACTGGTAGTCGCCGCCGACCTCGAGGTTGTCCTGAAGCACCGGCGAAAGCCCGAAGGCATCCTTGTGGCGGCGCACCGTCTCCTCGGCGATCTCGGCCAGCCCGGCGCCCTCGATCGTGGTCGCGGTGCCAGTGAAGTACTTCTTCACGAAATCGCTCGACAGGCCGATTGCGTCGAAAATCTGCGCGCCGCAGTACGACTGATAGGTCGAGATGCCCATCTTGGACATCACCTTCAGGATGCCCTTGCCGATCGACTTGATATAGCGGTGCACGACCTCGTGGACGTCGACCTCCTTGGGGAGGTCGCCTTGCATCGCGGTCAGCGTCTCGAAGGCGAGATAGGGGTTGATCGCCTCGGCGCCATAGCCGGCGAGCGCCGCAAAGTGGTGGATCTCGCGCGCGTCGCCGGTCTCGACGACGAGACCGACCGAGGTGCGCTGGCCCGAACGGATCAGGTGGTGGTGCACGCCGGCCGTGGCGAGCAGCGCGGGAATCGCGACGCGGTCCGGGCCGACCTGCCGGTCCGAAAGAATGATGATGTTGATGCCGGCCTTCACCGCGGCTTCCGCCGCCGCGCAAAGCCCGGTCAACGCCTTCTCCATCCCGGCGGCGCCTGCGGCGGCCGGGTAGGTGATGTCCAGCGTCTGTGATTGGAACGGATTGTCGTCCATCGCTCCGATGGCGCGGATCTTCTCGAGGTCCTCGTTGGCGAGGATCGGCTGGCGGACCTCGAGGCGCTTGCGCTTGCCCGCGCCGGTAAGGTCCAGCACGTTCGGCCGCGGCCCGACGAACGAGACTAGGCTCATCACCAGCTCTTCGCGGATCGGGTCGATCGGCGGGTTCGTGACCTGCGCGAAGTTCTGCTTGAAGTAGGTGTAGAGCAGCTTCGACTTGTCGGAGAGCGCCGAGATCGGGGCGTCGTTGCCCATCGAGCCGACGGCTTCCTGGCCGGTGGTCGCCATCGGCTCCATCAGCGTCTTCAGGTCTTCCTGGGTGTAGCCGAAGGCCTGCTGGCGATCGAGCAGCGAGACGTCGCTCCGCATCGGGTGCGGCTCAACCTCTGGCAACTCCTCGAGCACGATCTGCGTGCGGCCCAGCCACTTCTTGTAAGGGTGCGCCTTGGCGAGGCTCGCCTTGATCTCATCGTCGGCGACGATGCGGCCGGCCTTGAGGTCGATGAGCAGCATCTTGCCCGGCTGCAGGCGCCACTTCTTGACGATCTTCGGCTCCTCGACCGGCAGCACGCCGGCCTCGGACGACATGATCACGCGGCCGTCGTCGGTAACGAGATAGCGGGCAGGGCGCAGGCCGTTCCGGTCAAGGGTGGCGCCGATGTACTTGCCGTCGCAGAAGGCCATGGCGGCAGGGCCGTCCCACGGCTCCATGATCGCGGCGTGGTACTCGTAGAAAGCGCGCCTCTCCTCGTCCATGAGCGGGTTGCCCGCCCAGGCCTCGGGGATCAGCATCATCGCGGCGTGCGGCAGCGAATAGCCGCCGCGCACGAGAAACTCGAGCGCGTTGTCGAAGCAGGCGGTGTCGGACTGGCCCTCGTAGGAGATCGGCCACAGCTTCGAGATGTCGTCGCCGAACAGCGGCGAGGACACCGAGGCCTGCCGCGCCGCCATCCAGTTGACGTTGCCGCGCACCGTGTTGATCTCGCCGTTGTGGCAGACGAAGCGGTACGGGTGCGCCAGCCGCCACGACGGGAAGGTGTTGGTCGAGAAGCGCTGATGGACCAGCGCCAATGCCGACTGGAAATCGGGGTCGTGCAGGTCGGCGTAGTAGGCGCCGAGCTGGTAGGAAAGGAACATCCCCTTGTAGACGACCGTCCGGCACGACATCGAGACGATGTAGAAATCGGCCTGGATGCCGTGGAAGCGCTCGAACATGCGCGCCGAGATCATCTTGCGGATGATGTAGAGCCTGCGCTCGAAGGCCTCCTCGTCGGCGACGTCCTTGCCGCGGGCGATGAACACCTGGCGGTGGAAGGGCTCGGTCGCCGCGATCTCGGGCGCCTTGGACAGGCACGAACTGTCGGTCGGCACGTCGCGCCAGCCGAGCAGCACCTGTCCCTCGGCGGCCACCGCTTCGGCGACGACCTCCTCGATGCTGGCGCGTGCCTGGGCGTCCCGCGGCATGAAGATGTAGCCGACGGCGTAGTCGCCGGGCGCCGGCAGCGAAAAGCCCAGCCGCTTCGCCTCGCGGACGAAAAATTCGTGCGGGATCTGCACCATGATGCCGGCGCCGTCGCCCATCAGCGGGTCGGCGCCGACGGCGCCGCGATGCTCGAGGTTCTCGAGAATGCGCAGCCCGTCCTCGACGATCTGGTGCGACTTCCTGTTCTTCAGGTCGACGATGAAGCCGACGCCGCAGGAGTCCTTCTCCAGTGCGGGGTCGTAAAGGCCCTCGGCGACGTTGGCGCGCACGGCGTCGGCTTTCGTGGCAACCGCTGCCCCGATCGTGCCAAGCGCGCCGTTCTTCGCTGCCGTTTCCATCGCCCTCATCCTCTCCCGCTGCGGCCTTGCGGCGCGCAGTTTCACGTCAGGCGCATCCCCATGCATGCACCCTGCCAACGGCCGTCGTTGATGCGATTGGCCGCCAGCGTGGCGGAGCTTCCCTCCCGGCCTGCCGAACGCTTGCTGCCGCTGCCTGTGCGACAAGCAAGGTCGTCCCCACGGCGACCGATTGGACAGTAGTCCTGTCCTATTACTTCTTCTATGACAGATTTCAGAGGGACCGGCAAGCGCTCCAGGGTTCATTAGGCCCGCACATGCGCCGGCGCGCAAGCGCCGCATGTCAGAGGCTTGCGCATTGCCACTTCGGAATCCACAACGGGGCCATGATCTTCGCAAGCGACAACTGGTCCGGCGCCTCCGAGCGCGTCATCGCCGCGCTGGCCGATGCGGCTCACAAGGGCGGGGCCGCCTACGGTGATGACCACCTCACCAAGGCGGTCGAGCGCCGCTTCAGCGAGGTTTTCGAGCGCGACGTTGCCGTATTTCTCGTCGCCACCGGCACTTTCGCCAATCTGCTCTCGCTCTCCGCTTATGGGCGGCCCGGCGGCATCATCGTCGCCCACCGGGAGTCGCACATAAACGTCGATGAAGCCGGCGGCGCCGAGTTCATCACCGGCGGCAGCAAGATTTTGGCGCTCGAAGCTGAGCAGGGGAAGATTTCACGGGACGCGCTGGCGGCGATTTTGTCGCGGCCCGTCCACGGCTTTCACTCCGGGCAGCTTACGGTGCTCAGCCTCACGCAGCTCACCGAGCTCGGCGCGGC